>DASTYI010000179.1:0-20165 GCA_035765045.1 Iamia sp. | reverse complement strand
CTCGGCCAGGTGGGAGCCGTCCTGGCCGGTGATGCCGGTGCTGAGCGCACGCTTGGTCATGGGGCCCGAGTCTGATCGCCCCCCGCCCCGCCGTCTGCCAACTCAGTTGGCAGACCTGGCAGCCTGGGTGGGTGCCGACGTGGGAACCGATCTGGCCACCGGCCCCCGCCGGGTCGGCGACCCTGGCCGGGCGCATCGCCTCGCTGCGGGGCCAGCGGGGGTGGACCCAGCAGCAGCTGGCCGATCGGCTCGGGATCTCCCGGGTGGCGGTGTCGCACCTGGAGGCGGGGATCAACTCGCCCGACGCCCGCACCGTGGCCCTCCTCGCCGGGCTGTTCCACATCGAGGCCCACGACCTGGTCGACGGCACCGACTACCCGGCGGCCAAGACCGACCGGCTCCCGCTGGTCGTCACCCGCCACACCGAGGTCGAGCACCAGCTGGCGCTGATGGAGGGCGACCTGGCCTGGATCGAGGGGCCCGACGCCGTCGTCACCGACCCCCGGGTGGCCGAGGACGTGCGCCGGCGCTGGCGGGTGGCGCTGGCCAAGCTGGCCGCCACCGTGGCCGACCCCGTCGAGGCGGCCGAGCTCGACGCCGCCCGCCGCCGCCTCGCCACCGACCCGTGACCCCGCGACCGCCTCAAGGTGCCTGGCACCTTGAGGCGGTGCTCAGCCCGGGGGGCCGCCGAAGATGCCGGACTTGAGGAGAGCCCGGCCGTAGGGGCGGGCCAGCTCGAGCAGGCGGGCGCAGCCCTCGTCGCCCAGCGCCTGCCACGGGGGGAGGGCGGCGGCGTCGGTGCGGTCCTCGATCCGCTGGCGCAGCTCCTTGCCCTCGACGGTCAGGTGGTCGTCGTCGTCGATCAGGCCGCGCTGGCGGACCCGGGCCTTGGCGTCGGCCCAGGCCTCGTCGGAGAAGCCCCGGGTGCGCTGGAGGATCCACTCGGGGAGGCCGAAGGCGTCGCTGGCGGCGTGGGTGACGAGGACGTCGCCGTTGTCGAGGTTCTCCAGGGTGAGGGCGGCGACGTGGCCGTCGCCCCGGTGCTCGCGGAGGAGGGTGACGGCGTGGAACAGCTGGAGGTGGGGCTCGTCGGGCCAGGGGAGCCCGGCGTGGGCGGCGTAGAGCGGCCGGCCCTCGGGGCGACAGGCCTCGGCCGCGGCACGGGCCAGGGCGGCGGCCTCGGCCAGCTCGGGGTCGTCGACCGAGACGCCGACGGCCTCGCCGAAGATCCGCCGCAGCGTGGCATCGGCGCCCCGCAGGCGGGCGGCGAGGACCTCGGCCGGCGTGGTCACGTCCCACGCCGCCGGCAGGGCGTTGCGGACCAGGTGGGGCTGGAAGTTGAAGAAGGTGGCGATCACCACCTCGGCGCCCACCGCCCCCATGGCCGCCGCCCGCGAGGCGAAGTAGCCGTCCTGGCCGGTCAGGCCGAGGGTGGCGTACTCCTCGGCCGCCTCGGGCGAGAAGTAGATGAACCCGTGGAGTGGTTCGAGCCGCTGGTACAGGTGGCGGGCGGTGGGGGCGTCGACCATGGCCCGACAGTACGTCGGGCTCAGGACGCCAGCAGGCGGTCCTCCAACCGGTCGAGCGCCCGCCGGGCGTAGCCGGCCCAGAACCGGCGGAACACGGGGAGGGCGACACCGGCCGCCCCCGAGGTCGGGTGCACCGTCCACGTCCACGTGATCCGGCAGCCGGTCCCGACCGGCTCGAAGACCCACTCGCCGTCGACGTGGTCGACCAGGGGCCGCATCGGCCCGCCCCGCGGCACCAGCCGGTAGGTGAACCGGTGGGGCGCGTCGAGAACGGTCAGCTCCTCGCGCATCTCGCCGCCGTCGCCGGTGTGGATCGTGCGGACCTGGCCGACGGTGCCCCACACGCCGTCCTGCTCGACCCGGACGATCGGGGGGAGCGGGCCGAAGCGGCGGTCGAAGACGTCCTCCAGGGGCATCGGCAGCATGCGGGTGAAGGCGTCGTCGCGGGCCACCGGGTAGGTGCGGGACCGGGACATCCTGGTCGCGCCGCTCGCATGCTCGCCGGCGGGCGTGGCGGGGGTGGGCATCAGCGGACCTCGGCGACCTCGTAGTGGACGTGGGTGCCGTCGAAGGTGCCCTTCGAGACGGCCTGGACCAGGTTGAGCCAGGCGTAGCGCTCGTCGCCCGTCTCGAAGAGGGGGGCGGCGTAGATCGGGTGGGCGCCCGGGCCCTCGCGGAAGTCGCTGCGCCCGGTGTAGGTGACGTAGACGAGGGCGCCGTCGTGGGTCGCGACGGTGAAGCGGACGTCGACGGTGGCGATGCCGTCGACGATCGTCAGCCAGTCGGCGCCCGAGGTGCCCTTGCCGGTGCCCCGCAGCCGCTCGCCCTCGACGGTGACCGACCCGACCTCGGCCACGACCCGCAGCCCGGACGGGCCGGCGCCGACCAGGACCTGCTCGGACAGGGTGATGTCGATGTCGCAGAGGGGCACCAGCTCGATGGCCATGGCCCCGGACGGTACCGGGTGGTCAGCCCAGCCGGGGGTTGGTGCCGACCCGGGGGATCTGGGCGAAGAAGCGGTCGGCGTCGTGGACCAGGGCCTTGAGCGAGCGGTGGCTCGACACCCCGCCGAAGACGGCCCCGACCCCGAACGGCAGGGCCTTGCCCAGGGCCAGCACGCCCTTCTTGGTGCCGTAGGACCTGAACACCTTCTTGGCCATGGCCTTGTTCATCTTCTTCATGGTCGCCGAGGTGGCCACCGAGGCCGCCTTCTTGCCCAGCTCGCGGGCCAGGGCCTCGAAGCTGGCGGCGGCGGCGTCGCCGAAGACGAGGACGGCGAGGATCCACGCCGTGCGCTCCTCGACGTCGGCCTGGGTGTGGCCGTGGAGGGCGGCGACGGTGAGGACCACGTCGGCGTTGCGGACCGTCACCCAGCCGATGTCGGCCAGCCCGACGCCGATCGCCGTGGCCGTGCCGGCGCCGGGCAGGGCCCCGACCGCCCCGGTGGCGGTGCCGAGGCCGACCAGCTCCCGCTGGAAGTGCTTGCGCACGGCGATCAGCTTCTGCGGGTGGGTCACGCCGAAGAGCCCCTCGGCCCGCACCTGCGCCGGTTCCCAGCGCGACTCGGCCGCGGTGTGGACGGCGTCGATGATCGTGCGGGTGATCTCGTCGGCGGTGAACCGCTGGCGCCAGCCCTTGGTCGCCACCGGCACCGGCAGGCCGGCGGGGGTGTCGGTCACCCGCCGGAGGCTACGGCGCCGGCGCCGTCGGTGGCACGGGGGCCGGGTCCCCCGAGGGCGTGGAAGAGGAGGTCGGCGTGGCGGGCGATCGTGCGGGCGCTGGCCCGGTTGGCCACCCCGCCGACGACCGCCCCGATGCCGAAGGGGAGGGCCTTGCCCACGCTGGCCGCCAGCCGGCGCATCACCCACTTGGTGGCCAGGTTGCGGGCGAAGCCCTGGTTGAGGGCGGCCAGCGACCCGCCCGACAGCCGTCCCCGGGCCTGCTCGCGGGCGGCCTCCTCCTCGGCGGCGAGGATCCGGGGCAGCGCCTCGGCCGCCCCGGCGCCGTAGCCGAGCACGGCGATGACCCAGGCCCGCCGCTCGTCGGGCGGGGCGTCGGTGTGGCCGTGGACGGCGGCGATGGCCATGACGAGGTCGCAGGCCCGGGTGGTGGTCCAGCCCACGTCGGCGGCCGAGGTGGCCAGCGAGGCGACGGTGCCGACGCCCGGCAGGGCGGCCATGCCGCCGGTGGTGGCGCCGACCGCGGCCAGCTCGGTGCCGAGGGCGCGGGTCACCTGGGCGACCCGCTCGGCGACCGTCCCGCGGGTGGCCCCGGCCCGGCGGACGGCGTCGTCCCAGCGGCGCTCGACGGCGTGGTCGACGGCCCGGAGCACGGTGGCGGCCACGGCGCGGTCCTGGAGTCCCATGGCCGGAGCGTAGGGGTCTCAACGGCGCCCGACCGGCGGGGGCTGGGCGTGCTCGGCGTCCCAGGCCCGCTGCTCCTCGGCCCGGGCCGCCTGGGCCCGGCGGGCGGCGGCGGCCGCCCCGGCGACGGCGGCGCGGAGGGCGGCGACCGAGGCCCGGGCGTCGGCGGTGGCCGTGCCGAGGTCGCGGTCGGCCCGGTCGAAGTCGCCGGCGTAGACCCCGGCGAAGTGGCGGCGGGCGGTGGCCCCGGCGCCGGCGCGCCCGTCGTCGACGTCGGCCAGCACGGCGGCGGCACGGTCGAGGGCGGCGACGGCCACGGCGGCGGCGGCGTGGCCGAAGGGGAGGTCGGTGGGGCGGGGCACGGCCACCCCTTACCCGGCACCCACATCTGACATGCATCAACATCCATCGAGATAGACCGAGTTTGGGTCAGCGGCCGTCAGGGCACGACGGGACGCCATGACCACCACCTCGGCCGATCCCGACGACCTCGCCACCTACGTCGAGGCCGCCGGCGACGGCACCCGCCGGTTGACCACGGCGGCAGCCGAGCTGCGCGGCGCCCTCGCCGCCCTCCGGGCCTCCGAGGGCCGGGCCGTCTTCCTGGCCGACGTCCCCGAGGTCGACCTCGACCTGTCGTTCCTGGCCCAGCGGTGGGACCGGCTGGCCGGCTGGCTCGACGGGGTGGCCGCCGCCTTCACCGACGCCGACGAGGGCCAGGGCGGGACGCTGATCCTCGAGGACCGCCACCTCGACGGCCGGGCCGGGCGCTACGTCGAGCCCGAGGTCGAGGTGATCGAGCGGGACGGTCGCGTCGTCCTCGACACCGGTGTCGGCGACGACGTCGTCGTCCTCGACGACCGGGGCGACGTGCTGGTCGTCGACGTCGGCGGCACCGAGCACACCATCGCCCTCGACCCCGACGACGCCCTCCTCGTCCGCCTCGGCGCCGGCGCCGATCGGGCCGAGGTCCGGGGCGCCCGCCCCGGGCTGGTGCTCGACGGCGGGAGCGGTCACGACGCCCTCGCGGCCGACGGGGGCGCGGTCGTGGTGCGGGGCGGGTCGGGCGACGACCTCCTCACCGGGGGCGCCGGGGCCGATCGCCTCCTCGGTGGCACCGGCGACGACGACATCGTCGGGGGCGACGGCCCCGCCCGGATCATCGCCGGCGCCGGCGACGACACCCTCGACGGCGACGCCGGCGACGACTGGATCTCGGCCGGCTCGGGCGAGGACCTGGTCCACGGCGAGGGCGGGCGCGACGTGCTGGCCGGCAGCGGGGGCCGGGACCACGTCGACGGCGGCGCCGGCCCCGACGACGTCGACGGCGGGGCGGGGGCCGACGTGGTGTCGGGCGGGGCCGGGCCCGACACCGTCACCGGGGGCGCGGGTGACGACGTCGCCTACGCCGGCCCGGGGCACGACGTCGTCGCCGGGGGTGGGGGTGCCGACGCCCTCCACGCCGAGCCCCGCGACGCCGTCACCGACGCCACTGACTCCGACACCGTGCGGTGGGCCACCGTCGACCTCTCGCTCCTCGCCCCGGTCACGGTCGAGGCCGGGGGCCGGCTGGCCGAGCGGATCGAGGCCGACCTGGTGACCCTCGCCTCCACCGCCGCCGGGGCCCGGCTGCTGGCCTCGCTGCGGGGCCACGCCGTCACCGTGACCGGGCCGGGCTGGCTCCCGGTCGGCGGCGATGCGTACGACGCCACGAACGACGTCGTCCAGTACGACCCGGCCGGCGACGAGGCCGGCTTCGGGCCCGCCGGCGCCGACCGCCCGCCGGGCGCCCTCTCGTACTCGCCGCTGGTGGCGCTGGCCCACGAGCTGATCCACGCCGCCCACGACGTCACCGGCACCCGCACCCCCGGCACCTACCGGGGCCCGGCGCCCGAGCAGGACGGGGTCCCCAACGAGGAGCGGGCCACCGTCGGCCTCCCCGTCGACCACGACGAGGACCCGTCCACCCCCGATGTCCCCGCCGCCGCCGTGGTCGGCCGCGACGTCGGCGTCACCGAGAACGACGTCCGGGCCGAGCTGGGGTTGGAGCGGCGGGGTCGCTACTGAGCCTCAGCCGAGGGCCTGGTCGAGGTCGGCGATCAGGTCGTCGACGGCCTCGATCCCCACGCTGAGGCGGACCAGGTCGGCGGGGACCTCCAGGGCGGTGCCCGAGACGGAGGCGTGGGTCATCCGCCCGGGGTGCTCGATCAGGCTCTCGACCCCGCCGAGCGACTCGGCCAGGGTGAAGACCCGGGTGCGCTCGCACAGCCGCAGGGCGGCCGCCTCGCCCCCGGCCAGCCGCACGCTGACCATCCCGCCGAAGGCCCGCATCTGCCGGGCCGCCACCTCGTGGCCGGGGTGGTCGGGCCGACCCGGGTGCAGCACGGCGGTCACGTCGGCGCGGTCGGCCAGCCAGGCGGCGACGGCGGTGGCGTTCTCGCAGTGGCGGTCCATCCGCACGGCCAGGGTCTTGGCCCCGCGCAGCACCAGCCACGAGTCGAACGGGCCGGGCACCGAGCCGAGGGCGTTCTGGTGGTAGCGGAGCTGCTCGCCCAGCTCGGCGTCGGCCACGACGAGGGCGCCGCCGACGACGTCGGAGTGGCCGCCGAGGTACTTGGTCGTCGAGTGGACCACGACGTCGGCGCCGAGGGCGAGCGGCTGCTGGAGGTAGGGCGAGGCGAAGGTGTTGTCGACGGCGAGGAGGGCGCCGGCAGCGTGGGCGACGTCGGCCAGGGCGGCGATGTCGGCGATGCCGAGCAGCGGGTTGGTCGGCGTCTCGCACCAGACGACCCGGGTCGGGCCCTTGTCGGAGGCGCAGGCGGCGGCCACCCCGTCGAGGTCGGTCAGGTCGACCGAGGTGTGGCTGACGCCCCAGCGCTCCAGCACCTGGGCGAAGAGCCGGTAGGTGCCCCCGTAGGCGTCGTTGGGGACGACGACGTGGTCGCCGGGCCGGCAGACCGTGCGCAACAGGGTGTCCTCGGCGGCCAGGCCGGAGGCGAAGGCGAGTCCGACGGTGCCCCGCTCGAGCGAGGCCAGGCACGTCTCCAGGGCGGTGCGGGTCGGGTTGGCCGAGCGGCTGTACTCGTAGCCGTCGCGCAGCCCGCCCACGCCGTCCTGGGCGTAGGTCGAGGTCTGGTGGATCGGGACGACGACGGCCCCGGTGGTGGGGTCGGGCTCCTGGCCGGCGTGGATGGCCCGGGTGGCGAAGGTCGGATCGTCGCTCGTGCTGTCGGGTCGCTCGCGGCGCTCGCTCATCGGTCCGCGGCCAGGAAGCCGAGCACGTCCTGGCGGGAGAGGATCCCCCGGGGCGTGCCGTCGTGGACGACGAGGACGGCGTCGGCCCGGTGGAGCTCGTCGAGCAGCGCCGACAGCGGTTCGCCCGACCCGATCAGCGGCAGCACCGGCGACATGTGGGCCTCGATGGTGTCGTCGACGGTGGCGGCCCCGCTGACCAGCAGGTCGAGCAGGTCGCGTTCGTCGATCGTGCCGGCCACCTCGGCCGCCATCACCGGCGGCTCGGCCCGCACCACCGGCATCTGCGACACCCCGAACTCGCGCAGGTAGGCGATGGCCGAGCCCACCGTCTCGTGGGGGTGGACGTGGACCAGCTCGGGTCGGTCGCCGGCCTTGCTGTGGAAGACCTCGCCGACGGTGCGCTCGCCATCGCTGGTGTCGAGGAAGCCGTAGTCGGCCATCCAGCCGTCGTCGAAGATCTTGCTGAGGTAGCCGCGGCCGCCGTCGGGGAGCAGGACGACCACGACGTCGTCCGGCCCGGCCTCGGCGGCCACCCGGGTGGCGGCGACCACCGCCATCCCGCACGACCCGCCGACCAGCAGGCCCTCCTCGCGGGCCAGCCGGCGGGTCATGGTGAAGCTGTCGCGGTCGCTGACGGCGATGACCCGATCGGCGACCTCGGGGTCGTAGGCCGCGGGCCAGAAGTCCTCGCCCACCCCCTCGACCAGGTAGGGCCGGCCGGTGCCGCCCGAGTACACCGAGCCCTCGGGATCGGCCCCGATCACCTGCACCCTCCCGTCGCTGACGTCCTTGAGGTAGCGGCCGGTGCCGGTGATCGTGCCGCCGGTGCCGATCCCGGTCACGAAGTGGGTGACCCGGCCCTCGGTGGCCTCCCAGATCTCGGGGCCGGTGGTGGCCACGTGCGACGCCGGGTTGTTGGGGTTGGAGTACTGGTCGGGCTTCCAGGCGCCGGGCGTCTCGCGGACCAGCCGGTCCGACACCGAGTAGTAGGAGTCCGGGTGCTCGGGGTCGACGGCGGTGGGGCAGACCACCACCTCGGCACCGTAGGCCCGGAGCACGTCGATCTTGTCGCCCGAGACCTTGTCGGGGCAGACGAACGTGCACCGGTAGCCCCGCTGCTGGGCGACGATGGCCAGCCCGACGCCGGTGTTGCCGCTCGTCGGCTCGACGATGGTGCCGCCGGGCCGGAGCGAGCCGTCGGCCTCGGCGGCGTCGATCATCCGCACGGCGATGCGGTCCTTCACCGAGCCGCCGGGGTTGAGGTACTCGACCTTGGCCAGGACGGTCGGCGGGGCGTCGCCCACCACCTTCCGCAGCCGCACCAGTGGTGTCCCCCCGATCAGGTCGATCACGGACTCCGCGTAGCGCATCGTCGGAGTCTGCCGCTCCGATCGTCCCGTCGCGCTCGCGCCGCTCCGGCGGTTCTCGTTTCTGACGGGTCGTCAGATACTCTCGCCGACGCATGGACCTGCACTTCAGCGCCGAGGACGAGGCCTTCCGGAGCGAGGCCCGGGAGTGGCTGACGACGGCGCTCGCCGGTGACTTCGCCGTCGTCCGGGGCCGGGGCGGGCCCGGCGACGAGCACTCCCTGTTCGAGGAGCGCCTGGCCTGGGAGCAGCACCTCGGCGCCCACGGCTGGGTCGGTGTCGGCTGGCCGGCGTCGGCCGGCGGCCGGGGGCTGACCCTCCACCAGCAGGTCATCTGGTTCGAGGAGTACGCCCGGGCCCAGGGCCCGGGGCGGCTTGGCCACATCGGCGAGGGCCTGGTCGGGCCGACGGTGATCCACTTCGGCACCGAGGCCCAGCAGGAGCGCTACCTCCCCGGCATCCGGGCCGGGACCGAGCTGTGGTGCCAGGGCTACAGCGAGCCCAACGCCGGCAGCGACCTGGCCAACGTCACGACCCGGGCCGAGCGCGACGGCGACGGCTGGGTGCTCCACGGCCAGAAGGTGTGGACGTCGCTGGCCCAGTGGGCGCAGTGGTGCTTCGTCCTGGCCCGCACCGACCGCGACGCCGACCCCAAGCACCGCGGCATCTCCTTCTTCATGGTGCCGATGGACCAGCCGGGCATCGAGATCCGCCCGATCCGCCAGGTCACCGGCACCGCCGAGTTCAACGAGGTCTTCTTCGACGGCGCCCGCTGCACCGACGCCGACCTCATCGGCGGCGAGAACAGGGGCTGGGGGGTGGCCATGGGGCTGCTCGCCTTCGAGCGGGGCGCCTCGACGCTCGGCCAGCAGCTGGCCTTCCGCAACGAGCTCGACGCCGTCGTCGCCGGGTTGCGGGCCACCGGTCGGCTCGACGACCCGGTCGTACGCCAGCGGGTCGCCCGGCTCCACGGCGAGCTGGAGATCATGCGGTGGAACACCCTGCGGGTGCTGTCGACCACGGCCGAGACGCCGCGGGAGGCCCTGGTCACCAAGCTCTACTGGGCGACGTGGCACCGGGCCCTGGGCGAGCTGGCCGTCGACGCCGCCGGGGCGTGGGCCCTCGTCGGCTCGCCCGAGGCGCCGCCCGACGCCGAGCCCGGCGACGAGCTGACCGACGCCCAGCGGCTCTTCCTCTTCACCCGCTCGGACACGATCTACGGCGGGTCCAACCAGATCCAGCGCAACATCATCGGCGAGCGCGGCCTCGGCCTGCCCCGCTAGGAGGTCCCGTGACCCTGTCCACCGTCCCCCCCTATGAGCCGGGCCACGGCCTCCTGGCCGACAAGGGCGTCGTCGTCACCGCCGCCGCCGGCACCGGGATCGGCTCGGCCGTGGCCCGGCGGGCGCTGGAGGAGGGGGCCCGGGTGCTGATCTCGGACCTCCACGAGCGCCGGCTGGGCGAGACCGCCGACCGGCTCCTCGAGGAGACCGGCACCCGGCCGGCGACGGCGCTGTGCGACGTCACCGTCCAGGACGAGGTCGACGCCCTGTTCGCCACGGCCACCGCCGAGCTCGGCGGGGTCGACGTCATGGTCAACAACGCCGGCCTGGGCGGCACCGCCAACCTGGTCGACATGACCGACGAGCAGTGGTCGGTCGTCCTCGACGTCACCCTCACCGGCACCTTCCGGGCCACCCGGGCCGCCCTCCGGCACATGCGGGACCGGGGCACCGGCGGGGTCATCGTCAACAACGCCTCGGTGCTCGGGTGGCGGGCCCAGGAGGGCCAGGCCCACTACGCCGCGGCCAAGGCCGGGGTGATGGCGCTCACCCGCTGCGCCGCCATCGAGGCCGCCGAGTACGGGGTGCGGGTCAACGCCGTGGCCCCGAGCCTGGCCATGCACCCCTTCCTGGCCAAGGTCACCTCGGACGACCTGCTGGCCGAGCTCACCCAACGGGAGGCGATGGGGCGGGCGGCCGAGCCGTGGGAGGTGGCCAACGTCGTCGTCTTCCTGGCCAGCGGCTACTCGACCTACATGACCGGCGAGGTCGTCGCCGTGTCGAGCCAGCACCCGTGACCGTCGTCCTCCACGGGGTGGACGAGGTCCTGGCCTCGACCGGGACGGCGCTGGGGCCGACCGAGTGGGTCGAGATCACCGCGGCGCGGCTGGCGGACTGGGAGGCGGCCTGCCCCGGCGCCCCGGTCGGCTGGCTCCTGCTCTCGCTCACCAACCTGTTCATGCCCGAGATGATCCGGGTCGAGGACGTCTCCGCCGGCCTCAACATCGGCACCGGCGAGGTCCGCTTCGCCCCCGGCTCCGACACCGTCGTCGCCGGCACCCGCGTCCGGGCCCGGGGCGAGGTCACCTCGGTCACCGAGCCCACGCCCGGCTCGGCCCAGACCACCATCCGCATCACCGTCGAGTCCGACGCCCCCCTCCTCCAGGTCGACGCCATCTCCCGCTGGCTCGCGTAGCGGGGGTCAGGACTTGGTGAGGTTGGGGCCCTGGGCGGCGGTCCAGTCGATGGCGACGTCCTGGGGGCCGTCGGGGCCGATCTTGACCGGGACCTTGGCGCCGGGGAAGACGAGGGGGAGGGCGGCGGCGGGGAACGGGTTGCCGATCTGCACCTGGTAGGGCTGGGCGCCGGCGGGCACCACCGTCAGGGTGAAGACGTGGACGTCGTGGCCCTCGTGGTTGCGGACGCCGAGCGGCTGGTTGGCGACGATCACGGCCTCGGCCGGGGTCCCGGTGGCCAGGATGGTGGCGGCGCCGCCGTCGGCCGGGGGACCGAGGGTGACGACCGGGGGCTCCTCGCCGAAGACGATGGCGATCCGGCTGCCGTCCTGGGGGTCGACCCGGATCGACACGGCCACGCCCCCGCCGAGCTGGGGGAGCACGACCTCGTGGACCCGCTGGCGGCACCGGGCGACGTAGGGCTGGGCCCCGTCGAGGAAGACCTGCACGGCCAGGTCGCAGACCCGGTAGCTGTCGGCCCCGAACGACACGCCGGCGCCGTTGACGTCGACACCGACGATCATCCCCCGGGCCGGGATGCCCCGGTTGACGAGGTCGCTGTCGACCCCGCCCGTGAACCCTCGCAGGGAGTCGAACAGTCCCATTGGCCTCGCCCTTTCGTCTCGCACGCCTGTGTGCGTCGTGTGGTGACGCTCACTCTGGGGCCGGACGGGGTGGGGCGCTTGAGCAATCCCCGCGCAATCGGGCCGGGATCAGCGGCGGGGGCGGGGGCGGGGCAGGACCAGCGGGGTGCCGGTGAGGGGATCGGGGATGATCCGGCAGGGGAGCCCGAAGACCTCCTCGACGAGCTCGGCGGTGACCACCTCTGTCGGTGCGCCCTCGGCCACGATCCGCCCGTCGGCCATGGCGATCAGGTGGTGGGCGTAGCGGGCGGCCAGGTTGAGGTCGTGGAGGACGATGACGATCGTCCGGCCCTCGTCCTCGTTGAGGTCGGCCAGCAGGTCGAGGACCTCCACCTGGTGGGCCAGGTCGAGGTAGGTCGTCGGCTCGTCGAGGAGCAGCAGGGGCGTGCCCTGGGCGAGGGTCATGGCGATCCACACCCGCTGGCGCTGGCCCCCCGACAGCTCGTCGACGGCCCGATCGGCCAGCGCCGCCGTGCCGGTGACGGCGAGGGCCCGGGCCACCGCCTCGGCGTCCTCGGGCGACCACTGCCGGTACCAGCGCTGGTGCGGGAACCGGCCCCGGCCGACCAGGTCCGAGACGGTGATGCCGTCGGGGGCGGTGGGCGTCTGGGGGAGCAGGCCGAGCCGGGTGGCGACCTCGCGGGTCGGGAGGGCGTGGATGTCGCGCCCGTCGAGCAGGACCGACCCGGCGACCGGCTTGAGCAACCGCCCGAGGCCGCGCAGCAGGGTCGACTTGCCGCAGGCGTTGGCCCCGACGATGACGGTGATCTGCCCGGTCGGGATGGCGACGTCGAGCCCCGGCACGATCAGGCGATGGCCGTAGGACAGGGCCAGCCCCTCGGCCGACAGGTCGCTGGCCGTCGCCTCGGGCGGGGGCGCGAGGTCGGAGGCGTGGATGTGCTCGTCGTCCTCGACGGCGGGCTTGGTCAGGTCGGTGCTCATCCACCTCTCCCGATGCGGTTCGACAGGGCCAGCAGGATCAGCAGGTAGGGGGCGCCGAGGATGGCGGTGACGATGCCCACGGGCAGCTCCGACGGGGCGATGATCCGCTTGGCCACCAGGTCGGAGAAGCCGAGCAGGAGGGCCCCGAAGGCGGCGGCGGGGAGGAGGCCGACGGTGCGCCCGCCGGTCAGGCGCCGGGCGGTGTGGGGGGCGGCCAGGGCGACGAAGACGATCGGCCCGCTGGCCGACACCGCCACCGCGGCCAGGCCCACGCCGACGAGGAGGAGCAGCCCCCGCACCATCTCGACCCGGGTGCCGAGGGCGAGGGCGGCGTCGTCGCCCAGCTCGAGCATCCGCAGCTGGCGGGCGAGCACGAGGGCGGCGGGGGTGAGCACGGCCAGGGCGACCCAGAGCGGCTGCACGTCGCGCCAGCCGGCGCCGCTGACGTCGCCGGCCAGCCACACCGCGGCGCGGGCGGCGTCGTAGATGTTCGCCTTGGTGAGCAGCCACGAGGTCACCGCCCCCATGAAGGCCCCGATGGCGATGCCGATCAGGATCAGCCGGTAGGTCGAGACCCCCGCCTTCCACGCCAGCAGGTAGACGGCGAGGGCCGAGGCCGTGGCCCCGACCAGCGAGCCCAGGGCCACCTGCGTGGGCGTGCCGGCCAGCAGCACGATCGTGGCCACGGCGCTGGCCGCCGCCCCGCTGTTCACACCGATCAGGTCGGGGCTGGCGAGCGGGTTGCCGGTGATGCGCTGGAAGATGGCCCCCGACAGGCCGAAGGAGGCGCCCACCGAGGCGGCCAGGGCGGCCCGGGGGAGGCGCAGCTCGTGGATGACGATCCGCTCAGGCTCGACGCCCTGTCCGGCCATGGTCCGGAGGACCTCGGCGAAGGGGATCGGGTAGTCGCCCACCGACACCGCCCAGCACATGGTGAGGAAGGCCAGGACGGCGCAGACGACGGTGACGACGACGGCCCGCCCGTCGATCCGGGCCGACGCCGGCCCGATCCGCCAGACCGCCGCTCCCTTGGGCCGCACCGCCCCGGGCACCTCGTGGGCCACGTCGCTCATCGGCGGCACCTCGACCGTCCCGACGGCACCGGCCGGAGGGTGCCGGCCCGGCGCCGATGACCCCTGACGGCTCCGCAGGCTCCGCCGTCAGACCGCCCGTGCCCTCGGGTTCGCTCGCTGCGCTCGCTCACAGGTCGGCCAGCTTGCGGCCGCGGATGATGGCGATGAACACCGGGGTGCCGATGACCGCCGTCATGATGCCGACCTGGACCTCGCCGGGGCGGGCGATCAGCCGGCCCACGGTGTCGGCCCCGAGGAGCAGGATGGGCGCCAGGACCAGCGACCAGACCAGGATCCAGCGGTAGTCGGGGCCGCAGATGGCCCGGGCCAGGTGGGGGATCACGAGGCCGACGAAGATGATCGGGCCGGCGCCCGCCACCGCCGCCCCGCACAGGACGATGATGGCCAGGGCGGTGCTGAGCCGGGCCCAGACCAGGCTCATGCCCAGGCCGCGGGCCACGTCGTCGCCGAGGGCCAGGCCGTTGAGCGAGCGCCCCCGGGTGAGGGCGAACAGCATCCCCACGACGATGAAGGGGGCGACGGCCCGCACGACGGTGTCCTCCCGGCCCGCCAGCGAGCCGACGGCCCAGAAGCGGTACTCGTTGAGGGTCGCCTGGTTCGACAGCAGGACGGCCTGGGTGAGGGCGACCATCAGGGCGCTCATGGCCGCCCCGGCAAGGGCCAGCTTCACCGGCGAGGCGCCGCCCCGGCCGAGCGAGCCGAGGGCGTAGACGATCGCCCCGGCCACGGCGGCGCCGGCGAAACCGAACCAGACGTAGCCGAGCGCCCCGTCGATGCTCACGGTGTTGATCCCGATGACGACCGCCAGCGAGGCGCCGGCCTGGACGCCGAGGATGCCCGGGTCGGCCAGCGGGTTGCGGGTGAGGCCCTGGAGCAGCGTGCCGGTGAGGCCGAGGGCGCCCCCTACGAGCAGGCCGAGGATCGTGCGGGGGACCCGCAGGCTGCGCACCACCGACCAGTCCCGGGCGGCGCCGGACTCGGTGGGGCGGGCGCTGGTGAGCGCGTCCCACACCCGGTCGAGCGGGACGGGGCGGGCGCCGAGGGCCAGCGAGCAGGCGACGGCGACCACGAGCACGCCGATGGCCACCACCAGCCCCAGCGACCGGGACCAACCGCCCTGGAGCAGCCCCCGGCGCGCCGACGGGGCCGCCGGCGCCTCCGGGGCACCCTCCACGGGGTCCTTGGTGAGCGTGGTCGTCACGAGCGCGGCTACTCCACCACCACGTCGGGGTCGGCGTCGACGACGACCTCGGTGAGGTCGCCGAGGACGCGGGCCAGGTTGGCGTAGCCGGGGGAGATGGTGACCTCCCAACGGGCGAGCTGGTCGGCCGCGATCGGGGCGATGTCCCGGGCCGCCTCGGGGACGATGTCGACGATCTGCTCGACCGAGCCGCCGCGGGAGTCGGCGAGGAGCACGTCGGCGGTGTACGTGTCGATCTGCTCCCAGCTGAGCGTCTCCCAGTACTGCTCGTCGGTGTCGGGCTCGACGATCTGCATCCCCAGCTCCTGGTAGGTGAGGAGGTCGGCGTAGCCCGAGGGCACGGCGACGTAGAGCTGCTCGGTCGAGCCGCTGGCGGCCATGAAGGTGAGGCCGGGCTTGTCGGCGAGGGCGGCCCGGAGCTCCTCCTCGGCCGTCTCGTAGGCCTCGACCACCTCGGTGACGGTCTCGCCCTCGGGGTCGACGCCGAGGCTGACGGCCAGGTCGAGCACCCGGTCGGCCATGTCGCGGAGGGTCTTGCCCGGGATGGTGATCGACACGACCGGGGCGATGCGGTCCACGTCGTCGACCAGGTCCTCCTTGACCCCCCAGTACTCGCCCTCCTGGTAGGAGGGGACGACGATGAGGTCGGGGTCGATCAGCTGGAGCCGCTCGACGTTGATCTCGCCGTAGACCTCGCCGAGCGACTCGATGGCCTCGGGGTCGGCCAGGCCCATCGGGTCGGTCGTGCCGTCGGGCAGCTCGCGCATGCCGAAGGTGGCGTCGACCTGGATGCCGAGGTCCCACAGGGCGCCGGCCACGCTGACCTCGGCGACGATCGTCTCGGGCACCTCGTCGAGCTCATGGGTGACGTCGAAGTCGTCGGTGAAGCTCCAGCTGCCCTCGGGCTCGACGACCTCGTCGGCCCCCGGGGCCTCGGAGGCCTCGGCCTCGGTGTCGTCGGTGGCCTCGCCGTCGTCGTTCGACGACCCGCTGCACCCCGCCACCAGGGCGGTGGCGAGGAGCAGGGCGAGCAGGAGCCGGAGGCGGGGGATCGCAGCCATGCCGCGAGCCTGCCACACACCATTAGGGTCGCCTAACTGGCCCTCGGCGTCAGCGGGCGAGGAGGACGGAGGAGCCGTGGCCGAAGAGGCCCTGGTTGGCGGTGATGCCCACCCGGGCGCCCTCGACCTGGCGGTCGCCGGCCTGGCCCCGGAGCTGCCAGGTGAGCTCGCACACCTGGGCCAGGGCCTGGGCGGGCACGGCCTCGCCGAACGACGCCAGCCCGCCCGAGGTGTTGACCGGGATGCGGCCGCCGAGCTCGGTGGCGCCGTCGCGCAGCAGCTTCTCGGCCTCGCCCGGGCCGCACAGGCCGATGTCCTCGTACCAGTCGAGCTCCATGGCGGTCGACAGGTCGTAGACCTCGGCCAGCGAGAGCTCCTCGGGGCCGATGCCGGCCTCCTCGTAGGCGGCCGCCGCGATCGACGCCTTGAAGTGGGCCTCGGGGGCGGGCACGACGACGGCCGAGTCGGCGGCGATGTCGGGGAGGTCGGGGATGGTGTTGGGGTACGTCGGCGTGACCGTCGAGATGGCCCGCACGGTGACGTGGTCGAGGCCGAGCCGGCGGGCGGCCGACTCCGAGGCGAGGACGACGGCGGCGGCGCCGTCGGAGGTGGCGCAGATCTCCAGCAGCCGCAGCGGCGAGGCGACCATCGGCGAGGCCAGCACCTCCTCGACCGTCACCTCCTTCTGGTACCGGGCGTTGGGGTTGAGGGTGCCGTTGCGGGCGTTCTTGACCTTGATGCGGGCGAAGTCCTCGTCGGTCGCGCCCCACATGTCCATCCGCCGCCGGGCGTAGAGGGCGAAGTAGGTGGGGTTGGTGGCGCCGAGGAGGCGGAACCGCAGCCAGTCGGGGTCGTCGGGGCGGTCGCCGGCGTTGGGGGCGAGGAAGCCCTTGGGCGTGGTGTCGGCCCCGACGACGAGGGCGATGTCGGACAGCCCGGCGAGGATCCGGGTGCGGGCCGCCTCGAGGGCGGTGGAGCCCGAGGCGCAGGCGGCGTAGCAGGAGGCGACGCGGCTGCCGGTCCAGCCCAGGGCCTGGGCGAAGGTGGCGCCCGAGACGTAGCCGGGGTAGCCGTTGCGCATGGTGTCGGCGCCGGCGACGAAGTCGACGTCGGTCCACTCGATGCCGGCGTCGGCCAGGGCGGCGCGGGCGGCGACGCGGCCGTACTCGACGAAGTTGCGGCCCCACTTGCCCCAGGGGTGCATGCCCACCCCGACGACGGCGACCGGATCGGGGGTCGTGCTCACGACGCCACCACCTTCCACTTGTAGATCTGGTGCTCGACCTCGCCGTCCTCGGCCTCGGAGGTGAAGAGGGTGTCGACGACCAGCTCGACCTCCTGGCCGAGGCTCAGCTCGTCGACGGTCACCCCGGCGACGACCTGGCCGAGGACGATGATCTTCTCGGCGGCCAGCTCGACGGCGACGATGCAGAACGGGACGTGCTCGTCGCCGGGCACGACGTAGGGCGGCGGCGGCTGGTAGCGGGCGTCGGTGTAGGACCAGATGCGGCCCCGCCGGGAGAGGGGGGTGGGCTCGAGCTCGTCGCTCCCGCAGGCCGGGTTGGGGCAGCCGAGGGCGGGCCGGGGGAAGGCGATGGTGCCGCAGGCCGGGCAGCGGTGCCCGACGAGGGCCGGCTCGGGCTCGGTGGTGAACCAGCCGTCGGCGCCGAGGGCCGGGGCGGGGGTGGGGGAGGGCATGCGGGGAGGCTCCTGGCAGGCGGAGATCTGACGGTCCGTCAGGTTTCTCCCACCCTAACGCCGACCTCGCCGGCGGACTGTGGTAAGCATGCCTAACACGCCCCCTCGGAGGAACCGTCGTGCTCGGATCCGACGCCCTGCGGCTCGTCGCCGCTCTCACCCACACGCTCCCCGCGGTCTCGGCCGTGCTGCGCCTCGACCACGGCCCCGAGGTCGTCGTCGGGTCGGACCGGCGCTGCCTGCCCGACCTCTCGCCGTGCGGGCTGCGCCGGCTGGTGGGCGAGCACCGCGACCTGGTCCGGGGCTGGGGGCCGGAGCTGACCTGGCTGTCGTCGGTGGTCGGCGTCGAGCTGGGCGGGCCCGACGTCACCCACGTGGTGGAGGACGTCGTCTGCGTCAGCGGGCGCGACGCCCCCGTCGTCGCCTTCAGCACGCTGCTCGACCCCCTGGCCACCCGGGCCGTGCTCCGCGACGTCGGCCACGACCTGCTCGCCACCGGGGCCGTCGACCCCGAGCTCCTGCGCACCCTCCGGGCCAGCACCTTCCACGACGAGGTCCTCGGCACCACCACCGTGGCGGTGGCCGAGCCGGCCGGCGCCGGGGCGGGCTGCCGCGACGTCGTGCGGGCCGCCAGCCGGTCCTGCCGGGTGGCCGAGCTGGTCGAGTCGGTCACCGCCACGCGCTGATCCCTCGGGTGAGGGGGCCCTGAGGCCCAGGTGAGAGGGGCGTCTGCGTCCTCTCAGGTCTGCTGGGTACGGTCGACCCCATGCCCGGCGAGCCCCCCGTGACCGACGTCGCCCCGCCGCAGGTGCCCGGCGTCACCGACCTGGTGGTCATCGGGCGGGGCGGCTTCGGCGTCGTCTACCGCGGCCACCAGGCCGACCTGGGGCGCGACGTGGCCGTCAAGGTCCTGCTCGCCTCGGGGGCCGACCCGCAGGCCATCGAGCGCTGGCGGCGCGAGATCACGGCGATGGGCCGGCTCTCGAACCACCCCAACATCGTCGCCGTCTACTCCGCCGGCGTCACCGAGGACGGCCACCCCTACCTGCTGATGCCCTACGTCGCCGGCGGCTCGCTCCACGAGCGGGTCTCGACCGGGGGGCCGCTCACCGGTGACGAGGCCGCCCGCATCGGGGCCCGCCTGGCCGGGGGGCTGGCCGCCGCCCACGCCGCCGGGATCCTCCACCGCGACCTCAAGCCGGCCAACGTCCTGCTCTCGGAGTACGGCGAGCCCCAGCTCAGCGACTTCGGCGTGGCCCGGCTGGTCGACGCCTCGACCACCACCACCGGGACGGTCACCGCCACCATCGGCTACGCCGCCCCCGAGATCCTCTCGGGCGAGCCGGCCACCGAGCGCAGCGACGTCTACGGCCTGGCCGCCACCCTCCACGCCGCCCTCAGCGGCCGGGCCCCCTTCGCCGGCACCGACGGCGAGCCGATGATCGCCCGGGTCGGCCGGGTGCTGACCCAGCCGCCGCCCGACCTCCGGGCCCTCGGGGTGCCCCCGGCGCTCGCCGCCCTGCTCGAGGCCGGGCTGGCCAAGCGCCCCGAGGACCGGCCACCGAGCGCCGACGCCCTGCGGGAGGCGCTGGAGGGGCTGGGCGGCCGCTCCGACGGGCCGGCGCTGGCCCCGACCACCGCCGTGGCCGCCGTCCCGCCCCCCGAGCGCACCGCCGTCTTCGCCCCGGTCGCCGCCGGCGCCGCCGTGGCCGCCGCCCCGATCCCCCCGCCGGCCCGGCCCGCACCCCCGCCTCCGGTCGGCGCCGACGCCGGGCCCCGCCGGGGCCGGGCCGCCCTCGCCGCCGTCGCCCTGCTCCTCCTCCTGGTCCTCGGGGCGGTGGCCGGCTACGCCCTCACCCGCGACGACGGCGACGCCGAGGTCACCACCGACACGACCGAGGCGACCACCACCACCGAGGCGGAGACGACGACGTCGACCACCACGACGACGACCGAACCCGAGACCACCACGACCACCACCGAGCCCGAGACGACGACCACCACGACGGCGCCCGAGACGACCACGACGACGGCGCCCGCCCCGCCGCCCGTCACCGCCGAGGCGCTGGCCGACGCCGTCCGGGACCACTACGCCCGGGTCGGCGCAGGCGATCTCGAGGGCTCCTACGCCCGGACCTCGTCCGCCTTCCAGGCCCGCCAGGACTTCGCGTCGTACCAGCGGTTCTGGACCGAGGACGTCGACTCGGTCGAGATCCAGGGCCAGCCCCGGGCCGACGCCGAGGCCATGGCCGTCGAGCTGACCCTCCGCTACGGGCTGCCCGACGGCCGCCAGAGCGTCGAGGACGTCCGGATCACCCTGGTCACCGGTCCCGACGGCGCCCTGCTCATCGACACCTACGAGGTCGTGCGCCGCCGCGGCGGGGGCCGCGGCGGCGACGACTGAGGCTCGCTACTGGAAGTCGACCATGCAGGGCTCGCCCCCGCACACGTCGATCACGACACCGCCGGGCCGGAGGAACTCCGAGATCTGCT
>DASTYI010000178.1:0-7969 GCA_035765045.1 Iamia sp. | reverse complement strand
ATCAAGTACGACCTGCTGTTCGAGCGCTTCCTCAACCCCAGCCGCATCTCGATGCCCGACATCGACATGGACTTCGACTCCCGCTACCGGGACGAGATGATCCGCTACGCGGCCGAGCGCTACGGGCGCGACCACGTCGCCCAGATCGTCACCTTCTCCACGATCAAGGCCCGGGCCGCGGTGCGTGACGCGGCCCGCGTGCTCGGCCTCCCGTACGCGGTGGGCGACAAGGTGGCCAAGGCCATGCCCCCGCTGGTGATGGGGCGCGACACGCCGCTCTACGCCTGCCTCGAGCCGCACGAGAAGTTCGTCGACGGCTACCAGCGGGCCGCCGAGCTGCGGAAGATGTACGAGGAGGACCCGGAGGTCCACCGCGTCGTCGACGTGGCCAAGAGCCTCGAGGGGCTGCGCCGCCAGGACGGCATCCACGCCGCCGCCGTGGTGATCACCGACCAGCCCCTCACCGAGTACCTCCCCATCCAGCGCAAGCCCGGGCCGGGCCAGACGCTGGAGGAGGCGCCGGTCGTCACCCAGTACGAGATGAACAACGTCGAGGAGCTCGGGCTCCTCAAGATGGACTTCCTCGGGCTGCGCAACCTCGACGTCATCACCGACGCCCTGGCCCTGATCAAGGACTTCCGGGGCGAGGACGTCAACATCGACAACCCGCCGCTCGACGACGAGAAGACCTACGAGATGCTCCGGAAGGGCGACTCGATCGGCGTCTTCCAGTTCGAGGGCGGTGGCCTCCGCCTGCTGCTGCGCCGCATGGCGCCCACCACCTTCGAGGACGTGGCCGCCCTCGTGGCCCTGTACCGCCCGGGGCCGATGGGCGTGAACATGCACAACGACTACGCCGACATCAAGAACGGCCGCAAGGAGATCTCCTACTTCCACCCCGACGCCAAGGAGATCCTCGAGGACACCTTCGGGCTCATGATCTACCAGGAGCTCATGATGCGGGTGTCCCAGCAGTTCGCCGGGTACTCGCTGGCCGACGCCGACAACCTCCGCAAGGCGTGTGGCAAGAAGAAGCGCGAGGTCATGGCGGCCGAGCGGGCCAAGTTCGTCGACGGCTGCGAGGCCACCGGCTACGGCCGGGCCCTCGGCGAGGAGCTCTTCGGCGTCATCGAGAACTTCGCCGACTACGCCTTCAACAAGTCGCACGCCTACGGCTACGGCTTCGTCTCGTACCAGACGGCCTACCTCAAGGCGAACTACCGGATCGAGTACCTGTCGGCTCTGCTGACCAGCGTCAAGACCAACCTGGACAAGGCGGCCGTCTACCTCAACGAGTGCCGCATCTCGGGCATCCCGGTGCTCGTCCCCGACGTCAACCGGTCGAAGGCCGACTTCGGCCCGGCCCGGCTCGACGACGGCACCGAGGTCATCCCCTTCGGGCTCTCGGCGGTGCGCAACGTGGGCGCCGCCCTGGTCGACCAGCTGGTCGGCGAGCGCGACGCCAACGGCCCGTTCGAGGACTTCTACGACTTCTGCGACCGGGTCCCGCTGGCCGTCCTCAACAAGCGCACCATCGAGTCGCTGATCAAGGCGGGCGGGTTCGACTCGATGGGCCACCCCCGCGCCGGGCTGCTCCAGGTCCACGAGCAGATCATCGACATGACCGTGTCGCGCCGGCGGACCGAGGACCAGGGCGTCATGTCGCTCTTCGACGACCTCGGCGGCGGGGGCGGGGCCACCTTCGACGACCGGCCGCCGATCCCCGACACCGAGTTCGAGAAGACGATCAAGCTCCGCTTCGAGAAGGAGATGCTCGGCCTCTACGTCTCGGACCACCCGATCATGGGGCTGGAGGACGCCCTGCGGCGGCGCACCGAGGTCACCATCCGCGAGCTGATCGAGCAGGCCGAGGCGGCCGAGGCCGGCGAGGTGGTCGACGCCCCGCCCCCGCCCAAGGGCAAGGACGGGCGCGAGCGGGAGCGGGTGGTCAACGTCGGCGGCGTCATCACCGGTCTCCAGCACAAGTTCACCCGGGCCAACGACCGCATGGCCGTGTTCGTCCTGGAGGACCTGGAGGCCAGCCTCGAGGTCACCGTCTTCCCCCGCACCTTCGAGACGATCGGCCACGTCCTCCAAGACGACCTGGTCGTCACCATGAAGGCCCGGCTCGACACCCGCGACGACGCCCCCAAGCTGATCGCCATGGAGGTCAGCCCGTGCGAGGACCTGTCGGACTCGCCCCCGCTGCGGATCAAGGTCGCCCCCCACGTCCTCTCCGACGCCAAGGTCAAGGGTCTCAAGGACATCCTGGTCAAGTTCCCCGGCGACTCGAAGGTGTACCTCCACGTCGGCGAGCAGGTCGTCATGCTCCCGGCGGCCTGGTCGGTCGAGCGCAACGGCTCACTCGTCTCGGAGCTCCGCGCCCTCTTCGGCGCCGAGTGCATCCTCACCGAGAGGCAGCTGGCGAGCGTCTGACCTCCGTTCTGGCAACCCGGGTGGACCGTGGGGGGACATGGGGGTGGACAGAAGGGGTGGCTAGGGTCGGCGGCCATGTGCAGGGGGCGATGGGTTCTGGTGGTGGCGGCCGTGCTGGCCGCCCTGGTGGGCGTGCCGGGGACGGCACCGCCGGCCCAGGCGCAGGAGGGCGCCCGGCCGGTGCGACCGGTGCCGGTGGGCACCGTCGTCGGCACCGACGGCCGGGTCTACCTGGCCGACGCCGAGGGCCGGGCCCTCCAGCACCGCGGGTTCAACACCGGCAAGGAGATGACGGCCGACACCGCCGAGATCACCGAGCCGCTGATGGCGACGGCGGCGGCCAGCGGGCTCGACCTGATGCGCCTGTCGTGGCAGTGGCACAAGCTGGAGCCGACCGACGACGGCTGGGACGAGGCCTACCTCGACCAGATCGTGGCCGCCCTCGACCTGGCCGACGCCCACGGGGTGAGCGTCGTCCTCGACAACCACCAGGACGTGTTCGGGCCCCGCTTCGGCGGCAACGGCGTGCCCGAGTGGGCGACCCGTGACGACGGCGAGCCCTTCGTCGTCGAGCCGGGTGCCCCGTGGTTCGTGGCCAACCTCCAGCCCGCCGTCCAGGCCGCCTGGGAGCACCTCTACGAGGACGCCGACCTCCGGGCCGAGCAGGTCGAGTCGGTGCTCCGCGTGGTCGAGCGGGTCGCCGGCCACCCCGCCCTGCTCGGCTACGACCTGCTCAACGAGCCCTTCGGGAAGATCCGCCCGGGCGAGGACCTCCTCAGCGCGGCGGCCCGGGTCGAGGCGACCCAGCTGACCGAGATGTACCAGCGGCTGACCGACGCCATCCGCACCGTCGACACCGAGAGCTGGATCTTCGTCCACCCGCCGAACGTGGCCTCGCTGGGCGTGCCGACCCACCTGGGCCGGATCGACGACCCGAAGGTCGTGTACTACCCGCACTTCTACGACACCGGGCTGGAGTCGGGGACGGGCTTCGACCCGGCCTCGACGTTCCACCAGACGTGGGCGGCGGCCGCCACCCCGTACGCCGCCACCCACGACGTCCCGATGATGGTGGGCGAGTGGGGCCTGCCCGACCCGGCCGCCCCCGGCGTCGGCACCTTCGTCGACCGCAGCCTGGCCGTGCTGGAGGGCGCCACCTCGGGGTGGACGGTCTTCACCTGGTGCGCCGGCGGCGGCTACTGCGTGCTCGACGACGCCGGCGCCCTCGACCCGACGTGGCAGCGGCTGGTCCAGGCCTGGCCCCGGGCCATCGCCGGCGCCCCGACGGCGTCGGCCTGGGACGGGGCCGCCCGCCGGCTGCGGGTGATCTTCCGGCAGGGGAGCGACGACACGGCGCCGACCGAGATCGTGGTCCCGGCCGCCCTGTACCCCCAGGGCATCGACGTCACCACCAGCGAGGACGCCACCGGTGGCGTCACCCACGCCTGGGACGAGGTCCGGGGCCTGCTGACCGTCTCGCTGCCGGCGGGCACCGGCGACCGGGCCGTGTGCGTGGCTCCCGCCGGAGCGGGCACCGCCTGCCCCGCGGTGGCGCCGGCCGACCCGCCCGAGGAACCGCCGGCGCGGACGCCGGCCGCCACCCCGGTGGCCGCCCCCGCCCGCTTCACGGGCTGACCCACGGGTCAACCCGGTGGGGGCCGGGGCGCTCTGACCAGGGAGGGCATGGGCTCGGTTTGCGCTCGGTGGCTGGCGCGACTGGACTTGTGAGGCCCACCCACCCGCCTCCCGGGGGTCGAACGACGCCATGGCCATCGAGGTCGAGACCAAGGACTGCACCGCTCTCTCCGACGCCGAGCTGGCCGAGATGGCCGATCTCTGCGCCGCGGGGCCGCGGGCCTACGAAGCCGGCCTGCTCTCCAAGCAGGTCGAGGAGTGGGTGCTGATCACGCTCGCCCGCGAGAACGGACGCATCAAGGGCTTCTCGTTCTGCACCCTGGAGCGGATCGGCGGCACCCCCAGCGTCCTGGTCGGCCTGGCCTCGATCAAGCGCACCGCCAAGCGCGACACCGTCCTCCGCCAGATGATGACCGACCAGCTGCGGCGGGCCGTCCTGGCCTTCCCCGACGAGGACGTCCTCGTCGGCACCCGGCTGGCCACCGCCTCGGGGTTCGAGGCCTTCAAGTCGCTGACCGACATCGTCCCCCGCCCCGACTACGTCGCCACCGGCGAGGAGCGGGCCTGGGGCAAGCGGCTGGCCAAGCGCTTCGGCGTCCCCAGCGGGGCCTACGACGAGCGGGCCTTCAAGGTGAAGGGCAACGAGATCCCGGCCCTGGTGTTCGATCACGACAGCGCCAAGCCCGAGGCCATCCCCGCCGACGTCGTCGCCCTGTTCGACGACATCGACGAGGAGAAGGGCGACGCCCTGGTCGGCTTCGGCTGGGCCCTGGCCGACGACCTGGTCAAGCTCCTCTAGGAGCCGAGGGCCCGCTGGAGCTCTCCGCGGCGCGCCGGCGCCGCCGCATGGTCCGGGCCTTCGGGCCCGATCCCGTCGACCCCGCGGTCGTCGACGTCCTCCTCGACGGCGCCCGGCGGGCCCCCTCGGCGGGCAACACCCAGGCCGTTCGGTTCCTCGTGCTCGACACGCCCGAGGCCGTCGCCGGCTACTGGGACCTGACCCTGCCGGCCGAGCGGCGCCCCGGCTTCGCCTGGCCGGGGCTGCTCGTCGCCCCCGTGCTGGTGGTGGTGCTGGTCGACCCGGAGGCCTACGTGGCCCGCTACGCCGAGCCCGACAAGGCCGCCACCGGGCTGGGGCGGGGGGCGGGGGAGTGGGCCGTCCCGTACTGGTGGGTCGACGCCGGGGCGGCGATCCAGGACCTCCTGCTCGGGGTGGTGGACGCCGGGCTGGGGGCCTGCCTGTTCGGGCTGTTCGCCCACGAGGAGGCGGTACTGGCGGCCCACGGCGTCCCGGCCGGGTGGCGGGCGGCGGGCACCGTCGCCCTGGGCCACCCGGCGCCCAGCCCGACGGGGCGCTCGGCGGGCCGGCCCCGGCCCCCGCTGGGTGAGGTCGTCCACCGCGGCCGGTGGTCGGGGACCTGATCCGCCGCCGCCCGGCCCCGCCGCCGCTCAGGCGGGGGAGCGGCCGAAGGTGACGGCGGCGCGGACCTCGGCGGGGGCCTGGGCGGCCAGCTCGGGGTCGGGGCGGGCGCCGAGGGCGTCGTTGACGGTGGAGAAGGCGAGCCGGAGGGCGACGAACACGGTCACGGCCAGGACCTGGGCGTCGTCGAGACCGGCCTGGCGCAGCGCCTCGACGTCGGCGGCCGTCGTGCCGTTGGGGTCGCGGGCGACCCGGCGGGCCCACCGGGCGAGGGCGGCGTCGGTCGGGTCGAGGCCGCCGTCGTCGCCCCCGATCACCCCGGCCGCCACGTCGGCCCCGACCTCGTCCGCCAGCCGGGTCCCCCAGGCCAGGGCGCAGTACGCGTCCCCGAGGGTCGCGGCCGTGGCCGACACCAGCACCCCCCGCTGCCGGGGCGTGAGGCCGCCGGCCTCGACGGCGGCGGCGAGGGCGGCGCGGACCCCGTCCTGGAGCTCGGGGGCATGGGCCCACACCCGGGTCAGGTTCATCACGTACCCGTCGCCCTCGAGATCCTCGTCGTAGAGGCGCCGCGCGCCCTCGCCGTCGGGAGCGCCGCCCAGGAAGCTCGTCATCCCCGCAGCCTCCCACGGGGCTCCCACCCGTGCCGGAGCCGTGATCCGGCGTCGCAATCTTTGCGATCAGGTGAAAAACCCAACGCCCTGACCTGGGAATACATGGGTCAGTGACCGATCGCACATTGCAATGAGGTTACGAAACGACGATGTGGGAACCACACTCGTTCGTCGCCGCCCCTCGTGAGCCGCTTCACGAAGGCCCCAGGGCGGTGACGTGAACCCCATTGGAAGGAGTCGTCCAGGATGGACGCAACCCGGAAGGGGCGCTCGACCGAGCGCCCTCCGAGTCCCCAGGCGCCGCACGGCGCCCGCCGCCCCCGTCGGGGCCGCATCGCCGCCGGCGCCACCTTCGTGGCCCTCGGTCTCGCCGCCACCACGGCGCTCGCCCCGGCGGCGGCCGATGTGATGCGCACGGACACCTCGACCCGCAGCGATGCCGCCATCGCCGCCCAGGCCGACGGCGATCTCGGCATCGACGTCTCCGGCCTCTCGGACGAGCCGGTCGTCGACGACCGGGGCCCGCAGACCCAGGGCAAGACCGTCGCCCTCGTCAACCGGGCCGCGCAGGAGCAGTTCCACGGCGCCGTGGTGATGGCCAAGGTCGAGAACGACCGCAAGTTCCACGCCTACGTCGCCTCGGTGCACCAGGCCCGCCAGGCCGAGGCCGCCCGGGCCGAGGAGGCCGCTCGGGCCGAGGCCGCCGCCGAGGCCGAGGCCGCCCCTGCCCCCGCCGTCGGTGGTGGGGGCCGGTGGGACGCCCTCGCCCAGTGCGAGTCCGGTGGCAACTGGTCGACCAACACCGGCAACGGCTACTACGGCGGGCTCCAGTTCAGCCCCTCGACGTGGCAGGCCTACGGCGGGTCGGGCTCGGCCCACACCGCCAGCCGGGCCGAGCAGATCGCCGTGGCCGAGCGGGTGCTCGCCGCCCAGGGCTGGGGCGCCTGGCCCTCCTGCTCGAGCCAGCTCGGCTACCGCTGAACCGGCCCGGCCCCGGCCGGACATCCTCGACCGTGCCTCCGGGCGCCGTCGACGCAGGACGACCCGATCGCTCTCCCCCCGGCGGTCGGGTCGTCCCGCGCCCGGGCTCCCGCCGGACGGGGGGTCGACGGCCTCAGCCGTCGACCATGACCAGGTCCCGCCTTCCGCGCAGCCGGTCGCCGGTGGCCAGCACCAGCCAGGTCAGACCGCCGATGGCGACGACCGGGAGGACGACGGCGAGGGACAGGTCGACGAAGGGGATGCGGATGTCGGTCCGGGCGACCCGGGGGCTGAGGGCCGGGCTGTGGATCGCGATCATCGTCGCCGCCCCGGCCACGCCGGCGCCGAGGACGGCGGCGCCGGCGGCGGTCAGGGCGGCCTCGAGGGCCCGGCGTCGGCGCACGGCGGAGGGCGGGGCCCCGATGGCGGCGATCACCTGCTCGTCGCTGCGGCCGTCGGCGGCCGACAGGGCGAGGGCGACGCTGATGACGAGCAGGGCCAGGAGCACGGCGAGGCCGACGGCGATCAGCTCCCACGGCAGCCGGTCGGCCCGCCCGCCGTCGTACCTCCGGCTGACCTCGATCGGGCCGTCGGCACTCGGCCGTAGCGCCTCCAGGTCGGCGATGCTCGGGGCCCGGCGGGCGTCGAGGCGGTCGATGGCCGCGGCCTCGTCGGCGTCGAGCGAGCCGAGGGCGACGTAGGTCCGCTCGGGCTCCGAGACGGTGGCGGTCAGGGCGGGGTCGTCGGCGAGCAGCCCGGCCGGGGCGGCGCCGAGCAGGGCCACGGTGCGGGGGTCGAGGCCGGCCAGGTCGACGGTCCGGACGGGCCGGGCCCCGTCGGCCCCGGCCACCGCCCCCAGGCCCTCACCCCGGACCAGGGCGCCCTG
>DASTYI010000177.1:0-17858 GCA_035765045.1 Iamia sp. | reverse complement strand
ATGGTCGTGGTCCGCCGGGCCGGCGACGTCATCCCCGAGGTGGTCGGGCCGGTGCTGCCCCGCGACGACCCCGACCGCCCGGCCTGGGTCTTCCCCAGGACGTGCCCGTGCCCGCTGGCGTCCGAGCTGGTGCGGCCCGAGGGCGAGAGCGACACCCGCTGCGTCCACCCCGACTGCCCGTTCCAGCGGGCCGGGTCGATCGAGCACTTCGCCGGGCGGGGGTCGATGGACATCGAGGGCTTCGGCGAGCAGCGGGTCCGGCTCTTCCTCGACCTCGGGCTGATCGCCGACATCGCCGACATCTACACCGTCGACTGGGACCGCATCGCCGCCCTGCGCCGGGTCTTCGGCGACTGGGCCACCGCCGCGGTCGCCGCCGCCCGGGAGCGCACCGGCGACGCCAAGGCCAAGCTCGACGCCGTCGAGGCCCCCGACGTCGCCGGCACCGAGCCGACCGGCGTCGACCCCGCGGTGATCACGGCCGACCTCCTCGGCGAGATCGCCGCCGACGTCGGCCGGTTCAAGTCCACCGCCGACAGCCTGCGAGGGCTGGGCGACGACGCCGCCGGCAAGCTCCGGGCCGCCATCGAGGCCACCAAGGCGCGCCCGCTCCACCGGCTGCTGGTGGGGCTGAACATCCGCCACCTGGGCCCCGCCGGGGCCGAGGCCCTGGCCGAGGGGCTGGGCCACCTCGACGCCATCGCCGGCGCCACCGTCGAGCAGATGGCCGCCGTCGAGGGCGTCGGGCCCACCATCGCCGCCTCGGTGCGCGAGTGGTTCGACCGCGAGGGCTCGGCCGACCTCGTCGAGCGGCTCCGGGCCGCCGGGGTCAACCTCCAGGGCCCCGAGCGGCCCGACGTCGAGCCGGTGCTGGAGGGCAAGGCCGTCGTCGTCACCGGCACCCTGGAGGGCTTCAGCCGGGAGGAGGCCGCCGCCGCCATCAAGGCCCGGGGTGGCAAGAGCCCCGGCAGCGTCTCCAAGAAGACCTACGCCCTCGTCGTGGGGGGCGAGGGCGCCGGCGCCTCCAAGCTCACCAAGGCCGAGGAGCTCGGCGTCCCCATCCTCGACGAGCCTGCCTTCCTCACCCTGCTCACCACCGGCCTCCGCCCCGGCGACGCCCCCACCCCCGCCGACCCCGATCCCGCCGAGGCCTGAGCCGCCCCGACCCGCCGGCCCCCCCGGGCGCCCGGGGAAGCCCCGAGCCCGTCGCCCGGAGCGGATCAGCCCCAGACACGCCCGCAGGGTCTTCCTGTGGCCCCACGTCGCGCTTTCGCGCCCTCTGGACCACAAGAAGTCGCCGGCCCCGCTTCTCGTGCCCCCACGTCGCGGATCCGCGACGCCAGGCCCACAAGAACGGGGTCTTGTGGGCTCTGGGTCGCGGGGAGGGCGGGAGGGGCGGGGTTAGAAGACGCGGACGGTGTAGGTGGTGGTGCGGGCGGCGTCGGGGCCGTCGGCGATGCGCCAGTAGCGGATCGTGACCTCGACGGCGCCGGTGGCGTACTCGGTGACCGCCTTGCCCGGCCCGGGCTGGTACTTCACGACCGTCTTGTTGTTGGGCCGGGGGCCCGTCTCGGGGTCGTACTCGGGGTTGGACTCGTCGATGGCCCCGACCATCTGCTCCTCGGGGATGGCGATGCCGTCGATCGAGATGCGGCCGTCGTAGCCCGACTTGAGCACGACGCCGACCTCGGACTGGCGCAGCACCCGTCCGCCCGGGCTCGGCTGGTAGCTCTCGATCGCCGTCGTGGCCCCGGTGGCGGCCGGGTCGGTGTCGCCCCCGGAGCGCCCGGCGACGTAGAGGCAGAGCACGGCGACGGCCAGCACGGCCACGATCACCAGCCGGCGCAGCGAGAAGAGCGGCTGGGGGAGCGGGTCGCGGATCGTCGACGGGTCGAACGGGGCGTCGGGCGCGTCGGGCCCGTCGGTGGCCACGGCGCCGTCACCCATCCGCTCGGTCTCGTCGTCCGGCATGGGCCCATCGTGCCAGCCACCGCCGGGCCGGGGGAGATCGGAGCGGCGGCCGGCGACCCTCACGGGAGCGGTGGTCCCGACCTCGTACTCTTCCGGGGGTGCCACCGTCCCGCATGACCGAGCAGGTCGGTCGGGTGCTCGGCGGGCGGTACCGCCTGCTGGCCCCGATCGGTCGGGGCGCGTCGGCGCAGGTCTTCGTGGCCGACGACGTGCGGCTCGAGCGCCAGGTGGCGGTGAAGGTGCTCCACGAGGCGCTGGCCGACGACCAGGTGTTCCTGCGCCGGTTCCGGGCCGAGGCCCAGGCCGCGGCGGCGCTCAACCACCCCAACGTGATGGCCGTCTACGACTGGGGCCAGGACGACGACGTCCCCTGGATCGTGATGGAGTACCTCGGCGGCGGGAGCCTGCGGGGCCTGCTCGACCGGGGCCACCGCCTGTCGCCGTCGCAGGCCCTCGTCGTCGGGCTCCAGGCCGCCCGGGGCCTCGACTACGCCCACCGCCGGGGCTTCGTCCACCGTGACATCAAGCCGGCCAACCTGCTCTTCGGCGACGAGGGCCGGCTCCGGATCGCCGACTTCGGGCTGGCCCGGGCCCTCGCCGAGGCGGCGTGGACCGAGCCCGCCGGCGCCGTGGTCGGCACCGCCCGCTACGCCTCGCCCGAGCAGGCGCAGGGGCTGTCGCTGACCGGGCGGGCCGACGTGTACTCGCTGGCGCTGGTGATCGTCGAGGCCGTCACCGGCGAGGTGCCCTTCGCCGCCGACACCACCCTCGGCACGCTGATGGCCCGGGTCGGCCGCGAGCTCGACCCGCCGCCGGCGCTCGGGCCGCTGGGCGACGTCCTGGTCGATGCCGCCGCCCCCGACCCCGACGAGCGGCTCGACGCCCGGGAGCTGGCGGCCGGCCTCGCCGCGGTGGCGGCGTCGCTGCCCCGGCCCACGGCGCTGCCCCTCGCCGGTGCCCTCGACGGCGAGCTGGACGGCGACCGCGACCCGACGACCCTCGTGTCCGACCCCGGGGGCGAGGGCGAGGACGAGGACGACGAGCTCGACGTCCCCGGCTTCGTGATGGGCTCGTTCGCGGCCGAGGGGATCGAGGACGAGCTCGAGGACCACGAGCCCGACGAGGACCCCGACGCCTTCATGGAGTGGGGCTCGGCCCCGGCCGACGACGACCCCGAGCCGGCCGAGGACGCCACCGTGGTCGGCGGGATGGGGTGGGCGGCCGCGGCGGCGAGCGCGCCCGAGCCGTCCCCCGCCGAGGACGCCCCCTTCGACGGGGCCGACGAGGGCTGGTCGGCCGACGACTGGGACCCCCGCTCGCCCACCGGCCGCCCCCGCCGCCGCTGGCCCCGCGTCCTGTTCGTCGTGGTGCTCGTGGCCGCCCTCGGCGCCGCCATCGGGATGCTGCTCGCCGACCTGACCGAGCCCCCGCCGACCTCGGCCGTCCCCGCCGTGTCGGGCCTGACCGAGGAGGCCGCCGTCCAGTCGCTGCGGGCCCAGGGGTGGGAGGTCGACGTCGAGCGGGTGCGCGAGGACGGCACCGAGCCCGACCAGGTGCTGCGGACCCGTCCCGGCCAGGGCACCCAGCTGGCCGAGGGCGATCCGATCACCCTGGTCGTCTCGGACGGCCCGACCCTGGTCGACCGGCCCGCCATCGCCCGGGGGATGCCCCGCCAGGAGGCCGAGGACGCCCTCGCCGCCGTCGACCTGGTCGCCGAGGTCACGCCCCGCTTCGACGAGGAGGTGCCCGCCGACCAGGTGATCGAGGTGGCCGGTGACCCGGCGGACCGCCTGCCCAAGGGGACGGTGGTCGAGCTGGTCGTGTCGCAGGGCCCCGAGCCCCGCCTCCTCCCCGACGACCTGGCCGGACGGTCGCGCGACGACGTGGTGGCCGTCCTCGAGGGCATGGGCCTGGTGCCCGACGTGCAGGAGGAGTTCAGCGACGACGTCGAGGCCGGCCTGGTGATCAGCACCAGCCCGGGGGGTGGGGCCGAGGCGGCCCGGGACAGCACCGTCGAGGTCGTCGTGTCCCGCGGGCCCGACCTGGTGACCGTGCCCGACGTGAGCGTCGTCGGCACGCTGGCCGAGGCGGTGGCGCTGCTCGAGGAGCGGGGCCTGGTGGCCGGTGACGTGACCGGTCCGGCGGCGGGCGCCCCCGCCAGCACGTCCCCCGGGGCCGGCGAGCGGATCCGGCGGGGCTCCGAGGTCGACATCACCCTCCGCCGCGACGGCCCCTCCGGGGGTGGTCCCGCCGGCGGTGACGGCGACGACGACTGACCGGTCCGTCGTGACCGACCCGCCCCGGATCTCCTTCGTCACCCTCGGCGCCCGCGACCTGCCGCGGCTGCGGCGCTTCGACCGCGGGTGGGGGTGGGTCGAGCGGCCCGGGTCCGACGGCGAGCCCGTGCCCGACCCGGGGCGGTGGAACGGCATCACGCTGGCCGTCGATGTCGCCACCCGGGCCGAGGTCGACGCCGCCCACGCCCGGGCCCTCGCCTCCGGGGCCACCGCCGTCGCCGCCCCGACCGACCGGGCGTGGGGCGGCGACACGGGCGACGTCGCCGACCCCGAGGGCAACCGCTGGAGCTGGCCTGGGCGCCGGTGTGACCGAGTCCACCGGGGGCGCCGGGATGGATTGACCCGCGGGTCAAGTACCGTTCCCCGACGATGGACGCGGGCGTGGTGGACGACGACGAACCCGCCCTGCGCGCCGATCGGTCGCCCCGGGCCATCCTCGTCGTCCTCCTCCTCGGGCTGTTCTCGGTCAACGTCACGGTCACGATCCTGGCCGTCTCGATCCCTCGCATCTCCGACGACCTCGGGGCCTCGCAGAGCACCCTGACGTGGGTGGTCAGCGGGCCGATCCTCGCCTTCGGGATCATCGGCCCGGCCGTCGGCAAGCTCGGCGACCTGTGGGGCCAGCGCCGGGTCTTCCTCCTCGGGCTGATGGGCGCCACCGTCAGCGCCGCGGCCAGCGCGGTGGCGTGGAGCGCCGGCTCGCTCATCGCCTTCCGCGTGCTCGCCGCCGCCCAGGGGGCGGCGACGGGGCCGGCCAGCTTCGCCCTGATCGCCCTGGTGTTCCCCCGCTCGCAGCGGGTGAAGGCGCTGGGCTGGTGGTCGATGGTGGCGGCCGGCGGACCGGTCATCGGCGTGGTGATCGGCGGGCCGCTGATCTCGGCGCTCGGCTGGCGGGTCATGTTCGCCGGGCAGGTGCCGCTGATCCTGGCCGCCCTGTTCGTCGCCTCCCGGGTCCTGCCCGAGACGCCCCGGCGGGAGGCCACCCGCTTCGACTGGGGCGGCGCCGTCCTCCTCGCCCTCTCGGCCACCCCGCTGCTCGTCGCCCTCAACCTGGCGCCGGACCGGGGCTGGGCCGACCCCGTGGTGATCGGCTGCCTGCTGGTCGCCCCGCTGGCCACCGTCGTCTTCCTCCGCCACGAGGGCCGCACCGCCAGCCCGCTGCTCCCGCCCCGCTACCTCCGGCGCCGCAACTTCACGTTGCCGATCCTGATGCTCGGGCTGATGAACGCCACCTACATGGGCAGCTTCGTCCTCACCCCGCTGCTGATGCAGAACGTCCTCGACTTCGACGAGACCAAGACCGGCCTGGTCTCGACGGCCCGGCCCCTCGCCTTCGCCATCGCCGGACCGCTGGCGGCGCTCGCCGTGGCCCGCCTGGGCGAGCGGGTGGCGGGCATGGTCGGCGCCGCCGCCATCGTCACCTCGATGCTGTGGATGGCGACGATCCGGGCGGGGACCCCGGCGCTGGTGATCGTGGGCGGCCTGGCCCTGGCCGGCATCGCCATGGGCGTCTCCAACCCGGCCATGTCGTCGACCGTCTCCCACGCCGTCGACGAGTCCGACCTCGGCATCGCCGGCGCCGCCCAGCAGATGGTCGTCCAGATCGGCGTGACCTTCGGGATCCAGCTGCTCCAGACCGTCCAGCAGGTCCGCGAGGGCCCCGCCGGCCTGGAGGGCAGCTACGCCCAGGCCTACCTGGCCGCCGCCGTCCTCGCCGCCCTGTGCGTAGTCGCCGCCGCCGGCGTCCGCCGCTCGCCCCGGGCCGGCCACGCCGAGCCGATCGAGGTCGAGGCCGAGCTGGAGGGCGTCCCCGTCCCCTCCACCAGCACCCTCACCGACTGACCCCCGGACGCGAGCTGGCGATCAGATCGGACGGGTTCCCGTCGGATCTGATCGCCAGGACGGATGGGGGAGGGGTCAGGACCTCAGTCGGTGATGTCCTTGATCTTGGCGGCGATCTCGGCCTGGACCGGGTCGACGGCGCCGGACTGCATGGCCATCAGCTTGGTCATGTCGCCGGTCACCTGGATCTGGCCCGACATGAAGGCCTGCATGCCGGCCTGCGGGTTGCCGTCGACGAGGATCGCCTTGGCGATGTCGTAGGGGAGCGTCACGGTGAGCTGGGGCTCCTCGATGTGCCCCATGTCCATCTCCATCTCGCCACCGGTGGAGTCCATGTGGGCCTCCACCACACCGCCCTCGCCGACACCGTCGGGGCAGTCCTTGATGTTGAGGTTCATCTTCACGACGTGGGGCGGTGCGCCCGCCTTGCCGCGGTACTCCTCACGGATGGCCTTGGCCTGGTCGAGCCACTCGTCGGTCAGGAACTGCGCCACTGGGGTCCTCCGGGTCTGCGCTTGGGTCGCTGCACGTTACCTGCGGAAACCTCGCGGGGACGGACGGTCAGCCCGGGGCGATGACACGGCGGGCGATGGCCTCGTCGGCGGCGAGCGAGCACACGACGAAGCGGCCCACGAAGGCGCCCAGCTCCTCGATCTCCATGGCCACGCGGCCGGTCCGCTGGAAGTGCCCGTAGTACCCGACGGCGCCGACCACGCCGTAGGCGAGGAGGAGCGGGTCCTCGTCGCGCACGGTGCCGTCGGCGATCCCCTCGGCGACGATGGCGGCCACGTCGCGGGCGTGGACCTCGGTGCCCTGGCGGAGGACGTCGGTCAGCTGGACGGAGACGGTCTCGACCTCGATCAGCGAGAACAGCCGGGCGTGGCGGGCCATGTAGAGGACCGAGGCCTCGGCGCCCTGGCGGATGCGGCGCAGCGGCTCGGCGGTGACGTCGATGGCGGCGGCCTGGGCCTGGCGGAGCCGCAGGCGGTTCTGCTCCACGAGGTCGCGGAACAGGGCCTCCTTGTTCTCGAAGTACCAGGAGAAGAGGCCCTTGGCCACGCCGGCCCGCTCGACGATGTCGACGATGCGGGTGTCGTCGTAGCCGCGCTCGGCGAAGAGCTCGCCCGCCGCCTCGATGAGCTGGAGCCGGCGCTCCCGTCCCTGGGCGGTGAGGCGCCGAGGGTCGGTCGTGTCGGGCATCACCTGCCGTACAGTACCGACCCGTCCACCGGACCGAGGGAGGGACGTCAACCGTGACCGCACCCATCATCGAGGGCGCCGAGCCCTGGTCGGCCGAGGGCGGGGACCGTGGCGTCCTCGTCGTCCACGGCTTCACCGGCAACCCGCACTCGATGCGCCCGGTGGCCGAGGCCCTCGCCGCCGCCGGCCTCACCGTCGACCTGCCGCTGCTGCCGGGCCACGGCACCGCCGTGGCCGACATGCTCGACACCGGCTTCCCCGACTGGCTCGGCGCCGCCGAGGACGCCTACGCCGCCCTGGCCGCCCGCTGCGAGAAGGTCGCCGTCGTCGGGCTGTCGATGGGTGGGGCGCTGACCGCCTGGCTGGCGTCCGAGCACCCCGAGATCGCCGGGATCGCCTGCCTCAACGCCATCGTCACCCCGCCCGAGGGGATGCGGGGGGCCATCGAGGCGCTGGTCGAGGGGGGCGACGAGGTCATGGCCGGCATCGGCTCCGACATCGCCAAGGAGGGCGTGGCCGAGTCGGCCTACCCCGAGACGCCGCTGCGCCCGCTGCTCACCCTGTTCGACGCCGCCGCCGAGCTCGAGGGCCGCCTCGGCCGCATCGCCTGCCCGGTGCTGGTGGTCACCAGCCCGCAGGACCACGTGGTCGACCCGCGCAACAGCGACGTGCTGGCCGGCGCGGTCAGCGGCCCGGTCGAGCGGTTCACGGCGCCCGACAGCTACCACGTCGTCACCCTCGACCACGACGGCCCGGCGGTGGCCGACGCCGTCGTCGCCTTCTGCACGAAGGTCCTCGCCTGACGTCTCGTGCCATGATCCTCCGATGAGGATCGGGAGGGGGCGCCGGCGCGGCGCACGGACGATGGCCGGTGTCGTGACCCTGGTGGTCGTGCTCGTGGGGGGCGGCCCGGCCCCGGCCCAGGCGCCGCCGGCCCTCCCGGTGATCTCCGTGGTCGACCTCGCGCTCGTCCTCGACGCCACGGCCTACGTCGACTGCGACGGCGTCGAGCACCTCGCCGTCCTGCCCGCGGGCGTGGTGTTCCTGGAGCGGGAGGACCCGCCGACGTCGGCCGAGGAGACCGTCGAGGTCGGCATCGCCTACGCCGGCGACCTCGCCGACGACCTCGTCGGGGCGCCGACGTCGCTCACCATCGAGGCGGGGGCCTACCTCCCCTCGGTGCGCTTCGACCTGCCCGTCGAGGCTTCGGGCTCGCTCACCATCTCCCTCACGCCGGGCACCGGCTACGAGCTCGGCAGCACCTCGTCGGTGGCGGCCACGGTCGATGCGGCGACGGTCGTCCCCTTCGACTGCACCGCGCCGCTGGACCTGCCGCCGGGTCACACCGACCAGGTCATCGGCGTGGGCGGGACGCCGGCCGACCTGCCGGAGCCGCCGGTGCTCGACGCCTACCGGTACGAGATCGTCGGCGACCGGCCGCCCGGCCTGACCTTCGACGGCCTGAACGGCCGCTGGTCGGGGGCGGCGACCACACCGGGGACCTACGTCCTCGACGTGCGCTCCTACCAGGCGTGGGGCTTCCCGGGGATCGACCCGTCGGTCCGCCTCTACCTCGCCTCGGCCGAGGTCACGATCGTGGTCGAGGGCGCGGCGGGGCCGGCCGACCGGCCGCCGACCGGGGTGGCGCCGCCGGCGACCCCGGTTCCGGCCGCGGCCCGGTTCACGGGCTGACCACGACGGACCCGCCGTGACCGACCCCGTCGTCGTCGTCTGTGCCAAGGTGGTGGCATGATGCGTCAGGGAGGGTGCGGGCGCCGGCGGGCGCTGCTGGCCGGGGTCGTCGTCGTGGGATCGGTCTTCCTCGTCGGGACGGCGCCGGCGCCGGCCCAGGCCGCCGACCCCGAGCTCGGCCTCGGGGACGCGTTCCCCCCGTCCACCTTCGCCTACACCGACTGCGAGGGCGTGGTGCACCGCCAGGACGACCGGGAGGGCCTGGCCCGGTTCGTGCTGGACGAGGCGCCGGCCACGACCCTGACAGTGCCGGTGACCTACGGCGGCAGCCTGGCCGACGACCTGGTCGACCCGCCCACCGACGTGACCTTCACCCCCGCCAGCGTGCAGGGCGACCTGGCCCTCACCTTCGATGCGGTGGCCGAGGGTTCGCTCGTCGTCACGCCCCAGCCGGGGGCGGGCTACGTGCTGGGCCCGAACCTCCCGTTGACCATGGTGGTCGAGGACCCCCTGACCGTGACCGACTGCGCCCAGGACCTGGGCTCGCCGCCCGATGGCGCCGACCACCAGACGATCACGGTCGGCGAGCGGCCGGACCCGCTCGGCTTCGTCCAGCTCGGAGGCGGGTCCGCGGACGGCTACAGCACGCCGGTCAGCGGCGGGGCGATCCCTCCCGGCCTCGTCTACACCGCCGACGTCTGGTCCGGCGCCGCCACCACGCCCGGCACCTACGCCTTCGACGTGCACCTGTGCCAGGCCACATCGCAGTACCTCCCCTTCGGCGACGGTCCGGGCGTGCCCGCCGTCCTCGACCTCCCGGACCCCATCTGCTTCGGGACGGTCGACGTGACGATCGTGGTCGAGGCCGCGAGAGGGCTGGCCGACCCGCCCCCGACCGGGGTGGCGCCGCCGGCGACCCCCGTCCGCACCGCGGCCCGGTTCACCGGCTGAGGCGGGTGCCCCGAGCGGGCACCCTCGCTGTGCCATGCTCTCGCCCCATGACGGGTGGGAGGGCGCGGCGGCGCCACGCATGGTTGGTCGTGTCCGGTCTCGTGGCGACGCTGGTCGTCCTCGGCGGTGGGGGGCCGGCCCCGGGCCAGGTGCCCGACCCGTCGCTCCCCGAGGTGCGCTACGTCGAGATCTTCGGGCCCGGGATCTACGGCTACGAGGACTGCGAGGGCACCGTCCACACCGAGGAGGTGCTCTCGGGCCAGGCCTTCCTCGAGCTCGACGAGATCGTCGAGACCGACCTGGCCGTCGCCATCTCGTTCGGCGGGAGCCTGCTCGACGAGCTGGTCGACCCGCCGACTGAGGCGGTCGTCCCCGCCGGTGACGGCTTCGCCGAGGTGACCTTCACGCTCGACGCCCTGGAGGTCGGTGACCTGACGATCGCCGTCGAGCCCGGCCCGGGCTACGAGGTCGACGGCGACGTCACCGCCACGATCGAGGTCGAGGAGGACCCGATCGAGGTCAGCGCCTGCGACGACGACCTGAGCTGGATGATCGTCGAGGGCCGCGACCGCCAGACGATCGAGGTGGGGGAGCGGCCGCAGCCCTTCGGGTTCTTCGACGGCTTCGTGATCGAGCCCGACGAGCCCGGGCCGGGGCCGACCACCACCGCCGAGGGCGTGGCCACCAGCGGCCCCTCGACGTCGGTGGTGCCCGTCGCCCGGGTGCCCCGGGCGGTCCCCGCCGGCATCGACACGCCGGTCTCGGCGGGTGCCGTGCCCCCCGGCCTCACCTACGCCGACGACACGTGGTCGGGGGCCGCCACCACGCCCGGCACCTACGACTTCCAGGTCCGGGTGTGCTCGACCCGCGACATCTTCTTCGGGGTGGCGCGCACGGGCCGGGCCGTCGAGCGGCCGGCGCCCCGGGCCTTCCCGAACCAGATCTGCCTGGGCACGCTGTCGGCGCGGGTCGTGGTCGAGGCCGCCGCCGTGACGCCCCCGCCGGACCGCCCGGACCCGCCGTCGCCGCCGGCCCCGCCGGCCCGGCCGGTGCGCACCACGGCCCGCTTCGCCGGCTGAGCCCGGGCCCGGGGTGATCCCCTTCGGGTCGGCCCGTGGCGCCCGCCTACCATCGCCGCGATGGCTGACAGGATCACCCGCGACGACGTGGCCCACGTGGCCCGTCTCGCCCGTCTGGAGCTGAGCGAGGACGAGCTGGGGACCTTCACCGGCCAGCTCGCCGCCGTGCTGGAGCACGCCGAGGACGTCGCCGCCCTCGACCTGGCCGACGTCCCGCCCACCGCCCACCCCCTGCCGCTGGTCAACGTCTTCCGGCCCGACGAGCCCGGTCCGACCCTGACCCCGGCCGAGGTCCTCGCCGCCGCCCCCGCGGTCGAGTCCGACCGCTTCCGCGTCCCGCCGATCCTGGGTGAGGCCCCGTGAGCGAGCGCAGCGAGCGAACCGACGAGCACGGCATGGGTCATCGGCGCCGGCGCCGGACGGCACCGGCGACCGCCCGCATCCCGGGGAAGGTGAGCCGATGAGCGCATCGTTCATCTCCGCGGCCGAGGTGGCCGCCGGGGTGCGGGCCGGGGAGTGGTCGGCCCGCCAGCTCCTCGACGAGCACCTGGCCGCCATCGAGGCGGGTGACGGCGCCGTCCACGCCTTCCTCCACGTCGACGCCGAGGGCGCCCGGGCCGCGGCCGACGCCGTCGACGCCGCCGTCGCCGCCGGCGAGGACCCGGGGCCGCTGGCCGGCGTGCCGGTCGCCCTCAAGGACAACATGTGCACGCGGGGGCTGCCCACCACCTGCGCCTCGAAGATCCTCGAGGGCTGGGTGCCCCCCTACGACGGCACCGCCGTCGAGCGGCTGCGGGCCGCCGGCGCCGTCATCGTGGGCAAGACCAACCTCGACGAGTTCGCCATGGGCAGCTCGACCGAGAACTCGGCCTTCGGGCCGACCCGCAACCCGCTCGACCACAGCCGGGTCCCGGGCGGGTCCTCGGGCGGCAGCGCGGCGGCGGTGGCCGCCGGGTTCGCCCCGCTCTCGTTCGGCTCCGACACCGGCGGCTCGATCCGCCAGCCGGCCGCCCTCTGCGGCGTCGTCGGGCTCAAGCCCACCTACGGCCGGGTCAGCCGCTACGGGCTGATCGCCTTCGCGTCGAGCCTCGACCAGATCGGCCCGTTCAGCCGCACCGTGGCCGACGCCGCCCTCGCCCTCCAGGTCGTCGGCGGCCACGACCCGATGGACGCCACCTCCAGCCCCGAGGCGCAGCCCGACTACGTCGGCCGCCTCGACGACGGCGTCGACGGCCTGCGGGTCGGCCTCGTCACCGAGATGCTGGAGATGGAGGGCGTCGCCCCCGAGGTGGCCGCCCAGGTCCGGGCGGCCGCCGCCGCCCTGGAGAAGGCCGGGGCCACCGTCGTCGAGGTCTCGGTGCCGGCGGTGATCTACGGGCTGTCGGCGTACTACCTGATCGCCCCGGCCGAGGCGTCGAGCAACCTGGCCCGCTTCGACGGCGTCCGCTACGGGCTCCGGGTCGACGCCCCCACGACCCACGAGATGATGGTCGCCACCCGCACCGCGGGCTTCGGCCCCGAGGTCAAGCGGCGCATCATGCTCGGCACCTACGCCCTGTCGGCCGGCTACTACGACGCCTTCTACGGCCAGGCCCAGCGGGTGCGCACCCTGATCGCCCGCGACTTCGCCGCCGCCTACGCGGATGTCGACGTGCTGCTGTCGCCGACGTCGCCCACCACCGCCTTCCCCATCGGCGAGAAGACGGCCGACCCGCTCACCATGTACCTCAACGACGTGTGCACGATCCCGTCGAACCTCTCGGGCGACCCGGCCATCTCGGTCCCGTTCGGCACCGGCGCCGACGACCTCCCCGTCGGGGTCCAGGTCATGGCGCCGGCGCTCGGCGAGGTCGACCTGTTCCGCACCGCCCGCGTCCTGGAGGAGGCCCGATGACAGAGGGGTTCAGCACCGTCGACTCCGACGAGATCTTCACCGTCGAGGCGGGCGGCACCACCTACGAGCTGGTGTGCGGCCTCGAGGTCCACGCCGAGCTGGCGACCGAGACCAAGATGTTCTCCTCGGCGCCCAACCGCTTCGGCGACGCCCCCAACACCAACGTCGACCCGGTCACGCTCGGGCTCCCGGGCACGCTGCCGGTCGTCAACGAGAAGGCGGTCGAGCTGGCCATCCGCTTCGGCCTGGCCACCGGGGGCGAGGTGCGGCGCTCGGTCTTCAGCCGGAAGAACTACTTCTACCCGGACATGCCGAAGGACTTCCAGATCTCGCAGTACGACCTGCCGATCGTCTCGGAGGGCTCCGTCGCCCTGCCCGGCGGCCACGTCGTCGGGCTCGAGCGGGCCCACCTGGAGGAGGACACCGGCAAGTCGACCCACGTCGGCGGCGACGGCCGCATCACCGGCGCCGACCACTCGCTCGTCGACTACAACCGGGCCGGCGTGCCGCTGCTGGAGATCGTGTCGCGGCCGCACGTCCGCACCCCCGAGCAGGCCCGCCAGTACGTCACCGAGCTGCGGGCCATCCTCGTCGCCGCCGGCGTGAGCGACGGGAAGATGGAGGAGGGCTCGCTCCGGGTCGACGCCAACGTCTCGGTCCGCCCCGTCGGCTCCGACACCCTCGGCACCCGCTGCGAGATCAAGAACCTCAACTCGATCCGCAGCCTCGGCCGGGCCATCGAGTACGAGGCCGGCCGGCAGGCGCAGCTCCTCGCCGAGGGGGGCCGGGTCGAGCAGCAGACGCGGCACTGGGACGAGGAGTCCGGGCGCACGTCGATGATGCGCTCGAAGGAGGAGGCCGACGACTACCGGTACTTCCCCGAGCCCGACCTGCTCCCCGTCGACCCCTCGCCGGAGTGGATCTCGGCCATCGGCGCGGCGCTGCCGCCCATGCCCGCGGCCCGGCGCTCGGCCCTGGCCGACGCCGCCGGCGTCACCCTGCCCGACGAGACCGTGGCCCTGATCGTCGAGCGGGGCCAGGACGACCAGGCCCTCGGGGCGATCGCCGCCGGGGCCGACCCGGCCCGGGTCCTCGTCCACGTCAGCCAGAACCTGTCGGGCGAGGGCGGCGCCTCGGTCGCCGTCGACCGGCTCGCCGCCCTGGTCGCGCTGGAGACCTCCGGGGCCCTGACCGCCACCCAGGCCAAGACGGTGCTGGGGGAGATGGTCACGTCCCCCGACACCCCGGAGGCGATCGCCGCGGCCAAGGGCTTCGAGGCCATGGACACCGGCGCCCTGGAGGCGATGGTCCAGGAGGTCATCGACGGCCACCCCGCGGAGTGGGAGCAGTTCGTCACCGGCGACGCCAAGGCCCAGGGCAAGCTCACCGGCTTCTTCGTCGGCCAGGTCATGCGGGCCTCCAAGGGCCAGGCCGACGGCAAGGCCGTCACCGCCCTCCTCCGCACCAAGGCCGGCCTCTAGGGGATCGGCCGGGGGCGCGACCGATTCCGACAGAAACCGGTTCTGGCGCGGTCTCGTCGCGCCAAGGCGTTCTGGCGCGGTCACGTCGCGTCGGCGCGACCGTGGCGCGCCGAAAGGGCGGAGCGCGACGGATCCCCTACAGGAACGGGTTCTTGTCGAGGAACGTCGCGTCGACCCCACCGGGCGGTGGCGGTGGCGGGGGCGGGGGCGACCCGGGCGGCGCCAGGGCCGGCGTCCGGTGTCCGGCCCCCCGGGGTGGGGGGCCCGGGCCGGTCGGGGTGATGGGGGGCGATGGGGGCGGTAGGGGCGCGTAGCATCGCCCCGGACTGATGGAAGGGTCACGAGATGAGTGACGGACCGAGCCTCTCCAAGGGAGGCGTGGTGATCCCGGGGTACGAGGTCGAGCGCGAGCTGGGGCGGGGTGGCTTCGCGGTCGTGTACCGGGCCAACCAGCCCAAGCTGCGCCGCACGGTCGCCCTCAAGGTGCTCACCAACGTCGACCCGTCCGACGAGGACGCCAAGCGCCGCTTCGAGGCCGAGTGCCAGGCGATCGGGTCGCTGTCGTGGCACCCCCACGTCGTCACCGTGTACGACGCCGGCCAGACCGAGGAGGGCCTGCCCTTCCTGGCCATGGAGAACCTCCCGTCGGGCTCGCTCCAGGCCAAGCTGGCCGACCACGGCCCGGCCCCGTGGGAGGAGGTCCTGCGGGTCACGATCCAGATGTGCGACGCCCTGGGCGCCGCCCACCAGGCCGGGATCCTCCACCGCGACATCAAGCCGGCCAACGTCCTGACCTCGCGCATCGGCGACTACAAGCTGGCCGACTTCGGGATCGCCCGCTTCGGCGACACCCAGCGCACGGCCACCGGTGTCATCACGGGCACGGTCGCCTACACCGCCCCCGAGGTGCTGCGGGGCGCCCGGGCCAGCGCGGCCAGCGACATCTACGCCCTCGGCGCCATGCTCTGCGCCGTCGCCACCGGCAAGACGCCGTTCGTCAAGGAGGCCGACGAGTCGGTCGTGGCGATCATGTACCGGGTCAACACCGAGGACCCGCCGTCGCTCGACGGCTACGACATCCCCGAGGACCTCGGCCTCCTGATCCACACCCTGATGGACAAGGACCCCGAGAAGCGGCCCGCCTCCGCCCTCGAGGTGGCCCAGTGGGCCCAGCACATCCAGGAGCAGCACGGGATCGCCTCGGCGCCGCTGCACACCGACCCCGACATGGAGCCGGGCCTGCCCGCCGCCGCCATCGCCGCCGGGGCCGCCGCCCTCGGAGCCGGTGCGGGGGCCGCCGGCGCGGCGACGGCCTCGGCCGGCGAGGCCACGATCGCCACCTCGCCCGCCCCGACCGCCACGCCGCCGCCCCAGCCCGCCTACGGCCAGGCCGGCTACCCGACGTCGACCCCGGCGCCGCAGCAGCAGTGGGGCGTCGGCACCCCGGCCCCGCAGTCGGGCTACGGCCAGGCCTCGGGCAGCTACGCCGGCTACGACCAGAGCACCGGCTACACCCCGGCCCCGAGCACCGGGAGCTACGGGCCGCAGAGCGGCGCCTACGGCTACGGCCAGGCCGCGCCCGACGACTCGGGGGGCGGGGGCGGCAAGGTCGTCGCCATCGTCGCCGTGATCGCCCTCGTGCTGGTGGCGGTCATCGTCGCCATCGCCGCCGTGGCCGGTGGCGGCGACTCGTCCTCCGACGGCGGGACGACCACCACCGAGGCGCGGACCACCACCGAGGACGACGGCAGCACCACCACCGAGGGCTCGGCGACGACCGAGGGCTCGACCACGACGGAGGGCGGCGGTGGCGGGGAGGGCTTCTCCGAGGCCACCCGCCAGGAGTTCATCGACAGCTGCGTCGAAGGCGGTGGCGACACCGCCCGGTGCACCTGCGTGGTCGACGAGCTGGAGGACACCTACACCGAGGAGGAGCTGGCGGCCCTCGAGGACGAGATGACGGGCACGTCGTTCCCCGACGAGCTGAGCAGCATCGTCCTGTCCTGCCTCTGAGCGACCGGAACTCGTGGCCGGCCGGTGTCGGCCGGCCGCCATGCTGACCCGGTGGAGCTGACCTACCGCGTCCCCGAGCCCGACGAGATGGAGGCCTTCCTCCGACCGGTGCTGCGGGGCTTCGGCCACGCCGCCCCGTCGGCCGAGGCCCTCGACGACGAGCGGATGCTGTGGGAGCCGGCCCGCAGCATCGGGGCCCTCGACGGCGACGACTGGGTCGGCGGCACCGGCGCCTTCACCATGGACCTCACCCTCCCCGGCGGGGCCACCGTCCCGGCCGCCGGCGTGACGATGGTCGGCGTGGCCTCCACCCACCGCCGGCGGGGCATCCTCACCGAGCTGATGCGGCGCCAGCTCGACGACGTGGCCGCCGGGCGCGAGCCGGTGGCGATCCTCACCGCCTCGGAGTCGGTCATCTACGGCCGCTTCGGCTACGGGATGGCGACCCGGGGGGTGCGCCAGCGCCTCGCCGTCGGCCACGCCCGGTTCCGGCCCGACGCACCGGTGGCCGACGGCCGGCTACGGGTGCTGACCCTCGACGAGGCCCGGGCCGTCCTGCCGGAGGCCTACGAGCGGATCCGGCCCGGTCGGCCCGGGTGGGTCCACCGCTCGCCCGCCTGGTGGGAGACCCACGTCTTCCTCGACCGGCCGTACCGGCGCGACGTCGGCACCGCCCTGTTCGTGCTCGCCCACCACGGGGCCGACGACCGGATCGACGGCTGGGCGACCTACCGGGTGGCGGCCGACTGGCGCGAGCGGCTCCCGGCCAGCCGGCTGGTGGTCGAGGACATCGCCGCCGTCGACGACACCGTCCAGCTGGCGCTCTGGCGCGGGCTGATCGACGTCGACCTGTCGGTCGAGGTCGACGCCCTCCACGTGGCCGTCGACGACCCGCTGCCGTGGGCCGTCGCCGACCCCCGGCGGGTCCGCACCTCCGAGCTGACCGACTGGCTGTGGCTCCGGATCCTCGACGTCCCCGCCGCCCTCGGGCCCCGGCGCTGGGGGGCGAGCGGCCGCGTGGTGCTCGACGTGGTCGACCGGTTCCGGCCGGCGTCCGGGGGCCGCTTCGCGTTGGAGGGCGACGCCACCGGGGCGGGCACGGTGACGCCCACCGAGGACGCCGCCGACGTCGTGCTCGGGGCCGAGGAGCTGGGGGCGATCGCCCTCGGCGGGGTGACGCCGTCCGTCCTCGCCCGCGCCGGGCGCGTCACCGAGGCCCGCCCCGGGGCCCTGGCCGCCGCCGACGCCCTCTTCCGCAGCGACCGCGCCCCCCACTGCGCCACGATGTTCTGACGCCGGGCCGTCAGCCCCGGTCGCAGGTGGAGGTGACGGGGGCGCCGGCGAAGCGGGCGGCGAGGAAGTCCATGGCCCGGGGGATGCCCTGGACCACGCCGGACACGTGCTCGCCGGGCAGGGTCAGGAAGGTGACCTCGGCACC
>DASTYI010000176.1:0-31706 GCA_035765045.1 Iamia sp. | reverse complement strand
AGGTCGGTCGAGTCGGGGTCGCCGTGGAGCACCGCCGCCACCCCGCCCTGGGCCCACCGGGTCGTGGCCTGGGGCAGCTCCCCCTTGGTCAGCACCCCGACCCGCATGTCGTGGCCGTCGGCGGCCCGGACGGCGGCCGAGAGCCCCGCCACCCCGCTCCCCAGCACCAGCAGGTCGAGCTCGGCGTCGGCCATCACCGCTGGTCTATCAGCGAACTCGGTGGGGAATGTGACTCTCTGGTGGCACATTCCCCGCCGAGTTCGAGGCGGGGGGTGCGTCGACCTCGACGTAGCGGCGGGGGGCGGGGGAGGTGAGGTCGGCCAGGGCGCGGGCGGTGTCCTCGTCGACGATGCCGTTGGCGGTGTCGACGTGGACGACGGCCGGGGCGTAGCCCTCCAGCTCGGCGTCGGTGTAGTCGGCGTAGCTGATGACGATGACCTTGTCGCCGGGCGAGACCAGCCGGGCGGCGGCGCCGTTGAGGCAGATCGCCCCCGAGCCCCGGGGCCCCTCGATCACGTAGGTCTCCAGCCGGGCGCCGTTGTCGATGTCGACCACGGCGACCTGCTCGTACTCGACCAGGTCGGCCGCGTCCATCAGGTCGCGGTCGACGGTGATCGAGCCGACGTAGTGCAGGTCGGCGTCGGTCACCGTGGCGCGGTGGATCTTGGACTTCATCATCCGTCGTCGCACGTGGGCTCCTGAATGGTCGTGTGCCCTCGGCCGACTCGCGACAGGCATCTCCTCGGCAGAGCCTCGGAGAGAAGGGCGCTGTGCTTGCCGGGTCGCCTCGCCTGGCGGCTCGGCTCCGTGGGTGGTGGGCGCCGGCGCACCGGTCGCCCCCGGGTGGGAACGCCCCGATCCTACGGAGCGGGCGCCCCGACGGTCACACCGACGTTGTCGAGGAGGCGGGGCGCCCCGACCCGGGCGGCGATCAGCAGGCGGACCTCGCCGGCCAGGACCGCCGGGGAGACGAGCGTGTCGGCCTCGACGGCGGCGGCATAGTCGAGCAGCACGAGCGGCTCGGTGGCGACGAGCTCGGCCATCGCCGCCTCGACCACCGCCGGGTCGCGCTCCCCCGCCTCGATCAGCTCGACCCCCCGCCGCAGGGCCCGGTGGAGCACCGGGGCGGCGGCCCGCTCCTCGGCCGACAGGTAGACGTTGCGGCTGGAGCGGGCCAGCCCGTCGTCCTCGCGGTGGGTGGGGCGGGCGACGACCTCGACCGGGAGCGACAGGTCGGCGGCCATGCGACGCACGACGCACACCTGCTGCCAGTCCTTCTCGCCGAAGTAGGCCCGCCCGGCGCCGACGATGGCGAACAGCTTGGCCACCACGGTGGCGACGCCGGCGAAGTGGGTCGGCCGGCTGGCGCCCTCGAAGCGGGCGGTGATGTCGTCGACGGTGACCGTCGTCAGCACCGGCCGGGGGTACATCTCCTCGACGCTGGGGGCGAAGACGAGGTCGACGCCGGCGGCCTCGGCCAGGGCGAGGTCCCGGGGCAGGTCGCGGGGGTAGGCGGCCAGGTCCTCGCCCGCGCCGAACTGGAGCGGGTTGACGAAGATGCTGGCCACGACGAGGTCGCAGTCGCCGCGGGCCGCCTCCATCAGCGAGACGTGGCCCTCGTGGAGGTAGCCCATCGTCGGGACGAAGCCGACCGTCCGGCCCGCGGCCCGAGCGGCGTCGGTGGCGGCCCGGACCTCGGCGATGGTGGTGACGACGTCCATCAGCGCGCCCTGCCCGCCAGCCGCTCGGCCAGGGCGACCATGGCGTCGTAGGCCGGGCGCTCGTCGTCGGGCAGGGCGGCCCGGTGGCGGTCGAGGGTGGCGGTGTCGCCCCGGGCGGCAGGGCCGGTGAGGGCGGCGGCCGGTCCGAGGGCGGCGACGTTCTCGACGGTGGCCCGGGCCAGGTCGAGGTAGGCCTCCAGCGGCACCCCGACCCCGGCCGCCACCCGCTCGACCTGGCCGAGCAGGGCGACCAGGTGGTTGGACGCGATGCAGGCGGCGGCGTGGTAGGCGGCCCGCTGCTCGTCGGGCACGGTGACCGCCCGGGCGCCGAGGGCCTCGACGACGGTGGTGGCGATCGGGTCGCCGGCCACCGCGCACCAGGCTCCGGCCCGCAGCCGCTCGGCCCCGACCTCGGGGGTGGGCAGCGCCACCAGCGGGTGGATCGAGGCCCGCCGCTCGTGGGGGGCGAGGACGTCGAGCCCGAGCGACCCCGACAGGTGGGCGACGACGGCCGGTCCGGGCGTGACGGCGGCGGCCACGGCGGCGATGGCCCCGTCGGGCACGGCCAGCACCACCAGGTCGGCCCCCTCGGCGGCGACCTCGCCCCGTCCCGGCACGATCTCGACCTCCCACCCCACGGCGGTCAGCGCCCCGGCCAGCGATCCCCCGGCTCGCCCCCGCCCTACGATCCGGACCCGACGGGGCCCGGGCGACCAGATCTCCCCCGGGCCGGCCACGCGGGTGATCGCCGGATCGGTCGGGGGGTCGGCGGGGACCAGGTCGGGGGCGACGTCGGCCAGCGGGACCAGGACGAAGGCCCGCTCGAACATCCGGGGGTGGGGGACGACGAGGTCGGGCTCGTCGACCACCTCGCCGTCGATCCACAGCACGTCGACGTCGAGCGTGCGCGGGCCCCAGCGCTCGATCCGGACCCGCTCGGCGGCCGCCTCCAGCTCGTGGGCCCACGCCAGCAGGTCGCGGGCCGAGCGGGCGGTGCGCAGGGCGACGACGGCGTTGAGGTACGGCCCCTGCTCGGGCCCGCCGACCGGCGGCGTCTCGTAGACGGCGGAGACCCCGACGACCTCGTCGCCCAGGGCGGCGACGGCGCCCCGCAGGTGCCCGGCCCGGTCGCCCAGGTTGGAGCCCAGGGCGAGCAGGACCCGCCGGGCGCCGGTCACCCCTTGGGGGCGGCGGACCGGGTGCGGGTGATCCGGACGCCGGAGGTGGCCACGATCTGGGGCACCGGGGGCCGCAGCTTGCGGACGGCGACGGTGACGCCCCGGACCCGGTCGTCGGACAGGACGACCTCGGCGATGCGGGCGGCGAGCCGCTCCAGCAGCTGGAACCGCTCGGTGGTGACGACCCGCTCGACCAGCTCGCAGACGGCGCCGTAGTCGACGGTGTCGTCGAGGTCGTCGGACTCGCCGGCGGGGCCGAGGTCGGCGTGGATGTCGAGGTCGACCTCGAGCGGCTGGGCCCGCGCCTGCTCCTCGGGGAGGGCGCCGCAGACGCCGAGGGCGGTGAGGCCCCGGAGCTCGATCAGGTCGCCGTCAGGCACGGGCGCCGGGGAGGTCGGGGGCGAGGGCGATCAGCTCGCGGCCCACGGGCCCGATCTGACGGGTCAGCATCCGCTCGACGAGCATCGTGGCCTTGGGCGCCTCGGGCACCAGGCCCGACCAGATGACGTAGGCGGCGACGATGCCGGCGATGCGGTCGCCCAGCTCGTCGCCGTGCATCAGGATCTTCTGGTCCTCGCCGAGGAGCCGCTCGATCTCCGGGAACAGCTCGGCCAGGATCGGCCCGGGCTCGTCGTGGGTGCGCAGCGGGCGGTGGAGCCACGACACCTCGAGCTCGTCGTAGCTGTGGAGGTTGTGGCTGGCCGGGATGAGCGAGATGACCTTGGTGAAGCCCTGCTCGCGGACCCAGATGATCTCCTCCTGGCGCCGGACCCGGCGGTGGTTGGCGCCGTAGCCCCCGGGCCGCTCGCACACGGCGAAGCGATCCTTGATCACCCATGAGAAGTTGCGGGGCTTGATCCCCTGGGCCCACTTGCCCTTCATCCCCATGGGGGGTCCCTTCCGCGTCGTCGAGCAGGCGTTCCGATCATGCCTCATGCAGCCGCCGCGGGCGACTGCCCTGGTCAGAGCGTCGCGAGGGCCTGCGCGAGGGCCACCGTGGCCGCCCCGTCGTGGGCCCGCACCATCTTCGCCCCGGCGGCGTAGCCCCAGGCGGCGGTGGCCAGCGACCCCTCGACCCGGTCGTCGGTGGGGACCGGCCCGGCGACCCCGTCGGCCTCGGCCAGCAGGACGCCGAGGAAGCGCTTGCGCGACGTGCCCAGCAGGACGGGGAAGCCGGTGGCGACCAGCTCGTCGAGCCGGGCCAGCAGCTGGAGGTTGTGCTCGACGGTCTTGCCGAACCCGATCCCGGGGTCGATCCACACCTCCTCGACGCCGGCGGCCACCGCCCCCTCGGCCCGCTCGACGAGGAAGGCCCGCACCTCGTCGACGACGTCGTCGTAGCGGGGGTCGCGCTGCATCGTCCGGGGGTCGCCCTGCATGTGCATCGCCACCCAGCCGGCGCCGGTGTCGGCGGCCACCTGGTGGAGGGTGGCCGACACGTCGTTGACCAGGGTCGCCCCCGCGGCCACGGCCGCCGCCGCCACCTCGGCCTTGCGGGTGTCGATGCTCACCCGGACCCGCGGGCTGAGGGCCTCGACCACCGGCAGGACGCGGGCCAGCTCGTCGGCCACCGGCACCGGGTCGGCCCCGGGGCGGGTCGACTCGCCGCCCACGTCGACCACGTCGACCCCCGCGGCGACGAGGGCCTCGCCGTGGGCGATGGCGGCGGCGTGGTCGAGGTAGCGGCCGCCGTCGCTGAAGGAGTCGGGCGTGACGTTGACGACCCCCATGACCAACGGCCGCTCCACCCCCCGAGCCTACGCCGCCGGGCGAACCGCCTGAAGGTGCCAGGCACCTTGAGGCGGTCGTCAGGTGGCTCGCTCGAACCTGACGATCACGGACTTGCTGGTGGGCGTCTGGCTGACCTCGGCGGTGCTGTCGAGGGGGACGAGGACGTTGGCCTCGGGGAAGTAGGCGGCGCAGGTGCCCCGGGCCGCCGGGTAGGCGACGAGGCGGAACCCGGGGGCCCGGCGCTCGCCGTCGTCCCACTCCGACACCACGTCGACCACGTCGCCGTCGGCGAACCCGAGGGCGGCGAGGTCCTCGGGGTGGGCGAACACGACGCGGCGCCCCTGGTGGATCCCGCGGTAGCGGTCGTCGAGCCCGTAGATCGTCGTGTTGTACTGGTCGTGGCTGCGGATCGTCTGGAGCAGCAGCCGGCCCTCGGGCACCTCGACGTAGGTCAGCGGGTTGACGGTGAACCGGGCCGTCCCGGTGGCGGTGGCGAACGTGCGGCTGTCGCGGGGCCCGTTGGGGAGGGCGAAGCCCTCGACCACCCGGGCGTCGTAGTCCTCGAACCCGGGCACCACCCGGCTGATGTGGTCGCGGATCCGGCCGTAGTCGGCCTGCATCCCGGGCCAGTCGGCGGTGGTCCGGTCGGGGACGAGGCGCCGGGCGATCTGGCTGATCACCTCGACCTCGCTGGGCACGTCGGGGGCGGGCGGGTCGAGGTGGCCCCGCGAGGCGTGGACCATCCCCATCGAGTCCTCGACGCTCACGTGCTGGGGCCCGTCGTGCTGGACGTCGAGGTCGGTCCGGCCCCGGCACGGCAGGATCAGCGAGACCTCGCCGGGGCAGGTGTGGCTGCGGTTGAGCTTGGTCGAGACGTGGACGGTGAGCCGGGCGCGGGCCAGGGCGGCGGCGGTGGCCTCGGTGTCGGGGGCGGCGGCGAGGAAGTTGCCGCCCATGGCGACGAAGGCCCGGGCCCGGCCGTCGCGCAGGGCCCGGATGGCGTCGACGGTGTCGTGGCCGGGCTCGGCCGGCGGGTCGAACCCGAACTCGGCGCCCAGCCGCTCCAGGAAGGCGGGCGACGGCTTCTCGTAGATGCCCATCGTGCGATCGCCCTGGACGTTGCTGTGGCCCCGCACCGGGCAGGCGCCCGCCCCCGGCCGGCCCACGTTGCCCCGCAGGAGCAGGAAGCTGACGATCTCCCGGATCGTCGCCACCGAGTTGCGGTGCTGGGTGAGGCCCATCGCCCAGCAGACGATGATGCGGTCGGCGGCCACCACCTCGTCGATCAGCGCCTCGACGTCCCGCTCGGTCAACCCGGTGGCGGCCCGCACCGCCGCGGGGTCGAGCCCGGCCAGGTGCTCGGCGTAGGCGTCGAAGCCGTCGGTGTGCTCGGCGATGAAGGCGTGGTCGAGGGCGTCGCGCTCGATCAGGGCGGCGTTGACGGCCTGGAACAGCGCCATGTCGCCGTTGACCCGGATCTGGAGGTAGCGGTCGGCCAGGTCGGTGCCGGCGCCGACGATGCCCCGGGGCCGCTGCGGGTTCTTGAACCGGATCAGCCCGGCCTCGGGCAGGGGGTTGACGGCGACGATCCGGGCCCCGCCGGCTTTGGCCCGCTCCAGGCTGGTCAACATCCGGGGGTGGTTGGTGCCCGGGTTCTGGCCGCAGATGATGATCAGGTCGGTGTCCTCGACGTCGTCGAGCAGCACCGTGCCCTTGCCGATGCCGAGGGTCTCGGTGAGGGCGGCGCCGCTCGACTCGTGGCACATGTTCGAGCAGTCGGGCAGGTTGTTGGTGCCGAAGGCCCGGACCATCAGCTGGTAGGCGAAGGCGGCCTCGTTGCTCGTCCGGCCCGAGGTGTAGAAGACGGCCTCGTCGGGGTCGGCCAGGGCGCCCAGCTCGGCGGCGATCAGGTCGTAGGCCTCGTCGTAGGCGATCGGCTCGTAGTGGGTGGCGCCGGCCCGCCTCACCACCGGCTCGGCCAGCCGGCCCTGCTGGCCCAGCCAGTGGTCGGACCGGCCGGCCAGCTCGGCGATCGAGTGGCGGGCGAAGAAGCGGCCCGTGACGCGCCGGCGGGTCGCCTCCTCGGCCACCGCCTTGGCCCCGTTCTCGCAGAACTCGGTCTGGCTGCGCCGGTCGGGATCGGGCCAGGCGCACCCCGGGCAGTCGAACCCGTCGACCTGGTTGACCTTGAGCAGGCTGGTCAGGCTGCGCCCGACGCCCATCTCCCGCACCGAGTGGGCCACCGAGTGGAGCACGGCCGGCACCCCGGCGGCCACGTCGACCGGCGGCCGCACCTCCAGGCCCTCGTCCCCCTGGTCGTGCGCCGGCGCGGCCCTGTGCATGGATCGACCCCTATCCGCGGCCGCCGGTGACGAAGCGCATGGCCTCCTGCCGGGTGGCGACGCTGGAGCGGAAGAGGCCCCGCACCGCCGAGGTGACGGTGGACGAGCCCGGCTTCCGCACGCCCCGCATCGACATGCAGAGGTGCTCGGCCTCGACCACGACCATCACGCCCTTGGGCTCGAGGCTCTCGGCCAGGGCGTCGGCCACCTGCGAGGTGAGGCGCTCCTGCACCTGGGGCCGGCGGGCGTAGCCGTCGACCAGCCGGGCGATTTTCGACAGCCCGATCACCCGGCCGTCGTCGTTGGGGATGTAGGCGACGTGGGCCGTGCCCATGAACGGCACCAGGTGGTGCTCGCACATCGAGTAGAGCGGGATGTCACGGACCATCACCATCTCGTCGTGGTCGGCCTCGAAGGTGACCTGGAGGTGGTGGCGGGGGTCCTCGTGGAGCCCGGAGGCCACCTCGCTCCACATGCGGGCGACCCGGTCGGGGGTGGCGAGCAGGCCGTCGCGCTCGACGTCCTCGCCGATGGCGGCCAGCAGCTCGCGCACGGCGGCGGCCACCCGCTCCTCGTCGACGCCGGGGCCGGGCTCGTCGGGCGGGTGGACCGGGTCGGGATCGGGGGTCAGCGACATCAGGCCCCCTTGTAGGTGCGGACGTCCGGGAGGTTGCGGTAGCGCTCGGCCACGTCGAGCCCGTAGCCGATCACGAACTCGGGCGGGATGCTGAAGCCGACGTACTTGAGCCCGAGGTCGCCCTTCTGCTGGCCCTCCCGGACGAGCAGGGCGCACACCTCGAGGCTGGCCGGGCCCCGGGCCATCAGGTTGCGCCGCAGGTACTGGAGGGTCAGCCCGCTGTCGATGATGTCCTCGACGATGATGACGTCGCGGCCCGAGAGGTCGAGGTCGAGGTCCTTGACGATGCGGACCACGCCGCTGGTCTTGGTGGCCGCGCCGTAGGACGAGACGGCCATGAAGTCGTGCTCGACGGGCAGGTCGATGGCCCGGGACAGGTCGGCCATGAAGACGAAGGCGCCCTTGAGCACCCCGACGAGGAGCGGCGCCCGCCCGGCGTAGTCGGCGGTGATCTGGGCGCCGAGGTCGGCCACCCGCCGGGCGATGGCCGCCTGGCTGACCACCACCTCGCCCAGCGCCGGATCGTCAGCGGCCTGACCTGCGTCCATGGCGGGTGAACCTACCCGGGCCGTCGTCGCCCACCGCACCTCCCCCCCGACTTTGGACGGCAACCCGCCCCATGCGGCGGATGCCGTCCAAGGTTCGGCGGGTCAGGGTGGGGGGAGCAGGGTGAGGCGGCCGGCGGAGCGGCGGACCCGCCAGCCGCCGGCGACCTCGCAGGCCACCGCCTCGCCCCGGGCCACGGCGATGACCCGAGCCACGGCGGCCGCCGACGGGGGCTGGCCGTCGGCCGTCGGGCGCAGCCAGGCCCGCACCGCGGCCCGGGCCAGGGCGACGGGGGCGGCGGCCAGGGCCCGGGCGTCGGTGACGTCGACATCGGCGGCCAGGGCGGCGATCAGGTCGGCGTCGTCGGCCAGCAGCCCGGCCTGGCGGGCCAGCACGGGGACGAGGTCGCGCCCGGCCACCTCGGCCAGCAGCGGCAGCACCTCGTGGCGGACCCGGGTGCGGAGGAAGCGGGGGTCGTCGTTGCTCGGGTCCTCGACCGGTGTCAGCCCCTCCGCCGCGCACAGGGCCCGGGTCTCGGCCCGCCGCAGGGCCAGGATCGGGTGGCGGGGGCCGGGGCGGAGCGACGAGAGCCCGGTCGTCCCCGCCCCCCGGAGCAGGTTGAGCAGCACCGTCTCGGCCCGGTCGTCGAGCGTGTGGCCGGTGCTGGCGTCGGGGCCGAGGACGTCGTGGCGGGCGGCCCGGGCCCGCGCCTCCAGGTCGGGCCCGTCGGCCAGCTCCACCCGCTCGGCCCGGAACCGGGCGCCGTAGCGCTCGGCGGCGGCGGCCACGACGTCGGCCTCGGCGGCGGAGCCGGGTCGCAGCCCGTGGTCGACGTGCACGGCGGTGACGTCGCACCCCGCCGCCCGGGCCAGCACCAGCAGCGCCAGCGAGTCCGCTCCGCCCGACACCCCCGCCGTCAGCGCCGTCCCCGCCGGCGGGAACGTGCAGCGGGCCAGCAGCTCAGGCCGCGGGTTCGACGACACCGACCCGGTCGAGCCAGGCCTGCGGGTCGCGGATCTCGGTCATCGTGGGCAGGTTGGCCGGATCCTCCCAGGCCCGGTCGAGCTGGTTCTCGCCGCCGACCTCCTCGACCGCCTCGATGAACCGCTCGCCCTGCTCGTACTGCTTGAGCTTGGCCTCGAGCCCGATCAGCTTCTGGAGCAGCTTGATGGCGGGGCTGGCGTTCTGCCGGCGCTGGCGCAGGACCTGCCCGAAGCGCACGGCGTTGGGGATCTGGTCGGCGCCGGCCCGGTCCATGGTGACGTCGCCGTGACCCTCGAGCAGGCTCATCAGCCCACCGATGTGCTCGAGCAGGTCACGCTGGGCCTGGTTGCTGAACATGGCGGCCAGGCCGCCCTCGTCGAGCGGGTTGGTGCCCTTGCGGATCTGCTCGGCGGCCCGGGTGATGGCGTCGAGCAGCTGCTTCGGGTCCTCGTCGACCGAGGAGACCATCCCGTCGACCAGCCCGAGGAAGTGCTCGCGCATCCACGGGATGCCGGTGAACTGCATCCGGTGCGTGACCTCGTGGAGGGCCAGCCACTGGCGGAACTCGCGGGGCGGGAAGGCGAACTTCTTCTCCAGGGCGAGGATGTTGGGCCCCACGTAGTGGACGAGGTCCTGCTCCTCGGGGTCCTCGTCCTCGATGACGAGCAGGTCGTACTGGCCGAGGACCCGGCTCGACATCCAGCCCAGCAGGGCGCCCACCTCGGCCCCGGCGATCCGGCGGGCGACGGGGGCGGCCAGGCCGGAGCCCATCTTCTCCTCCAGCCGGCTGGTGACGGGCCGCATCAGCCGCTGGAACGAGGCGATGTTGGCCCGCACCCAGTCGCCCCGGTCGTCGACCCGGGCCCGGGCCGGGCCGGCGAGGCTGCGGAGCCCGGTGGCCACGGCCACCTGCTCCTCGGCGATCGTGGTCAGCTCGGTGAAGTCGGCGACCAGCGAGTCGGCGTGGTAGCTGCGGTGGAACGGGTCGGTGCCGGCGGCGCGCACGGCGACCCGCTCGGCCAGCCCCCAGTCGACCGCGCCCTGCGCCATGGCCAGCCGGTCAGGCCCGCTTGGCGCCGCGGGGCGGGTACTTGGCCCGGACGACCGACCGGAAGTAGCCGACGGCGAGGGCCACGGTGGCGAGGACGACGCCGATGGCGAGGCCCACGGCCATCCACTGGGTCCAGATCACAGCGCCGAGGAACATGCCGCCGATCCTACGTCCACCCCGAGTTGCTGCCGAATCGCAGCCCACCAGACGAGGAGGAACCGAAGCAGAGCCCCGTACCAGCGCGATCGCAGACGGAGGACCCACCGCCCGGCGCAGCGAGATCTCCGACGAGAGACCCGCTACGCGATGTGGCGGCCTCGGGTGCGGAGGAGGACGGTGGGGTGGTGGAGCGAGCAGTGGTCGGCGTCGTTGTAGACCGAGAGGCGGGTCTCGCAGCCCTCCTCGGCGCACACCCGCGGGCCCGCACCCGTGTCGCCACCACCGGACCGGGAACGGGAGCGGGGCACGGTCAGGCCTCGCCCTCGAGCAGGGCGGCCACCCGCGCCTTGAGGGCGTCGGGGACCTCCTCGCGACACTTGTGGGCGATGACCTGCTTGAGCTCGGCCTGGAAGTCGAAGGCCTCGAAGCACTCGCCGCAGGCCGTCAGGTGCTGGGCGATGTCGGCCCGGCGGGAGGCGGTCAGCTCGCCGTCGAGGTACTCGTACAGCTCGAGGAGGGCGTCGGAGCAGTCCCCGCGGTCGGGGGTGGTGTCGTCGGAAGCCATGTCTTCTGAGTCCGGCATGTCTCTCGGTCAACGAGCCCGTTCGGGCTGGCGGCGGGGCGGAGCGTCGGGGTCGGTGTCCTCGTCGGCGAGGCCTCGGCTCCGTGCGTAGTCGAACAACGACTTCTGGAGCCGACTTCTTCCCCGGTGCAGGCGGCTCATGACCGTACCGATCGGGATCTCCAGGATCTCGGCGATCTCCTTGTACGAGAACCCCTCGACGTCGGCCAGCAGCACGGCCATGCGGAACTGCTCGGGGAGGTCCTCGACGGCGGCCTTGATCTCGGCCTCGGTGAACCAGTCCATCAGCTCGTCCTCGGCGCTCCGGCCGACCTGCGCCGCCTCCAGGCCGCCGAGGCGCTGGTAGAGGTACGGGTCCTCGGACTCGTCGAGCTCGGTCTCGTCGGGCCGCCGCTGCTTGGCCCGGTAGATGTTGATGTACGTGTTGGTGAGGATCCGGTACAGCCAGGCCTTGAGGTTGGTGCCCTCCTGGAACCCGCCGTAGCCCCGGTAGGCCTTGAGGTAGGTCTCCTGGACGAGGTCCTCGGCGTCGGCCGGGTTGCGGGTCATGCGCAGGGCGGCCGAGTACAGCGAGCCCATCAGGGGCATGGCGTCTTCGGAGAAGCGGGCCTGGTCAGCCATGGTGGGGGATCCACGGGTGCATCGGAGCCCCAACCTAGCCCCCGGCTAGAGGTCGAAGTCCTCGTGGAGGCCCTCGACGAAGCGGTGGAAGGCGATGTGGTCCGAGGAGAAGGTGCGGCGCTCGCCGTGGGGGCCGGCCACGACCACCCGGTCGCCGCTGGTGGCCTCGGTGACCTCGACCGGCGTCCAGCCCTGCTCGTAGAGCAGGGACCGCAGCTCGGCCAGCGTCGGGTCGTCGCCCCATCCGGCCATGGCGCACCTCCTGTCGTCGGGTGTCGGTGTCGGTCCCGGACCCTATGCGGGTCGGGCGCCGTGCGCTCAGGCCTCGGCCGAGACCTCGACGGTGTCGCAGCGGCCGCCCTCGCCCGGCTCCAGGCGGGCCCGGCCCCCGGTGACGCCGGTCGGGTCGGGGGTGGCCGTGGCCTCGCCACCGACCTGGCCGGGCACGACGTCGAAGTAGGCGACGACGCCGTCGCCGGGCTGGTAGAGGGCGGGCGTGTCGGCGCCGTCGCAGTCCCAGTCGCCGAGGAGGAGCTGGCCCGGGGCCCGGTCGCCGGCCTGGCGGAAGTCGAAGCTGCGGGGCCGGGTGTCGCCCTCCTCGAGCCGGAACCGCATGACCTGGCCGTCCCACACGACCTGGACCGGGCAGCCGTCGCCGTTGAGGTCGCCCTCCAGGTCCTCGGCGCCGGGCGGGACGGGGATCGGCTCCAGGTCGGGGCAGGCGACCGCATCGGGGGGCTCGCCCCCGGCGACCTCGACGGGCCCCGGGGCCTGCTCGGCGTCGAGCCGGTCGCGGACCCACAGCCCGCCCCCGACGGCCAGGGCGAGCACGGCGACGACGGCGGCGAGGGTCAGGACCGGGTGGCCGCGCCGGGGCTCGTCGACGGTGCGCTCGGGCTGGGGGCCGAAGGCCCGGGTGCCGCGGGCCGACGGGTCCTCGCCCGACGGGTGCTCGTCGGGCGCGGCGGGGGGTTCCTCGTCGGCGGCGGCGGCCGCCCGGGGCGGGCCCGGGAGCACGACCTCCTCGGCCGGCACCGCGGCCCGGAGGGCGTGGGCCAGGGCCTCGGCGGTGGCGGGTCGCCCGGCCGGGTCCCGGGCCAGGGCCGACTCGACCACGGCGGCCAGCGCTGCCGGGACGCCGGGGGTGGCCGCCAGCGGCGGGTGGTCGCCGACCTCGGCGGCGGCGAGGACGGCGGTGCTGTCGGGCCCGGTGTGGGGCAGCCGGCCGGTGAGGCAGAGGTAGGCGACCACGCCGAGGCCGTAGACGTCGTTGCGGGGCTCGGGGTCGCCGGTGGCCACCAGGGCCGGGTCGACGTAGCCGGTGGTGCCCTCGACGGCCCGCCGGGTGTCGAGGTCGAGCACCCCGCCGACCAGGTGCTGGGCGACGCCGAAGTCGCCGAGGAGGGGCTCGCCGTCCGAGGTGAACAAGATGTTGGCCGGCTTGACGTCGCCGTGGAGGACGCCCCGGCGGTGGGCCGACCCGAGGGCGTCGGCGATGCGGGACAGGACGGCGACGGTCTGGCCGGGGGTCAGCCGGCCCCGCTCGGCCAGCAGGTCGTGGAGCGACCCGCCCCGGGCCAGCGACATGACGATGGCGACCCCGCCCCCGTCGTCGAGGACGTCGACGATCCGGACGATGTGGGGGTGGTCGAGCTCGGCCAGGATCGCCGCCTCCCGGCGCAGCCGGTCGGCGACCTGGGCCTCGGGCCCGACGGTGCGGGCCCGCTTGACCGCCACCACCTGGGCCAGCGGCCCGAGCCGGGTCGCCTGCCAGACCGATCCGGTGGTGCCCCGCCCGACCAGGGCGTCCAGGCGGTAGGGGCCGACCGTCTCCACCTCGCCCAGATACCCGACCGCCCCCACCCCGACACCCGGCCCCCTCCCCCCGGCGACCGTTCTGTCCATCCCCCTGTCCCTCCACGGTTCACCGGGATGGACAGAACGCGAGGGGCGTCAGGCGGCGCGGGTGGTGGCGGCGGTGGCCAGGGCGTCGAGGACGGCGGCGACGGCGGGGCGGGCGACGGCGACCGAGCGGGTGACGGCGAGCAGCTCGCGGCTGACCGTCGGCGGGGCCAGCGGGCGGACCTCGACCGCCGCCACCCCGGTGCGCACCCCGAGCCGGGGCAGCAGCGCCACCCCGTGGCCGGCGGCGACGTGCTCCAGGTGGAGCAGCAGGTCGTCGGTCTGCCAGCGCACCCGGGGCTCGAACCCGGCAGACCGGCAGGCGCTGCGGACGGCGGCGCCACAGCTGACCTCGGCGGGGGCGACGATCCAGTCGTCGCCGGCCAGGGCGGCCAGCGGGACGGGCGCGCCCGGGGCCCGCTCGCGCTCGAGCACCGGGTGGCCGGTCGGCAGGACGGCGAGCAGCGGCTCGACCAGGAGCAGGCGGTCGTCGAGGTCGTCGCCCAGCGGGAGGGGGGCGGCGGCGTAGCGGTCGACGACGGCCAGGTCGACCGTGCCCCGGTCGAGGTGCTCGAGGCTGCGGTGCGGCTCCTCGTCGATCACGGTGAGGTCGAGGCCGGGGTGGAGCGCCCGCAGCCGGGCCACGACCGGCGACACCAGGGCCGGCGCCGCGCTGGGCACGGTGGCGATGCGGAACGGCCCGCCGATCGCCCCCCGCACCCGGTCGAGGTCGGCCGACGCCGCGGCCAGGGCGTCGAGCACCCGGTCGGCGTGGTCGACCAGGGCGTGGCCGGCGGCGGTGAGGGCGGTGCGCCGGTCGGCCCGGTCGAGCAGGGCCACGCCGGTCTCGCGCTCCAGCGCCGAGAGCTGCTGCGACACCGCCGAGGGGGTCAGGCCCAGCGCCCGCGCCGTCGCCGCGATCGTCCCGCACCGGGCCAGCTCGCGCAGCGCCCGCAACCGGTCGACCGTCAACCCGGCGAACTGGCGATCGGATCCGACGGGTTCCCGTCGCATCCGATCGCCGGTTCGGGGGGTGGGCGGGGTCATGGCGGGCCCGGCTCGCCGGCGTCGGCCGGGCGGGTCATGGCGAAGATGCCGGTGGCGTTGGCGGCGTCGAAGGCGAGGTCGAGGCCGCCGCCGGGGAGCGGGTCGCGCGAGATGACCTCGAAGAACGACCCGGGCACCTCGCGCTCGACCACGTCGCCCTCCAGGGTGCGGAGGCCGCGGACGACCGTCGTGGCCCGGTGGGCGGTCTGGCGGACCCGGCCGGAGGCCGACACCTCGACGCTCGCCTTGATCGGCCGGCCCCGGCGGCGCTCGGCGGCGGCCACCGCGAAGACGTCGGCGACCCGGTCGGTGCAGTGGTTGCAGGTGGTGCCCTCGGTGGCGATCCAGGCCATCTCGGCCGACTCGGCCCGCAGCACGTCGTGGTCGCGGTCGGTGGGCAGAGGGTGCTGGCGGCCGAAGGCGTGGCGGAGGGCGTCGATCAGGGCGACGGCGTCGGCGACCGGGAGGTGGTGGTCGTCGCCCAGGCGGTCGAGGCGGGCCCGGGTGGCGGCGTCGAGCGGGTCGGTCGAGCCGGCGAGGACCCGGGTGGTGGCCTCCTGGAACGCGGGCGAGAAGGTGTCGGGGTGGAGCTCGGACACGAACCACTGGGGCACCGTCTCGGGCCGGTCCCGGTGGGCGAAGGCGTGCCCGGTCATCCGCAGCCGGGTCAGCGGGTAGGTGGCGTGGCGCTCGTAGCCGAGGGGCCGGAGGATCCGGGTGACCTGCTCCGCCCCGGGCGGGAGGGCCCCGGCCGGCCAGGCCACGGTGCGCACCGCGGCGTGGTCGAGGACGACGCCCCGCCCGGCGGCCCGCTGGTCGACGGCGTAGGCGGCGGCCGACGGCACCACCTCCATCAGGTCGGCGTAGAGCACGACGTGGAGGGCGTGGGCGACGTCGGCCCGCCCGACCACCCCGGCGCCCGGGTCGGCCCCGGCGGGGAGGGCGACGGTGGCCAGGACCTCGTCGGCGGCGGCATCGCCCAGCACCCGACGGACCAGGGCCGCGACCGTCACGGCGTCAACGCCTCCTCGGCGAAGAGGCGGCCGGTGGTGGTCGCCAGCAGCTCGCTGAGGGCGACGTCCTCCTGGCGGAGGAAGCCCTTGGCCGGCACCGCCCCCCGGGCGACCAGCTCGACCACGCCGACGGCCGAGGCGGCCGTCGTCCACGAGATGGCCCGCCAGCGCCGGCCGGCGATCTCGAGCGGCTGCCACGACCGGACGTGCTCGCGGCGGGTCAGGCCGTCGGGCCCGGTGCCCTCGACGGCGGCGTAGAGGTGGACGACGTCGTCGTCGACCGGGGGCTTGGCGTTGACGAGGATCTCGCCGGCCAGCTCGCGCCGGTCGCGCAGCGCCAGCTCGTCGAGGAGGAAGCGGATGGCGTCGCAGTGGCCGGGGTAGCGGAGCGACTTGTAGTCGAGGTGGCGGATGCGGCCCTCGTAGGTCTCGCACAGCGTCCCCAGCCCGCCCGAGGTGGCGAAGGCCTCCAGCCGGGCGCCGCCGATCACGACCGTCTCCCGGTCCGACATGGCCGGCACCTCGGTGCGCTGGCCGTCGCGGATGACCTCGCAGTCGTTGATGTACTCGTTGATCACGCCCTCGGGCGACCAGGTGAAGGAGTAGCCGAGGACGCCGCTCGGGTGCTGGGGCAGGGCGCCGACCCGCAGCTGCATCCGGCGGAGGTCGGTGAGCCCCTCGGCCAGCGACGAGCCGACGATGCCGATCAGCCCGGGGGCGAGGCCGCACTGCGGCGCCATCACCACGTCGGCGCCGGCGGCCAGCTCGCGGATGCGGGTGGTGGTGGGGACGTCCTCGGTGAGGTCGAAGTAGTGGAGCCCGGCACCGGCGGCGGCCTCGGCCACCCCCAGGTTGCGGTCGAAGGGGAGGCAGGAGACCACGGCGTCGAAGCCGGCGAGGCCCCGGCGCAGGCCGTCGGGGTCGAAGACGTCGACGGCGTCGACCGGGAAGCCGAGGTCCGAGCGGGGTCGGAGGTCGCCCCCGGCCACGTCGAACCCCGCCCCCCGGAGCAGGTGGGCGACCAGCTCGCCGACCTTGCCCAGCCCCAGCACCCGGATCCGCTCGATGGCCACTCGTCCTCCTCGACCATCAGAGCATCTGACGGCTACAGTCGTGCGGACGTTAGCAGACCTGATGGCTGCCCCCGGAGGCCCGATGCCCGTCCTGCCCACCCCCGACGCCCTCGACGCGACGACGCGCGCCGTGCTCGACCGGCTCGGTGTCACCGTCCCCGAGGGCGACGACCTCGGCGGGCGCACGCCCATCACGGGCACGGCCATCGGGCCCCGGCTGGCCGGTAGCACGGCGGCCGCCGTCGACACCGCCGTCGAGCGGGCCACCGAGGCCTTCCGCACCTGGCGCACCACCCCGGCCCCGGTGCGAGGCCAGCTGGTGCGGGCCCTCGGCGAGGAGCTGCGCCGCCACAAGGACGACCTCGGCGCCCTCGTCAGCCTGGAGGCGGGGAAGATCCGCAGCGAGGGCCAGGGCGAGGTCCAGGAGATGATCGACATCTGCGACCTCGCCGTCGGCCAGTCCCGCCAGCTCTTCGGGCGCACGATCGCCAGCGAGCGCCCCGGCCACCGGATGATGGAGACGTGGCAGCCGCTCGGCCCGATCGGGGTCATCAGCGCCTTCAACTTCCCGGTGGCGGTGTGGTCGTGGAACACGGCGATGGCGCTGATCGCCGGCGACCCGGTGATCTGGAAGCCGTCGGAGAAGACGCCGCTCACCGCCCTCGCCTGCCAGGCCCTGCTCTCCCGGGCCGCCGCGGCCGTGGGCGCCCCCGACGGGCTGTCGCAGGTCGTCCTGGGTGACGCCACCGTCGGTCGGGCGCTGGTCGACCACGAGGGCCTGCCGCTCATCTCGGCTACCGGGTCCACCCCGATGGGGCGGGCGGTCGGCGAGCGGGTCGCGGCCCGCTTCGGGCGCTCGCTGCTCGAGCTGGGGGGCAACAACGCCGCCGTCGTCGCCCCCTCGGCCGACCTCGACCTGGTGGCCCGGGCCGTCGTCTTCTCCGCCGCCGGCACCGCCGGCCAGCGGTGCACGACGCTGCGCCGGCTGATCGTCCACGAGTCCGTCCACGACGAGGTCGTGTCCCGCGTCGCCGCCGCCTTCGCCTCGCTGCCGATCGGCGACCCGCTGGCCGACGGCACCCTCGTCGGCCCGCTGATCGACGAGCCCGCCTTCGCCCGGGTGGGGAAGGCCCTCGCCGCCGCCACCGGCGACGGCGGCACCGTCGTCACCGGCGGCGAGCGGGTCCTGGCCGACGAGGCGGCCGACGCCTTCTACGTCCAGCCCGCCCTCGTCACCATGCCGGGGCAGACCGACATCGTCCGCACCGAGACCTTCGGGCCGGTGCTCTACGCCCTCACCTACACCGATCTCGACGAGGCCATCGCCCTGCACAACGGCGTGCCCCAGGGCCTGTCCTCGTCGATCTTCACCCGGGACATCCGGGAGGCCGAGCGCTTCGTCGGCCCCGACGGCTCCGACTGCGGCATCGCCAACGTCAACATCGGCCCCTCGGGCGCCGAGGTCGGCGGGGCCTTCGGGGGCGAGAAGGAGACCGGCGGCGGCCGCGAGTCCGGCTCCGACGCCTGGAAGGCCTACATGCGCCGGGCCACCACCACGGTCAACCACTCCGACGACCTCCCCCTCGCCCAAGGGGTGGTCTTCACCTGACCCGGGCTGGCGATCGGGCTCTCCCCGGCCTCGCAGGAGACCCGATCGCCAGCCCGTCGGCGGATCAGCAGGCGCCGGCGGCGACGGCCTCGCCTTCGATGCGGGCGGTGAACCAGGCGGCCGCGTCCTCGTCCTCGCCGCTCGGGCGGACCTCGACGTCCTGGCCGGCGGTGCACAGGCGGGCGGCCAGCCGGTCGACCCCGTCCCCCTCGCCGACGAGCAGCACCGGGTCGGCGCCCGCCTCCGCCCCCGGGTCGTTGCCGGCGGCGGCGGCGACCCAGGCCGGGCTGGCCCCCGCGGGGCGGAGCAGATCGGCCGGGGCGACGGTGGCGAGGTCGGCCCGGAGGGCGTCGAGGCAGGTCGTGGCGGCCCGGTCGAGGGCGGCCAGGCCGGCGTCGGACAGGAGGTCGGCCGGGCGGACGTAGCGGCTGGAGGCGGCCAGCCCGGCCACGAGCAGCAGCAGCGCCGGGCCGTCCTCGGGCCGCTCGACCACGGCGCCGAGGTCGGTGGCTGGGGCCCGGGCCAGGGTGCCGACGAGCGGCAGCTCGGGTGCCCAGGTGGCGGCCAGGCGATCGGCCCACAGGGCGGCGTGACCGCCCTCGGCCCGGCCGGTGAGCCCGACGTGCGTGGCGACGCCCACCCCGGGGACCTGCTGGGCGGCGCGGACGGCGTCGAGCACCGAGCGACCGGCGCTGGGGCCGATCAGGTGCGGGTGGCGACCGGGGGTGCCGAGGCCCTCCAGGTCGGTGGCGGCGACGACGTGGCCGGCGGCGAGGTGGGGCCCGACCCGGGCCAGGTCGCCCCCCATCGTGCGGCTGGGGGCGCACTCGTCGGCCAGCCCGGTGGCGGCGGGGGCGAGCCCGATCACGGCCCGCTCGGCCGCCGGCGCCCCGTCGGGCACGAGCACCGTGCCCGAGACCGCGGTCGGCTCGCCGGTGAGCGTCTGCCCCAGGTAGAGGATGCGGTAGGCCCGGGCGCCGGCCATCGGGGCGGGGTCGACCTCCTGGTAGCGCAGCAGGGTGCCGTGGTCGCCGGCCGGCAGCGGGTCGGGCCCGGCGTAGAGGTCCTCGTCGGGCCCGAGGGCGACCGGCTCGCCGGCGATCGGCCGGAGCGGATCGACCGCCCCGCCCCCGTGCCCGCCGTGCGGGTCGGCGGCGGCCTCGTCGGACCCCCCTCCGCACCCCGCCCCCAGGGCGATCAGGGCCACGAGGGCGGCGGCGATCCGGGAGCAGGGCGTGCGGGCCATGCGCCCACCCTCCACCCCACCCCTTGTGCCCCCCTTGGAACCCCCTTGAGCCCCTACCACCCGGCCGGACGGCGCCCACCCGGCCCACGGCGCCCACCCGACCGAGCGGCGCCCAGCCGGCCGGACGCGCCCGGCGCAGCCGCTGGGGGCCTGGGGGCGAAGCCCCCAGACGAAGCGGCGTGTCGGCGAGGGACGAGCCGTCCGCCGCTGGGACAGCCCGAGCGCAGCGAGGCCCCCGAGCTCGAGGAGGAGAGCGAGCGAAGCGAGCTCTCCGACGAGACCTACGACACGATGCGGTTGCCGCCGGAGCGCTTGGCTCGGTACATGGAGTGGTCGGCGGCGCCGAGGAGGGCGTCGACGTCGTCGAGCGAGGTCACGCCGACCATGTCGGCCCGGCCGACGCCGATCGACACGCCGAGGAGGACGGGCTCGTCGGCCCCGACGTCGATGGGCTCGGCGATGGCGTCGCGGATGCGCTCGGCGACGTTCTGGAGCTCGTCGTCGGCCACGCCGATCGAGACGACGACGAACTCGTCGCCGCCCAGCCGGGCGACCACGTCGTCGGCGCGGACGACGGACCGGAGGCGCTTGGCCACCTCGACCAGGGCCACGTCGCCGGCGGTGTGGCCGAGGGCGTCGTTGACCCCCTTGAACCCGTCGAGGTCGCAGAACAGGACGCCGACCCGGGGCCGCTCCCCCGCCCCGTCGGAGCCGGCGTGGTCGGCGCCGGCGTCGTCGACGGTGCGGTCCATGACCGTCCGGAGGGCGGACTCCAGCCCGAGCCGGTTGGCGACGCCGGTGAGCGGGTCGGTCTCGGCCAGCGTCGACAGGCTGTCGGCGGTGGAGCGGAGGTCGGCCACGTCCTGGGCCAGGGCGCCGAGGTCCGAGGTGAGCCGGGCGTGCTCGACCGCGGCGATCGCCTGGGCGGCGAGCACCCGCAGGGCGCTGACCCGGGCCGGCTCGACGCCGTCGGGGCGCTCGTCGCTCTCCAGGACGAAGGCGCCGGGGGTGCCCGTCGTGCCCCCGATCGGCAGCCCGAGCAGGGCCCGGGGCGCCCGCTCGCGCAGCCCCTCGTCGGCCCGGAGGCGACGGTCCGACGCCGGGTCGACCAGGGCGAGGACCTGACGGGTGCGGAGCACGTAGTGGAGGGCGTGGGGGCTGAGGCCGGGGTGGTCGGCGGGGTCCGACGAGGGCCGGGGGGCGACCTCGACGGTGCCGCCCCGCACCTCGGCCGCCACCTCGACCACCGGACCCGACGGCGAGTGGAGCACGAGGTAGCCCCGGCTGGCGCCGGCCTGCCGCATCAGCAGCTCGACCATGCGCTGGAGGAACTCGCGCACCTCCAGGCCCTGGCCGAGGAGCGTGCTGGCCTCGGTGAGCGTCTCGACGGCGACGGTGCTGGGGTGGCCCTCGGGCACCCGGCCGGGGTCGGCGCCGGGGCGAGTGGTGGTGTCGGGCACCAGGACGTCGACCAGCCCGGGGAGCCGCGCCGGCAGCCCGGCGGCGACGGCGTCGGCCCCCCACGCCTGCCAGGCGTCGAGGGCGATGGTGGCGTAGTGGCGGGCCAGCCGCTGCCGGCCCCGGCGCTGGTGGTGGCGGGCGGCCCGCTCGGCGGCCAGGCCGAGGTCGCCGAGCGCCCGGTGCTCGGTGGCCAGCCGGACGGCCTCCTCGTAGCGGTCCATGGCCTCGGCCGGCGACCCGCCGGGGCCGTCGGCGGCGACCGCCTCGACCAGCGCCAGCCGGTGGGCGGCGTTGGCCGGGGCGTTCTCGGCCAGGACCCGGAGGCGGAGCAGGTGGGGCGCCAGGACGGCGCGGAGCCGGGCCCGCTCGACCCGGCCGCCCGCCGCCGCCAGGGCGTCGGCGGCGAGGAGGGCGGCCTGGAAGCGGTGGACGGCGACGACGGCCTCGCCCGGCGCCGAGCGGATCAGCGGGGCGGCCGCGGCGACGGCGGCGGCGGCCTCGTCGGCCCGGCCGTGGCACAGCGCCACCAGCGCCCGCACGGTGTGGACGATGACGGCCAGCTCGCCCCGGCGGCGCTTGGCCGCCAGCCAGTCGGGCGCCGAGAAGGTGGGCCCGTCGAGGACGGCCTCGCCCAGCCCGGTGCGGAGGTCGGCGACGGCCTGGCCGACCACGTCGACCCGCTGCTGGAAGGCCCGCTCGCCGATGGCGCCCATCTCGGCGCTCATGGTGGCGGCGTCGGCCTCGACGCCCTGGAGGGGACGGGCCGCCAGCAGGGCGTGGAGCACCCCGAAGGTGCCCCCGGTCAGCCCGTAGCCCCGGGCCCCCGAGGTGTAGGTCGCCCGGTAGCGCTGGAGGAGCGGGTCGACGGTGGCGTCGAGGGGCTCGCCCCAGTGGCGGACGAAGGCGTCGACGGCGAAGCCGACCATGGTGGCGTGGGTGGCCCGCCCCCGCTGCGCCAGGGTGGCGGCGACCTGGCCGTAGCGGAGCCCGAGCGGGGTGCCGCCGGGCGTCGACACCGAGAGCATCCCGTAGGCGGCGAGGAAGTAGCCCGAGGAGTCGGTGACGCCGTGGCGGGCGGTCAGCCGCGTCCCCCTCAGCACGAGGAGGATGTGGGTGAGGGGCTGGTCGACGTAGGCGAGGTGGACGCAGCCGAGCATGGCGTCGAGCGTGGCGACGAGCCGCTCGTCGGTCAGCGCCGGGGCGGTCAGGAAGGCCTCGGGCTGGCGCCGTCCCAGCTCGGCGCGGGTGCGGGCCCACTCGACGGCGATGTCGCGCCACGTCGGCCGCTCGGGCAGGGGCTCGCCCAGCTCGGCCAGGACGGTGCGGAGCCGGGCCAGGCCGCCGTCGTGGTCCTGGCGGGTCCACGACCGCATGCCCAGCACCCGCATGGTGCGGACCCGCTGCGGGGCGCTGGGCCCGTGGGCGTCGATGTCGGCCATCAGCTCGTCGACCAGCTCGGGCCGCCCGACGACGAGGGCGTGCTCGGCGGCCCGCAGGTGGAGCTCGAAGGTGCGCTCGGGCTGGCGCTCCCAGCCGGTCTCGCCCACGGTGGCCAGGGCGTGGCGCTGGAGGTCGAGGGCCTCCTGGAAGGCACCGCTGCGGTGGGCGGCGCGGGCGGCGTCCTCGCACAGGGCGGCGAGGCGCTCGCCGGCGGCGGGGTCGGTGGCCAGCGCCGGGTCCCGGCGGAGCAGGGTGATCAGGTCGATCCGGTGGGCGTCGGGCAGGTCGGGGCGCCCGTCGGGGCCCTCGTCGGCAGTGGCCAGGACGGCCCGGGCGACCCTCTGCTCGAGGTCGGCCCGCGCCACCGGTTCGAGCACGGCGAGCACGGCGTCGCGCACGCTCTCGTCGAGGCAGCCGAGGTCACCGCGGGGCGAGGGCGGGGCCAGCACGTGGGCCACGACGGCCCGGTCGACCAGCGCTGCGGCCTCGGGCGTCTCGATCCCGAGGACGTGGGCGACGACGGCGGCCCGGGCCGCCCGCCCGGCCACGGCGACGATGGCGGCGGCGGTGACGGCGTCGGGGGGCAGGTCGCGGACCCGCTGGGCGGCGACCTCGGCCAGCGTCGGCGGGGCCTCGACCCGCCGGGCCCGGTCGGACCAGCACCAGCGGGCGGCGTCGACGTCGACCCACAGGTCGCCCGCCTCGACCAGCGACCACAGGTCGGCCAGGGCGACCCGGGGCAGCCCGCCCGAGCGCCGGTGGACGGCATCGGCCAGCTCGACGACCTCGCCGGCGGGCATCCCGGTGCCCATGGCGACCAGCTCGGCGACCGCATCGCGGTCGAGCGGGGCGACGACGACCTCGTCGATGGCGACCCCCCGGCCCGCCAACCGCCCGAGGAGCGCCTCCAGCCCGGGCGAGCCCCCGCTGGCCACGACGACCACGAGGAAGGGGCCGGTGTCGGGGTGGCCGGCGAAGGCCTCCAGGGCACCGAGGAAGGTGGCGTCGCCCAGGTCGCCGTCGTCGAACACGCCCACCGCGGGTGGGAGGTGGCGGGCCAGGGCGGCGATCGAGGACCGGGCCGCCCGGGTGACCCGGCCCAGGGCCTCGGACGGGTCGACGTGGGTCGGCTCGGGCTGGGGGCCGACGACGAGGCCGAGGGCGGGGAAGACCTGGACGGCGACGGGGAGGTCGTCGCCCAGAGAGCGCCGGAGCTGGCCCTCGACGGCCCGGACGACCGGCTCCGGGGCGGTCAGGAGCTGCTCGACCATCTGGCCCATGACCGTGCTGCCGGTCTTGAAGGCGACGGTGGCGCCCGGGTCCGACTGGGTGGCGACGCCGCAGAGGACGCCCTTGGCCCGCAGGTCGTCGCTGACCGCCCGGAGCAGGGCGGTGCGCCCCGACCCGGGCTCGCCCCGGACGACGACGAGGCGGCCCCGGCCCTCGGCGGCCACCGTGTCGGCGGCGGCCACGATCCGGGCCCGGAGGTCGTCACGGCCGACGACCCGGCGGGGGTCCTCCCAGCGGAGGGCCACGCCCTCCACCTCGGGCGGGGGCGGCGGCCCCACGCCGTCGACCAGGTGGCGTCGCTGGCGGCGGAGGTCGGCGACCAGGCCGAGCATCGACCGGTGACGGCGGCGGGGATCGGCGTGGGTGCCGCGGTCGAGCACGGCGGTCAGCCCCGACGGCACGTCGCCCCGCTCGGCGAGCACGGCCCGCACGGTGGCGCTCAGGGCGAAGACGTCGAAGGCGGGGTCGGCGGGCACCGGCTCGGGGCCCCGCTGCTCGGGGGCCAGATGGCCGCCGTGGCTGGACCGCCGGGGCCGCACCCCGGCCTCGGCGGCGTCGTACAGGTCGACCAGCACCGGCCCGTCGGGGCCGAGGACGACGTGGTCGGCGTCGACGGCCCGGTGGACGATCCCCCGGGCGTGGAGGGCGGCCAGGGCAGAGCCGGTGGCGATGGCGACGTCGAGGACGCCGACGGTGTCGAGGTCGCCCGACGACGCCGCCTCGGCCCACGTGGGGCCGGGCGGGTCGTCGAGGACCAGGGCGACGCGCACCGACGTGTCGAGCAGCTGGCGGGCGGTGACCAGGTGGGGGTGGAGGACCGCCCCGGTGAGGTCGTGCTCGCGCCGGAGCCGCTCCCGCGACGCATCGGTGGGCAGGTCGGAGGCGTGGGTCTTCACCAGGACGGTGGCGCCGTCGCCCGCCGCCCGGGCGCGCAGCACCAAGGTGTCCCCCCGTCGCTGGACGGGGTGGACGTCCTCCAGTCCGGGGAGGGGCCCGAGGCTCACCCCGCTGGGACCCCAGGGCGGTCGGCGAGGGCCACGTCGGTGGCGGTGGTCTCGATCGTGGTCTTCCCCTCCTGGTGCGACCGGTGCGGCCGGGCGAAGTCGTAGCCCACGATCTTGTCGAGCGCGGGCAACCCCGTCAGGGCGTGGGCCGCCAGCAAGCCTGACATGACGGCGCCCTCGAAGGAACCGATGTCCATCCCGGTCGAGATCCAGTCGCTGGCGAGGGCCAGGTTCGAGGCCCCCGACTCCCACGCCTCGGGGCGCAGGGCGCCGGAGCCGGGGGGCGAGGGGACGTAGCGCTCGTTGGGATCCGCGTTGGCCCGCCAGTACTGGAAGTCGATCCGCGCCGAGCCCTCGGCCTCGACGCCTCCGGTGTAGAGCAGGGCCGGGTCGAAGGCGCCGCCGACGAAGGGGTCGGTGGCGGCGGCCGGGAACACCGAGGCGGCGGTGCGCAGCCACTGGGTGAAGGTGGCCTTGGCCTCGTCGGCCAGCAGGTCCGGGGTCTCGTGCTCGTCGGGGGCGGGCCACGGGCCGCGGTGGGGCATCGGCCCGCACACGTAGTAGAGGCCCTTGGGGGCGTCGTCGGCCGGCCAGCTCTCCGCCGCGATCACGTCGGACAGGTCGGCCATGCCGAGGGGCTGGACGGCGGCCGTGCCGCAGGTGCGGTCGGTGCCGGGCAGGTGGGGCAGCCCGAGCTCGTAGGTGTCGACGGTCGTCCAGAGCTGGGCGGCCATGGTGGCGATGCCGGGCATGGCCGCCACCGCCGGCTTCCAGCGGGCGTGCTCGACCAGCGAGGGGGCGAGGTGCTCGACGCTCGGCAGCGGCAGGGCGCTGATCACGCAGTCGAAGTCGACACCGGCCCGCAACGTCTCGTGGCCGACACCCTCCCAGGGCGTCCACCACGACTCGAGGTCGATGCCGAGGGCCTCGAGCTCGGCGCCCTGCTCCAGCTGGCCGTAGATCGGGTCGGCCGGCCAGCCGAGGGTCCCGTCGGGGAGCACGGCGAGGGGCTCGTAGTCCGCCCCGTCGACCGTCGTCGCCTGGACCTGGACCTCGATGCGCTCGATCCGCCCGCTGTCGGGGTCGTACACGAGCTCCTCGACCTTGCGGAAGAACGCGAAGCGGACGCCGCGCTCGCGGGCCACCCGGTAGAAGGGGGCGATCACGGTGTCGCCGGTCCCGCGGGTGAACCAGTAGCTGCCCTGGCCGCACGAGAGCAGCTGGCGGAGGACGAACCACAGGAACGACGACGTCGCCATCGACGGGGGCAGGCTGGTGTCGCCGTCGACGACCTGGAAGCAGATCTGCGCCGGCATCTGGGTGCAGCTGCTGGTGACGGCGACCTCGTGCATGCCGTGGCGGCGCAGCCAGTGGAGGTAGTCCTCGCCGTCGACGGTGCCGAGGCCGCGGGTGAAGATCTGGTCGGCGATCACGCCCCGCAGGACGGTGGCGTACAGCTCGACCTGGCACCACACCGAGCGGAGGCGGGCGTAGCGGCTGGTGGCCCGGTTCTGGTCGACGTGCGCCTTGAGGTGGAGGCGGGCCTCCTCGACCAGGTCGAGGATGTCGCGGTGGCGGCCGGCGTGGGGGACGCTGGGGTCGAGGTCCTCGCGCTCGACGGCCTCGCCGAGCCGGGCGACGTGGTGGTGGGCGTCGAGGTGGGCGCGCAGGCCCTCGCCGTCGCCGGGGCCGAAGGCCTCCTCCAGCAGGGCGATGATCTCGGCGACGATCTCCTTGACGAAGGCCTTGGCGTCGACGTGGTCGTCGGGGCCCCACGGCTCCATGTCGTTGTGGGGCATCGTCTGGCTCGTCAGCTCCCAGCGACGGTCGATCATGTCGGCCAGCTGGAGGTGGTTGCTGGGGACGAGGACGTCCTCGATCGTCTCCTTGGTGCCGTCGGGGGCGGGCGGGAGCTCCTCGAGGCAGCCGTCGAGCATCCGCATGGCGTTGGTGTACATGTTCCCGAACAGGTGGATGCCGTGCTCCTGGATGCGGGCGTCGCCCTCCAGGTGCCAGGTGCCGTCGGGGGCCTGGTGGGTCGTGCCCCGGCGCCCGGTGGCGCCCTTGCCGCCGAGCCGCCAGCCCAGCTGGAGCACGGTGACCTCGTAGTCGTCGCGCCACGTGGGGTGGAGCGCGGGGTCGGTCAGCGAGAGGGCGGCGGCCAGGCCGGCCGGCCCGCCCCCCACGATCAGGATCTTGCGTCGGTCGGTCATGGTGGTCCCCTCCGGTTCGGGTGGTGCGGCGTGTGCTGCTGCGGTGCGCCCGCGTCCCTGGTGGGTGCCCCGCCGGGCGCGACGCAGGGGCGCCGGTCCCATCGGCCGGTACCCGCATGTCGGGAGGGAGACCGCTCGATTCGAAGCCGTCCGACCACACTGCGTGCGGTCGAACCGGTCAGACCGTCACCGACAGGTGTTTTCGACCGTCTCGCCGGCCAGGATCCGGTCGAACCAGGCCAGCGCGTCGGGGTAGGCGACCACCGCCGCCGCCCCGTGGCCGCCGCCCTCGTCGAGCACCCGGCGCTCGGCGGCCTGGCCGGCGGCGCACATCCGGTCGAACAGGGCGGCGCTCAGCGCCACCGGCACGACCTCGTCCTGGGCGCTGTGGATGATCAGCACCGGGGCCTCGGTCGCCACCTGGCCGGGGTTGTTGGCCGCGGCCAGCTCGGGCCACGGCGCGGTCGACGGGCCCTCGGCTCGCACCAGCTCCTCGGGGGCGAGGTCCGCCATGGCGGTGAAGACGTCGCCGACGCAGCCCTCGTCGACGGCGTCGAGCCGGGCCACGCCCTCCTCGGTGAGGAACAGGGCGGGGTCGGCCTCGGGGTAGGCGGCGGCGAAGCCGGCCACCATCAGGGCGGCGAAGCCGGCGACCCCGGGGCTCCCGGCGGCGGCCAGGATCACGTCGAGCTCGGTGGCCGGGGCGCCGGCGAAGGTGCCGACCACGTCGAGCTCGGGCGCCCACTCGGCGGCCACCTCGCCGGCCCACAGGGCGCCGTGGCCACCCTGCGAGTAGCCGGCGATCAGGGTCGTGGGGGCGGCCTCGGCCTCGGGCAGCTGGGCGGCGGCGCGGGCGGCGTCGATCACGCCCCGGCCCTCGCTCTCGCCCACCAGGTAGGGGTGACGGCCCGGCGTGCCCAGGCCCTCGTAGTCGGTGACGGCGAGGATCCAGCCCCGCTCGATCGCCGGGCCGGCGACGGCCAGCTCGGCCGCCCCCTCCCGCGACGGGGCGCACTCGTCGGCGATGCCGGTGGTGCCGTGGGCGATGGTGAGCACCGGGCGGCCCTCGGCCGGCGCCTCGGCGGTGGGGACCACGACGGTGCCGGTGACGACGATCGGGTCGCCCTCGAGCGACTCCGACAGGTACATCACCCGGTAGCCGCGGCCGCCCTCGACCGGGCTCGGGCTGATCTCCTGGTACCGGAGCAGGTCGCCGTGCTCGCCCGCCGGGATCGGGTCCGGGGTGGCGTAGAGCGCGTCCTCCCCCTCGACCTCGACCGGCCCCGCCGCCTCCCCGGCCTCCGGCTCCTCGGCCTCGGGGGCCTCGGCCTCGGTCGACGCCGTCTCGGGGCTCGGCGCGGCGTCGTCGTCCCCGCCGTCGTCGGAGCACCCCGCCCCGAGCAGGGCCACGGCCACGGCCACGGCGAGCAGGCGACGCGGAGCGCGGATCACCGGCGGCACGCTAGCGGCGGGCGTCAGGGGTGGGAGGGGAACCAGGTCGGGGACCTGGTCCAGCACCGCGGAGGAGATTTGAACCCCTGACCTCCTGATCCACAATCAGGCGCTCTAACCAACTGAGCTACCGCGGCATGACCGGCCCTTGATCATGCTGGTGCCGGACCCCCCACCGCAACACCGTTGGCGTCAGCCCCGGTCGTCGCCCTCGACCGGGCCGATCCGGGCCCAGACCGTCTTGCCCGTCGGCGCCGGGCGCACGCCCCACTCGGCGCACAGGGCGTCGACGATGTGGAGGCCGAGGCCCCGGGTGTGCTGCTCGTAGGGGATGCGCTTCACCGGCGGCTCGGGGTCGGTGTCGGTGACGGCGACCTCGATGCACCCGGGCCCGATCGACCGCACCTCGACCACCGAGGCGGAGTGGGCGTGGACGATGGCGTTGGTGACCAGCTCGCTGGTGACGACCTCGAGGTCCTCGAGCTCGACAACCCCCCAGCCGGCGGCCAGCTCGACCACCTGCGTGCGCACGCCGTCGATCGCCTCGAGGTCGACGGGGACCTCGATGCGCAGCGCCGGGGCGTCGGTGGCCGGGGTCGTCGAGGTCTGGGGTTCGTCCACCACCCCGAGAGGCTGCCCGATGGAAGGGTCCCCACACACACTCCGCCGGTCGGGCTGCGGTCGCCCACTGACGTCGGAGCGTGGCACGATGCTGGTCCAGCCAGGCCGGGGGGCCCGGAGGAGGCGAGGAGCGACGTTGGACGAGGCACCGGTGCGGGTCTGCGTGGTCGACGACTACGACATCGTGGTGGCGGGGACGGCGGCGCTCCTCGCGCCGCACGCCGACCTGGTGCGCGTGGTCGAGCGCACCACCGAGGAGGGTCCCGACCACCGCGTCGATGTCGCCCTGCTCGACTGCTTCGGGCTGCCCGACGGCGCCGGCGTGATCGCCGACCTGAGCGCCCACCCGAACGTCGGCCGGGTCGTCGTCTACGCCTGGGACGTCGACGCCGCCCTGATCGACGCCGCCCTCCGCAGCGGCGCCCACGGCTACCTGAGCAAGGGGCTCGACGGCCGCCGGCTGGCCGAGGGCATCGTCGCCGTCCACTGCGGCGAGCAGGTCGTGGCCCGCTCCGACGCCGACCCCGACGACGCCACCACCCCCGCCGCCACCGACCAGGGCAGCCGACGCTGGCCGGGCAAGTCGATCGGGCTGACCGAGCGGGAGGCCGAGGTGCTGGCCCTGATCACCCAGGGCCTCAGCACCCGCCACATCGCCGACTCCCTCTACATCGGGGTCAACTCGGTCAAGACCCACACCCAGAAGATCTTCCGGAAGATCGGCGTGTCGACCCGTACCGAGGCCGCCCTCTGGGGCGTCGACCACGGCTTCCGCCCCGACCGCAGCAGCCGGGCCGACTGGGCCGGGCGGCCCCTTCACCCGAAGGGCTGAGGCCGGGTTACCTCCTCCGGGGGTGGAGAGTGGCCACCCCGTGGCCCCCCGACTCCCCCGCCCCCGCGGCCCCCTCTCGGCCGCCCTGTTCGCCTGGTGGACCGAGGCCCGGCCGCTGCCCGAGACCCTCGACCCGGTCGGCAACGCCACCGTCGACGACGACCTCCACCTCGCCCTGTGGGCCTGCTACCAGCTCCACTACGGCGGCTTCGTCGGCGTCGACGACGACCGGGAGTGGGATCCGGCCACCCTCGGCTTCCGGGCCCGGCTGGAGGCGCTGTTCGAGCGGGACCTCCGCCTCGAGCACCGCCCGACGGACCTGCCCGAGAACCCCGTCTGCGCCCTCCGCGCCATCGCCGGCTGGAGCGGCCCGCCGCTCGCCCGCACCGTCGGGAACCGGGGCGGCCTCGACGAGCTGCGCGAGGTGTCGGTCCACCGGTCGGCCTACCAGCTCAAGGAGGCGGACCCGCACACGTGGGCCATCCCCCGGCTGCGGGGCCCGGGGCGGGCCGCCATGGTCGAGATCCAGGCCGACGAGTACGGCGACGGCGTTCCCGGCGAGGCCCACTGCGAGCTGTTCGCGGCGGCGATGGTCGACCTCGGCCTCGACCCCACCTTCGGCGCCTACGTCGACCGGCTCCCCGGCGTCACCCTCGCCACCGACAACCTGATCAGCATGTTCGGGCTGCACCGCCGGCTCCGGGGGGCGGCGGTCGGCCACCTGGCGCTGTTCGAGATGTGCTCGGTCGTGCCCATGGGCCACTACCTGCGGGCGGCGCGGCGCCACGGCGGGCTGCCCGCCCTGGAGCGGTTCTACGAGGTCCACGTCGAGATCGACGAGCACCACGCCCGGCTCGCCCTGGAGCAGATGGTGGCGCCGATGGTCGAGGCCGACCCGGCGATCGCCGCCGACGTCGTCTTCGGCGCCGCCGCCCTCAGCCGGGTCGAGGCCCGCCTGGCCGACCACATCCTCCGCTCGTGGGCCGCCGGCCGGTCGTCGCTCCTGCCGGTCGAGCCGGTCCCGCTGGCCGCCGGCGACCGGGCCCTCTCCCCCGCCGCCGCCTGAGCGTACGAACGGTGCCAGGCACCGTTCGTACGGTCAGTCGGCCCGCTCGGTGGGTGGGGTGGGGCGCTCCTCGGCGTCGTGGCCGGGCGTGAGGTCGTCGACGGCGGAGAGGCGCAGCGGGGTGAAGGGCCCGTCGGCCTCGGCCTGGATCGGCTCGGTGACGACGCAGAGGTGGTCGCCGCCCTCGTCGAGGATCGCCACCGTGCGGCAGACGATCCGCCGGGGCACGTCGGTCAGCAGGGGCACGCCCTCGGGCCCCGGCTCCCAGCCGCAGCGGTCGAGCTTGTCGACGTCGTCGCCGCTGAGGGTGCCGAACAGCTCGGCCAGGTCGCGCTGGCCGGCGGCGAGGTGGTGGACGGCGAGGACCGAGGCGTGGCGGACGATCCGGCCGGTGTGGTTGGCCTTCGACAGCCAGACGCAGTAACGCCGGGGGCTGATGCTCGACTGGGCGTGGAAGCCGACCAGGCAGCCGGCCCGCTCGCCCTCGTGGACGCTGGTGACGACGACCATCGCCGGGTCGAGCGAGGCGGCGATGGTGTCGAAGGCCTCGTCGCCGGTGATCACGACGCCGCCCGGAGGTAGCGGAGGTAGAGCGAGCCGTGGGCCTCGGCCACATGGGCCAGCCGCATGGGGGCCAGACCGGCGCCCGGCGGGGTGACGCTGACCGGGAGCGGGTCACCGCCGAGGACGGGGGCGATGGTGAGGCAGAGCTCGTCGAGCAGCCCGGCGGCGGCGACCTGGCCGAGCAGCGTCGGCCCGCCCTCGCACAGCCCGATCCGGGCGCCGAAGCGCTCGCCCAGCGCCGTCACCGCCGCCGTCGGGTCGACCTCGGCCTCGCCGGCGACGACGACCTCGGCCACCGCCTCGGCCCGGGCGAGGGCCGT
>DASTYI010000175.1:0-21284 GCA_035765045.1 Iamia sp. | reverse complement strand
CCTCGAGCGGTTGGGGCGGCGGGTGGTCGCCGCGGGCCGGGCCGGGGGGCTCGACGCGGTGGGGGTCGCCACGGCCGAGCGGTTCGAGGGCACCCGGGCGCACCTGGAGGAGCGGCGGCGGGCCGGGCTCCACGGCGGGATGGCCTTCACGTACCGGAACCCGGCCCGGTCGACCGACCCGCACGCCCTCCTGCCCTCGGCCCGGGCCCTGGTCGCCGGGGCTCGGGCCTACGGCGGGGGCGACCTGACCCCGCCGCCGGGCGACCGTCCGCACGGCCGGGTCGCCCGCTACGCCTGGGGCGACCACTACGCCGAGCTGGAGGCCGGGCTGGAGGCGGTGGCCGAGGTCCTCCGGGCCGACGGCTGGCGGGCGGTCGTCGTGGCCGACCAGAACCACCTCGTCGACCGGGCCGTCGCCCACCGGGCCGGGCTCGGCTGGTACGGCAAGAGCAGCCTCCTGCTCCTCCCCGGTGCGGGCAGCTGGTTCGTCCTCGGAGCGGTCGTCACCGACGCCCCGCTCGCCCCCACCGCCGAGGAGCCGGTGGCCGACGGCTGCGGGTCGTGCACCCGGTGCCTGGAGGGCTGCCCCACCGGGGCGATCGTCGCCCCCGGCGTGGTCGACGCCCGCCGCTGCCTGGCCTGGCTGGTGCAGGCGCCCGGCCCCCTGCCCCGCCCGTTCCGGGTCCCGCTGGGCGACCGGATCTACGGCTGCGACGAGTGCCAGGACGTGTGCCCGCCCAACCGGGTCGAGCTGCGGCGTCACCGGCGGGGCGAGGCCGTCGTCGACGACCAGGCCCACGCCCACGACGAGCGCACCGACCGGCCCTGGGTCGATCTCCTCGAGCTGCTGGCCGCGTCCGACGACGAGCTGCTCGCCCGGCACGGCCGCTGGTACATCGCCGGGCGGGACCCGCGCGGGATCCGTCGCAACGCCCTCGTCGCCCTCGGGAACGTGGGCGAGGCCACCGATCCCGGGGTCGCCGCCGCCCTCCGGGTCGTGCTGACGGGGTCCGACGACCTCCTCGCCGCCCACGCCGCCTGGGCCGCTCGCCGTCTCGGCCGCGACGATCTGCTCGTGGACCTCGCCCCGGACGCCATCGGCCCCGACCTCGCCACCGAGCTGGCCGCCCCGCCGCCCCCGCCCCGCGAGGGCCGCCCGTGAGGCACCTGCTCGTCACCAACGACTTCCCGCCCAAGGTCGGCGGGATCCAGCAGTACCTGTGGGAGCTGTGGCGCCGGCTGCCGGCCGACGACGTCACCGTCCTCACCACGTCGCACCCCGATGCGGCGCGCTGGGACGCCGAGCAGGGCTACCGCGTCGTGCGCTCGGGGTCGAAGGTGCTGCTGCCGACGCCCGGGCTGGTCACCGAGGTGCGGGCGCTGGCCGACGAGGTGGGCGCCGACCTGGTGCTGCTCGACCCGGCGCTGCCGCTCGGCCACATCGGGCCCCGGCTCGACCGGCCCTACGGGGTGGTGCTCCACGGCGCCGAGGTCACCGTCCCGGGGCGCACCGCCCTGGCCCGCCCGGCCCTGGCCAAGGTGCTCGTCGGGGCCGAGCTGGTCGTCGCCGCCGGTGGCTACCCGGCCGACGAGGGCGAGCGGGCGGCCCGCCGGGGGCTGCCGGTGGTGGTGGTGCCGCCGGGGGTCGACACCGATCGGTTCCGGCCGCCGACGGAGGGGGAGCGGGCGACGACCCGGGCGGACCTCGGCGTGGCCGACGACGACGAGCTGGTCGTGTCGATCAGCCGGCTGGTGCCCCGCAAGGGGATGGACGTGCTGATCGACGCCGCCGCCCGGTTGGCGCCCCGCCGGCCCCGGCTCCGGGTGCTGATCGCCGGGGCCGGCCGTGACGAGGCCCGGCTGCGCCGGCGGATCGCCCGCACCGGGGCCCCCGTCCGCCTGCTCGGGCGGATCGCCGAGGACGACAAGCCCCGTCTGCTCGGCGCCGCCGACGTCTTCGCCATGGTGTGCCGGGACCGCTGGGCGGGGTTGGAGCAGGAGGGGTTCGGGATCGTCTTCCTGGAGGCGGCGGCGTGCGGGGTCCCGCAGGTCGCCGGGGCCAGCGGGGGCGCCGCCGAGGCGGTGGCCGACGGGGTGACGGGACGGATCGTCGCCGACCCGACCGATGCCGATGCGGTGGCGGCGGCGATCGAGGCCTACCTCGACGATCCCGCCGGCCGGGCCGCGGCCGGGGTCGCCGCCCGCGAGCGGGCGGTGCGGGACTTCTCCTACGACGGCCTGGCCGCCACCCTCGGTGCCGCCCTGGACGAGCTCCGCTCGCCGACCTGACGCTCTGCCGGGAGGGCGGCCGGACCGAGGGCCGCCCAGGGCGTGCCCTGCCCCTGACCGGCGACGTGGACCGGTGGACCCGCAGCCCCGGGAACGACCTGCCAGCTGCGTCCCTCAGCGGGCGAGGAGCCCGCTCACGGTCGCAGCTCGGGAGCAGACCCGGCCCGACCCAACCCCTGTTGGTGACGGAGCGTGTTCGACGGGCCTGGACGAACGCTGTGCGTGGTGGTAGGTTCGATGACGGTCAGCACACACGGCGACGCGAGAGGGAGCAGCAGACGATGCGGCAGGGGATGGGAGCGGGGATCGGCCGGCACGTGAGGGGGCTTCGTCGGCTCGGGGGTGCGGCCCGGACGGCCCGGACGGCCGGGTCGGGGCGGTGGGGACGGGTGCTGACGGCGCTCGTCGTCGGCCTGACCGCCGTGGTGGGGGTGGCGCTGCCGGCGCCGGCCCCGGTCACCGCCGCGGTGTCGCACCCGACGCTGGTGCGGCCCACGCCGTCGGCGACCACGCCGCACGTGACCAACGGGAACGTCCGCACCGTCGCCGAGGTGGGCGACAGCGTGGTGATCGGCGGCGACTTCACCGCCTCGACCGACCCCGATCGCACCGCCGTCAACCGCTCCTTCCTGCTCGCCTTCGACAAGGCGACCGGCCGCATCCGCCGCGACTGGGTGCCGGTGCTCGACAACGAGGTGTTCAGCGTCGTCGCCGCCCCCGACGGCCAGTCGGTCTACGTCGGCGGGCGCTTCAACCGGGTCAACGGCGTGCTGTCGAACAAGATCGCCCGCATCTCGATGGCCGACGGCTCGCGCCTGCCGTTCCAGGCCGGGTTCGACGCCGTGGTCACCACGATGGCCCTCCAGGGCGACCGCCTCTTCGTCGGCGGCGTCTTCAACAACGTCCAGGGCCGGGCCCGCCGCGTGGTCGCCCTCGACGCCCAGACCGGCGTGGTCGACGACACGATGGCCGTCCCCTTCGCGGGTAAGCACAACGGCGGCGACGGGAAGATCTGGCGGATCGAGGCCTCGCCCGACGGCCAGCACGTCGTCGTGGTCGGCAGCTTCACCACCGTCGGCGGCCAGCCCCGCAACCAGATCGCCAAGCTCGACGTGGGCGCCACCGTGACCCTGTCGCCCTGGTCGACCACCGCCTTCTCGGGGCGCTGCGCCAACTTCAGCGACTACGTGCGCGACGTCTCCTACAGCCCCGACAGCTCGTACTTCGTCGTGGTCACCACCGGCGCCAAGGGCACCGGCCTCAACGGCACGTGCGACTCGGTCAGCCGCTGGGAGGACACCACCCAGGCCGGCGCCGGCCACACCTGGATCGAGTACTCGGGTGGCGACAGCTACTACTCGGCCGAGGTCACGGCGGCGGCGATCTACGTCGGTGGCCACTTCCGCTGGTCGAACAACTCCTACGGCACCGACTCGCTCGGACCGGGCGGCGTCGCCACCACGGGCATCGCCTCGCTCGACCCGAGCAACGGCCTGCCGCTGTCGTGGAACCCGGGCCGTGACCGGGGCCGGGCGGTGTGGCAGCTGGAGGCCACGCCCACCGGGCTCTGGGTCGCCAGCGACACCGACCGCATCGCCGGCGGCATGTACCGCGGCCGCATCGCCTTCTTCCCGCTGGCCGGCGGCAAGGCCGTGCCCCAGCCGCCCCGGCCGACCCTCCCGGCCACGCTGGAGCAGTACGTCCCGGCCGCCGGGGGCACCGCCGCCCGGGTCGTCCAGCGCAGCTTCGACGGCACCACCGTCGGCACCCCGCAGACGGCCGTGGCCAACGCCAGCGCCCTCAACGGCGCCACCGCCGCCTTCCTCGCCGACGACGTCCTCTACACGGCCCACCCCGACGGCACGCTCAAGGCCCGGGCCGCCACCGGCACGACCCTCGGGGCCGCCACCAACGTCGACCTCCAGCGGATGACCGCCTTCGCCACCGACCTGCGGAACATGCGCAGCGCCCTCTACGACCAGGGCCGCCTCTACTACACCGTCGCCGGCAGCGGGACGCTGTACATGCGGTACTTCTCGGTCGAGAACCGGGTCGTCGGCGCCCAGCGCTTCGACGTGGCCAGCTCGAGCGGCGCCGTGTCGTACTCGAACATCACCGGCATGGTCCGCTTCGGCGACGTCGTCTACTTCGCCGACCTCGGCACCGGCGCCCTGCGCAAGGGCACGTGGCGGGCCAGCGGCGGGATCGACCCGGCCACGGTCACCACCGTCAGCGCCGCCAACGCCGGCGGCATCAGCTGGACGACGAGCGAGCTGTGGGCCCGGCCCGGCCCCACCGCCCCGGCCAACCAGGCGCCGGTGGCCCGGACCACCGTCTCGTGCACCGGGCTGAGGTGCACCTTCGACGCCTCGACGTCGACCGACGCCGACGGCACCATCACCGGCGTGGCGTGGGCGTTCAGCGACGGCGGGACGGCGACGGGGACCACGGTCACCCGCATCTTCGCCGCCCCCGGCACCTTCACGGCCACCGCCACGGTCACCGACGACGACGGCGCCACCGGCGCCACCAGCCGCTCGGTCACCGTCGCCGACGCCGACCCGACGGCCCGGTTCACCAGCTCGTGCACCGCCACGGCCTGCACCTTCGACGCCTCGGCGTCGACCGACGCCGACGGCACCGTCACCGCCTACGCCTGGGACTTCGGCGACGGCAGCACCGGGACGGGCGTCCGGCCGACCCGCACCTACTCCGCCGGCGGCACCTTCCCGGTCCGCCTGACGGTCACGGACGACCGGGGCCGGACGGGCACGGTCACCCAGCCGGTGACGGTCACGGCGGCGCCCGCTCCGACCGGGAGCTTCGTGGCCAAGGCCAGCCGGGCCGGCGGCACCGCCACCGGCCACACCCTCGCCGTCCCGACCCAGGCCCGCAGCGGCGACCAGCTGCTGCTGTTCGTGTCGACCAACGCCCCCGGCACCACGTCGGTCTCGGCCCCGGCGGGGTGGACGCGGGTGCTCGACGCCCCGACCTCCGGCAGCCGCCACGCCGTGTTCCAGAAGGTCGCCGGCACCGGCGACCCGGGGGCCAACGTCACGGTCACCCTGGGCACGGCGGCCCGGGCCGACGTGGTCATCGCCGCCTACCGCGGGCTGCGGGTCGCCCCCTCGGGGGCGGCGTCGGCCACCGGCTACGTGACGCCGACCCGGACGGCCGCCGCCGGCGACTGGGTCGTCTCGTACTGGGCCGACAAGTCGGCGACGACGGCGGGGTGGACGCTGCCGACCGGCACGACGTCCCGCCACACCTTCGCCGGGACCGGGGCCGGTCACGTGGCCGAGGCCCTGGCCGACTCGGGCGCCGGCGTGGCCGCCGGCCCGGTCGGCGGCCTGCGGGCCACCGTCGCCAGCCCCGTCGCCAACGCCGTCGGCATCACCGTCCTGCTCCGCCCGGTCTGAGGCCGGCCCGTCCCCCGTCGGACTCGACGGGGGGACGGGTGGCGGGCAGGATCGGCCCGTGCTGACCGCCCCGACGTTCGCCGCCGCCCTGGTCAGCGGGCTCCGCGCCCACGGGCACCGGCCGTCGGGGCCCGAGGGGCGGCCCTGGTCGGCGGTGGCCGACGAGGCCCGCACCCTGGCCCTCGGGCTGGTCGAGGCCGGGGTCGTGCCGGGCACGGCGATCGCCGTCCGCCCCGGCGGGGCCACCCCGGCGGGCGTGCTGGCCACCGAGGTGGCGGTGCTCGCCGCCGGTGCCGCCCTGGCGCTCGACGGGGCCGTCGCCGACGTCACGATCGACGGCGACACCGTGCGGGGCCTGGGCGACGACCGCCCGGTGGCGACGCTGCGGGCCGCCGGCGCCGACCTCGGCCGCCGCCGTCCCGCCGCCCACGAGGAGCGCCTGGCCGCCGTCGAGCCCGGCGACGTGGCCCTCGTCGGCGACGGGACGGCCACCACCCACGCCCAGGCCGTGTGGGCGCTGCGCAGCGTGGCCGCCTGGGTCGGCCCGGTCGTGCCCGACGGGCCCCGCGCCGTGCTGGCCCCGCCGGCCGCCGGCGCCACCGTGGCCGGGGCCCTGGTGGGCCGCTGGTGGCCGGCGGCGGCCGGTGCCGCCCTGGTGGTCGGGGCCGACCCGGTCGAGGCGGCCCGGGCGGCGCGCCCCGACGTCGTGGTCGGCGACGCCGCCACGTGGGACGCGCTGGTCGACGCCGTGCGGGCCGAGGCCGGCCGGAGCCGGTCGGGCACCGGCCTGCTGCGGCGGGGCCGGGCCGTCGTGGCCGGCGAGGCCGCCACCCGGGTGGGCCGGGCCGGACGGGGGCTGGCCGCCCGCCGCGCCGGCGACCGCCTCCGGGCCGCGGCCGGGCTCGACGCCCTGGCCGTCGGCATCTGCCTCGGCCCGCTCGCCGTCGCCACCGGGCGGGACCTGGCCGCCGCCGGGCTGCCGGTCGTCGCCACCTGGATCGACCCCCTCGTCCCCGCCCCGGTCGCCGCCGGTCCCGTCGCCCGCCCGACGCCGTCGGAGCCGTGGGGCCGGCCGCTGCCCGGGCGCACCGTCGAGGTCGGCCCGCCCGCCGTGGTCCACGGGGGCGACGTGGCCCCGGGCGGCGTGCCCACCGGTCCCGTCGTGGTCGACGAGCGCGGCCGCGTCCGCCTGCCCCGGACGGCCGCGAGGGTCGGGGCGTGAGCCGCGAGCGGCCCTGGGAGCGGGGGCGGGGGAGCGGGGCCGACGACGGCCGGACGCTGATCCGCCTGTCGTGGGCGGGCACGGTGATCAGCTGCGTCACCGCCGCCGTCAACGCCGTCACCGGCGACCGGGACGACTACTGGCTCTCGGCCGGGCCCGCCCTGGTGCTACTGCTCGTCGGCTCGGGTGCCTTCCTCTGGGCCTTCGCCATCGCCGTCGAGCGCAGCCGGACCGAGGAGATCGGCGTCGGCGGGCTCTTCTTCCTCGAGGGCTGCGCGCCCCGCCGGGTGCAGGTGGTGATGATGGCCTCGGTGGCGGTCCAGACGGTCGTCCCGCTGGGCATCGCCATCGCCCGCCCCTTCACCGCCTTCGCCGTGCTCGCCCCGGTCTGGTCGCTGGGCCTGGCCGGCCTGTGGGGCGCCCGCCACGGCACCTTCCCACCCCGTCGGGACCGCGCCGAGCCCGATGGGCCAGACTCTGGCCATGGGTGATTCGGTCCGCGAGCACACCACGATCCAGGCGCCGGTGGAGGAGGTCCTCGCCGTGCTCCAGGACATCGACGCCTACCCGAGCTGGGCCTCGGACCTGAAGGAGGCGACGGTCCTCTCCCGCGACGGCGACGGGCTCGTCACCATGGCCCGCTTCCGGGCCGCCGGGTTCGGCTACAGCACGCAGTACACGCTGGCCTACGACCACTCGCAGGCCGGCCGGCTGGCCTGGCACCAGGTCAGCGGTGACGTCACCCGCAAGCTCGACGGCCACTACGACCTGGTCGACAACGGCGACGGCACCACCGACGTGGCCTACGAGCTCGAGGTCGAGCTGATCATCCCGGTGCCCGGCTTCGTCAAGCGCCGCACCGCCCACAAGATCACCCACACCGCCCTCCCCGCCCTCAAGGCGCGGGTCGAGGGGTGAGCCGGACCCTCCTCTTCACCGGCAAGGGCGGGGTCGGCAAGACCACGGTGGCGGCGGCGACGGCCGTGCGCTGCGCCGAGGCCGGCGCCCGCACGATCGTCCTGTCGACCGACCCGGCCCACTCGCTGGCCGACTCGCTCGACGTCCCGCTCGGCCCCCGGCCCACGCCGGTGGTCGACAACCTGTGGGGCCAGCAGCTCGACGCCCGGGAGCGGATGGAGGAGGCCTGGGGCGACATCCAGGGCTGGCTGGTCGACGTCTTCGAGTGGGCGGGCGTCGACGGGGTCGAGGCCGAGGAGCTGGCCCTGCTGCCCGGCCTGGAGGAGGTCTTCGGCCTGGTCGACATCAAGGCCTACGCCGACGGCGACGAGTGGGACGTGATCGTCGTCGACTGCGCCCCGACGGCCGAGACGATCCGCCTGCTGTCGCTGCCCGACGTCCTCCGCTGGTACATGGAGCGGGTCTTCCCGACCAGCCGCCGGCTCCACCGGGCGGTCGGCCCCGTGCTCTCCCGGGTGACGAAGCTGCCGGTGGCCGGCGACGCCGTCTTCGGCTCGGCCGAGCGGTTCTACGCCCGCCTCGACGGGGTCAAGGAGGTCCTGGCCGACACCGAGCGCACCAGCGTCCGCCTGGTCGTCAACCCCGAGCGGATGGTGGTGGCCGAGGCCCGCCGCACCGCCACCTACCTGTCGCTGTTCGGCTACGGGGTCGACGCCGTGGTGGCCAACCGGCTGCTGCCCGACGACATCGCCGACCCGTGGTTCGACCGCTGGAAGGCCAGCCACGCCGAGCACCTGACGGCGATCGAGGAGGGCTTCGCCCCGCTGCCCGTGCTGCGCTCGGACCTGGCCGGCGAGGAGGTCGTCGGGCTCGATCGCCTGCGGGCCTTCGGCGCCGCCCTCTACGGCGAGCGCGACCCGGCCACCCGGATGCACGAGGGGACCCCGCTGCGCATCGACGCCGAGGGCGACGACGTCGTGCTCCGCCTCGACCTGCCCTTCGCCGACCACGACGACCTCGACCTCGGCCGCCACGGCGAGGAGCTGATCGTCACCGTCGGCCCGTACCGCCGGGCGATCGTGCTGCCCGACTCGCTCCAGCGGCGCACGGTCGCCGGGGCACGGCTCCGCGACGGGGTGCTCGCCGTCACCTTCGCCCGGGGGGAGGTGACATGACTCAAGAAGACGAGGCCCGCGACCGATCAGACCAGGGTCGGCCCCCCGGGGTCGACGCCCTGCAAGCCGCGGCTCGGGAGGCCATCGAGGCCACCCGAGCCCTCCTCGACGTCGCGGAGGCCCTGGTGAACGATCCCGAGATGGTGGAGCGCTTCGGCTCCGTCGTGCGCGCCGCCAGCGGCGCCGCGGCGCGAGCGGCCCGCGCCGCCGGGACCGACCGGGGCACCGCCGGCGAGGGGCCGGACGACGATGGCGACGGGGTGCAGCGCATCCCGGTGTCCTGAGGAGCACCCCGTGAAGATCCTGCGCCTGACCGGCTCCCAGCCCCGCACCTGGGCCGTCGACCTGCACCCTCGGCTGACCGTCGTGCACGGCCTGGCCCCCGAGGTGGCCGGCCCCGTCCGCGCCGCCATCGACGCCCTCGTGCGCGCCCGGTTGAGCCCGCCCGAGCTGGCCGCCTCCGGCCTCGGCGGGCTGGTCGCGGTGGGCGACGCCGAGATCTCGGTCGAGGCGCTGGCCGGCTGGTCGCCGGGCCTGGTGCCCGCCGCCCCGCTGCGGGGCGCCGACCTGCGCGACGGCGTGGCCGCCCTGGCCCACGGCCGGGCTCGGGCCCTCGACGCCGAGGTCGCCGCGGCCGCGGCCGAGGTGGCCGACGCCGAGGCCGCCCTCGCCGACCTGCGGCGCCGGATCGAGGCGTCGACCGCCGGCGCCGGTTCGATCGCCGCCCGCTGGCAGGAGCGCGAGGACGCCGCCGTCGCCCTGCGCCGGGCCCGGCTGCGGGTCGCCGACGCCGTCGGTGCCGCCGCCGACGCCGAGGCCGCCCGGACCGCCCCCGCCGCCCCGTCGGCCGAGCTGGCCCACCTGCGGGCCGAGCGCGAGCGGCTGGCGGCCGAGCGGGTCGCCTCGGCCCGGGCCGCCCTCGACGCCGCCGTGGCCGCCCGGGACGAGGCCGCCGCCGAGCGCGAGCGCCTCGTCGGCGCCACCCAGGGCGAGCTGGCCGCCCTCCGGTCCGAGCTGGCCGACGTCGAGCGCCGCTGCGTCGAGCTGGCCCCGACCGCCCCCGCCGCCGCCCACGACCGCCAGGCACTGCTCGACCGCCGGGCCTTCCTCCTCGGCGAGATCGAGGCCCTCGGCGGCCCGGGCGCCGACCAGGTGGCCCAGGCCCTGGCCGCGGCCGAGGCCCACCGGGGCATCGCCGTGGTCGAGGCCGCCCGCGTCGCCGTCGAGTGGGAGCGGGTCCGCGACCTCGTCGCCGAGGCCGCGGCCGCCCCGCCGCCGCCCCCCACCCCGGCGGTCGCCCCGCCGGCCGAGATCTCCGAGCTGGCCGCCGCCCGCCTGGCCCGGGCCAACGACGAGGTGACCGCAGCCCGCCGGGCCGTCGCCGAGGCCAGCGGGGCCTCGCCCCTCGACCCGACCGATGTCGAGGCGCTCGAGGCCGCCCACGCCGAGGTCCTCTCGGCCTGGGAGGGCAGCGAGCGCCGGATCGGCGTCGGCAAGGCCCGCCGCCGGCTGGAGGACGCCCAGCTGGCCGAGCGCGAGATCCTCGCCCGCATGGGCTTCGCCAGCTACACCGAGTTCATGGTGTCGGGCCGGGCGTCGGGCTCGGCCTCGCAGCTCGACGCCGAGGAGGCCCGCCGGACCCTGCGCGACGCCGAGGCCCGGCTGGCGCAGATCGAGGCCCAGGTGGAGGAGGAGCTGACCGCCGCCCGGGCCCGTGTCGCCCCCGACCCGGTCGCCTCGTGGGACGCCGACGCCGCCCAGGGCCGGCTGACCGCCACCCTCGCCGCCCTCCGGGCCCGCGCCGTCGACCTGCTGGGCGAGGACCCCGGCGACGACGTGGCCGGCGCCCTCCGCGACCGCATCTCGACCGACCCGTTGCCCGACCTGCGCCTCGCCCTCGACGAGGTCGGCGTGCCCCTGGGCGAGGTCCTCAGCCGCGAGGCCGTGCTCCAGCGGGCCCGCGACTGGATCGCCCGCACCCAGGCCGCGGCGACCCGCCGGACCGGCATCGAGGCCGCCCTGGCCGAGATCGACGGCCAGCTCCGGGCCCTCGACGCCGCCGCCGAGGACCGCCGGGCGTGGGAGGCGCTCGTCGCCCGGCGCGACGCCCTGCGCCAGCAGATCGACGCCTCGGCCCTCGCCAACGACGCCGTCGAGGCCGCCGAGGAGCGCCTGGCCCACGACCGCGCCGAGGTCGAGCGGGCCGAGGCCGCCCTGGCCGAGGCCGAGGCCGACGCCCGCCGGGCGAACGCCCCGGTGGCCGCGGCCACCGGTCCGACCCTCGTCCCCCCGGCGGTCGACCTGGCCGCCCTGGAGGGCGAGGCCCGCGACGCCCAGACGGCGCTCGACGTGGCCCTGTCGCACCTCCTCACCCCGCGCCCCACGGCCGGCGACGAGCCCGACACCGACCTGGCCCGGGCCGAGGCCCGGCTGGTCCTCGCCCGGCTCGAGCACGACTCGCTGCGGGCCATCCGCGCCGCCCGCGCCGGCGCCGAGGACGAGGCGCTCGACGTCGACGACCTCGTGTGGCGGGTGCTCGCCGTCCTCGCCAGCCACCAGGCCGCCGCCCTCGACGGCGGCCCCGGTCCGGCGCCGCTGGTGCTCGACGAGCCCTTCGGCGACCTCGCCCCGGCCGACGCCCAGGCCCTCTGCGAGGCGCTGGTCGGCCCCGCCCGCGCCGTGCAGGTGCTGGTGGTGACCGACCGCGACGACGTCGTGGCGTGGGCCCGTCGCGCCTCGCCCGAGGCCGTCGGCCTGGCCGCCCCCAGCCTGGCGATCGCCTGATCCACGCCCACGGCAGCACGGTGGGCGCGCGCCTGCCTACCATCGGGACCCCGACGACATGGAGGTTCCGTGACCGCGATCACCGAGGACACCTTGCGCACCTTGACGGGCTTCGAGGCGGGAGGTGAACCGGTCACGACGTGCTACCTCGATGTCGACGGACGACGATTGCTCACCCAGCGCGACGTGGAGCAGGAGCTCGACGGGGTGCTCCGCCAGGCCCGGGGCCGGGCCAACGGCACGGCGTCGGTGCACGACGACCTCGACCGCATCGAGGGCTTCGTCAAGGGTGGCTTCGACCGCTCGCGGGTGCGAGGCCTGGCCCTGTTCTCCTGCTCGGCCCGCGACATGTTCGAGGTCGTGCCGCTGCCGGTGCGGGTCCGCAGCCGGGTGGTGGTGAACGAGCAGCCCGCCGTCGGCCAGCTCGAGGCCATCGCCGAGGAGAGCCGTCGCTTCGGCGTCCTGCTGGTCGACCGCCAGCGGGCCCGCATGTTCGTCTTCGAGCTCGACGAGCTGGTCGAGCACACCGAGCAGGTCGGCGAGACGCCCCGCGACTACGACACCCGGGGCAGCAGCGAACGGGGCGACGTCGACGGCCACGTCGACGCCATGGCCTCTGCCCACGTCCGCCGCGCCGCCGCCCTGGCCTTCTCGGTGTTCCAGCAGGACGGCTTCGAGCACCTGGTGATCGGTGCCTCCGAGGACCTCTGCACGGAGGTCGAGGGAGCGCTCCACGCCTACCTGCGCGAGCGCCTGGTCGGGCGGATCAACGTCACCCCGCAGGCCGGGCTCGACGCCATCCAGAAGGCCGTCGTCGCCTGCGAGGAGGAGACCGAGCGGGCCCGCGAGGCCGCCCTCGTGCGCCGGCTGCTCGACACCGTCGGCTCCGGCGGGCGGGCCGTCACCGGTCTCGGCCCGGTGCTCGCCGCCCTCAACGAGCGCCGTGTCGAGCACCTGATCGTCAGCCACGAGTTCGAGGCCGAGGGCTGGCGCTGCGAGGCCACCGGCTTCCTCCACGACGTGCGCCCCAACCGCTCCGGCGAGGGCGAGCCGGGCCTGCGCCCCGTCCAGGACGTCGTCGAGGAGGCCATCGACGACGCCCTCGGCCAGGGCGCCAAGGTGGAGATCTGCGTGGGCAACGCCGACCTCGACGTCCACGGGCGCATCGGCGCCCTGCTCCGCTACTGAGCGGCCGAGTGGACCTCGCGACCCCGCGCGGGGCGGCGCCCCCGAGCGGACCCTGAGCGCCGCTCTGACCCCGGGCGGGCCCCTCGTCGTGGGGCTCGACCTGGGGGGCACCAAGCTGCTCGGCGTCGCCGTCGACCCCGGTCACCAGGGGAGCGAGGCCGTCGTCGAGGACAAGGTCCCGACGCCGTCGGGCACCGCCGAGGTGCTCGACGCCATCGCCGCGCTGGCGTCGGACCTCCGGCGCCGGGCCCACGAGGCCACCGGTCAGGATGTGCGCGCCGTCGGCCTCGGCGCCCCCGGCCTGGTCGACCGGGCCGGCACGTTCCGCTTCGGCCCCAACCTGCCCGGCGTCGTCGGCGTGCCGCTGGCGGCCGAGCTGGGGGAGCGGCTGGGCCTCCCGGTCGTCGTCGACAACGACGCCACCTGCGCGGCCTGGGGTGAGCACGAGCGGGGCGCGGCCCGGGGCCGCAACCACGCCCTGGTCGTCACGCTCGGCACCGGGATCGGCGGCGGCATCACGGTCAAGGGCGAGCCCCTGCGAGGGGCCTACGGGTTCGCCGGCGAGCCCGGCCACATGGTCGTCGACCCGTCGGGCCCGCCCTGCCCCTGCGGCCGCCGCGGCTGCTGGGAGCGCTACGCCTCGGGCACCGGGATGGGCTGGCTGGCCCGTGACGCCGTCGAGCGGGGGGAGGCCTCGCCGGAGGCCGGGTTCGTCGGGCTCGCCGGCTCGGTGGCCGACGTCCGGGGCGAGCACGTGGTCGCCGCCGCCCGGGCCGGTGACGCCGACGCCCTGGCCGTGCTGGCCACCTTCGGCGACTGGCTCGGCCTCGGCGTGGCCAACCTCGTCAACGTGCTCGACTCGGAGATCGTGGTCGTCGGCGGCGGGGTGTCGGAGGAGGCCGACCTCTTCCTCGACCACGCCCGGCGCCGGGTGCGGGAGCTGGCCCTCGGCGGAGAGCGCCGGCCCCGGGTGCCGCTGGTGGCGGCCCGGCTGGGGGAGCGGGCCGGGGCCGTCGGCGCCGCCCTCCTCGCCGCCCTCCGGACCTGAGGAGACGGCGCTCTCACGTTCGGCGGCCACTGACCGATGGGTGCCCGTGGCGGACGACGACGACCACCCCGCGCCCGGCCGGACCGACGGGCCCCCGCCCGTGCTCTCGCGCCCGTTGGAGGAGGAGATCCGCGACCCCTTCGGCCCCGTGGGGCCGCCGCGGCCCCGTCCCCGCCCCCTGCCGCCCACGGCGACCCCGCCGACCCCCCGCTCCCTCCTCGGCGGCGCGACCGAGACCTCCCCCCTGCTCGCGCCCCCACCCCCGGCCCCCGCGGCTGGCCCGGCGTCGCTTGCGCCGCAGCCCTCGGTCCCGGCGACTGGCTCGACGCCGCCAGCGTCACCGCCCTCGACGTCGTCGAGTGGCTCGGCGTCGCCCGTGCCGCCGTTCGCGTCGGCCTCCATGCCCGGTCCGGCGCCGCTCGCGCCGCAGCCCTCGGCCTCGGCGACGGACCCGATGCCGCCGGCGTCGCCGTTCGCGCCGCCCCCGGCGCCGTCGAGTGGCTCGGCGTCGCTCCTGCCGCAACCTCCGGTCCCGACGACTGGCTCGACGCCGCCGACGCCGCCGTTCGCGCCGGCCCCGCCGCCCGGCGCGGCGTCGCTTGCGCCGCAGCCCTCGGCCCCGACGACTGGCTCGCCCCTGCAAGCGTCGCCGTTCGGGTCCGCCCCCGCGACGGGCCTGGCGTCGCCGGCGTCGCCGTCCCCGACCCCGACGACCGGCCCGCCCCCGCCGGCGCCGCAGCCCGCGGCCCCATCGAGTGGTTCGGCGTTGCTCGGGTCGCCGTTGGCGCCGGCCCCGTCGAGTGGTTCGGCGTCGCCTGGGTCGCTGTTCGCGCCGGGACCGTCGAGCGGTTCGGCGCCGGTGTCGGGGTCGGCACCTCTGTCCGCCGGACCTGGGGGCCCGGCGTCGCCGTTCGTCCCGGCGTCGGCGCTCCTCCGGGAGACGCCGGGCGTGTGGGCGGACCCGGGGGCGTCCTCGCCGGCTCCGCCCCTCCCGCCGGGGCGGTCCGCACCGGCGTCGGCTTCGCCCGGGAGGCGGGGGACGGTCGTGGCGATCGGGGTGGCCGTGGTCGCCCTCGTGGCGGTCGCGGTCCTCGGCCGGGGCATCCTCGGGAGCGCGCCGACCGACTCGGCCGAGACCGTCGAGCGGACCTACCCGACGGACTGGGACCCCCGCGTCGCCCCCATCGCCGAGTGGGTCGCCGACGAGCGCGACCTCGCCTTCCTCCACCCCGTCGAGGTCCAGTTCCAGAGCGAGGAGGACTACCTCGAGCAGGCCGCCGGCGATCCGACGGCGATCGGGGAGGACGCGCAGCAGGAGATGGAGGACATGGTGGCCACGCTGCGGGCACTCGGGCTGGTCGAGGGCGACGTCGACCTGGCCGCGGCCTCCAGCGACCTGGCCAGCGAGGGCACCCTCGCCCACTACGACGCCGCCGCCGAGGTCGTCCGGGTCCGGGGCGAGGAGCTCACGCCGATGATCCGGGTCACCCTGGCCCACGAGCTGACCCACGTCCTCCAGGACCAGCACTTCGACCTCGAGCGGCTCGGCGATCCCGACTTCGACGAGCACGAGGGGCTCCGGGCCATGGCCGAGGGCGACGCCGGGCGGATCGAGGACGCCTACGCCGCCGAGGTCCTGACCCCGCAGGAGCGGGCCGACCACGAGGCGGATCTGGCCGCCAGCATCGACGGCAGCGAGACCGCCCTCGACGGGGTGCCCCCGGTGCTGTCGATCATCGTCGGCGCCCCCTACCTGCTCGGGGAGGGCTTCCTCACCTACCGTCGGTACGCCGACGGCGGCGAGCCCTGGGACGCCGTGCTCGAGGAGCCACCCTCACCCGGCGAGCTCCTCGACCCGTCGGCCTGGGGGACGGAGCGAGCCGAGGTCGCCGAGGTCGAGGTCGCCGCCCCCGACGGTGCCGAGGTGCTCGACGAGGACACCTTCGACCCGTTGACCTGGTACCTCCTCCTGGCCTCCCGTGGCGACCCGGTGGCGGCGCTGGAGGTGGTCGACGGCTGGGGCGGCGACGCCTACGTCTCCTACCGGGAGGACGACGTCGTGTGCGCGGCCATGGCGGTCACGGGCGACGACCCGGCGACGACCGACGCCTTCGACGGCGCCCTCCGGGCGTGGGCCGAGGGTGACCCGACCGGGTCGGCGACGGTCGAGCGGCGTGGCGACGTGGTCGAGGTCCACGCCTGCGACCCGGGGAGCGACGCCGCCGCCACCGGGACCGTCACCGATGAGCTGCTGGTGCTCCCCTACGTCCGGGCCGAGCTGGAGGCGGGGCTGATCTCCTCGGGTGCCACGGCGGCGGACGCCCGGTGCGCCAGCCGTGCGGTGCTGGCGGTGGTCGACGCCGAGCAGCTCACGGCCACGACCGTCGACCCGGAGCTGCAGCAGCAGGTGACCGAGGCGGTCATGACCTGCGTCTGACCGGCGGCCGGTCAGGCGGGGTCCGCCCGGCGGTGCGGTGGCGCCGTCCGCATCTCCACCCTCAGGGGGTGGGGCCGGCCTCCTCGGCGCGCCGCAGGCTGCGGGTGATCTCGGCCTTGGCCTCGGCGGCGCCCTCGAAGCCCCGCACGTCGGCCCACTTGCCCGGCTCCAGCGCCTTGTAGATCGTGAAGAAGTGCTCGATCTCCTGGCGGAGGTGCTCGGGCAGGTCGCCGATGTCCTGGACGTGGTCCCAGCGGGGGTCGTCGCCGACGACGCAGATGATCTTGGCGTCGGGCCCGGCGTCGTCCTCCATCCAGAACACGCCGACCGGCCGGCAGCCGATCACGCAGCCCGGGAAGGTCGGCTCGTCCAGGATGACCAGGGCGTCGAGCGGGTCGCCGTCCTCGCCCAGGGTGTGGTCGACGAAGCCGTACTCGGCGGGGTAGACGGTGGCGCTGAACAGCCGACGGTCGAGCCGGATGCGCCCGGTGGCGTGGTCGAGCTCGTACTTGTTGCGGGTGCCGCGGGGGATCTCCACCACCACGTCGATGCGCTCCATGGCCCCGATCCTGGCACTCGCGATCCCGCTGGGGCGGCTCGGGGGCCGGCGGTAAGGTCCGCAGATGGAGTTCCGCCGGATCACGGGCCTGCCGCCCTACGTCTTCACCATCATCGACGGGTTGAAGATCGAGGCCCGGCGAGCCGGCCAGGATGTGATCGACCTGGGGTTCGGCAACCCCGACCTGCCGTCGCCCGAGGTGGCGGTCGAGAAGCTGGCCGAGGCGGCCCGCAACCAGCGCAACCACCGGTACTCGTCGAGCCGGGGCATCCCCAAGCTGCGCGAGGCGGTGGCCGACCTCTACATCCGCCGCTTCGGCGTGGCCCTCGACCCCGAGCGCGAGGTCATCGCCACCATCGGGGCCAAGGAGGGCTTCAGCCACCTGATGTGGGTGCTGCTGGGCCCCGGCGATTCGGCCCTCGTACCGGCCCCCTCGTACCCGATCCACATCTGGGGCCCGCTGTTCGCCGGCGCCGGCGTCCAGTACATCCCGATGGGCGACAGCGGCAGCGACCTGATCGGCGAGATCACCGAGGCCATCGACAGCTCGTGGCCCCGGCCCCGGGTGCTCGTCGTCTCCTTCCCCCACAACCCGACGACGCGGTGCGTCGATCTCGACTTCTTCCAGCGGCTGGTCGACCTGGCCAAGGAGAAGGAGATCGTCATCGTCCACGACAACGCCTACGCCGAGCTGGGCTTCGACGGCTTCCAGCCCCCGTCGATCCTCCAGGCCGAGGGGGCCAAGGACGTCGCTGTCGAGCTCTACTCGATGACCAAGTCGTTCTCGATGGCGGGCTGGCGGGTGGCCTACATGGTCGGCAACGCCGAGATCGTCGCCGCCCTCCAGAAGCTCAAGTCGTACCTCGACTACGGCGCCTTCCAGCCGGTGCAGATCGCGGCCACGGTCACCATGAACGAGGACCAGGACCACCCGGCCGAGGTCCAGCAGATCTACCAGCGCCGGCGCGACGCCCTGTGCGACGGGCTGGCCCGGATCGGCTGGGAGATGGAGCCGCCGCAGGGGACGATGTTCGCCTGGGCGCCGATCCCCGAGCCCTACCGCGAGATGGGGTCGGTCGAGTTCTGCTCGTTCCTGGTGCGCGAGGCGCAGGTGGCGACCTCGCCCGGTGTCGGCTTCGGCCCCGGCGGCGAGGGCCACGTCCGCTTCGCCCTGATCGAGAACGAGCAGCGGATCGGCCAGGGCATCCGCAACCTCAAGCGGGTCCTCACCAAGCTGGGCTGACCCCCGGGAGGCGGACGTGGGGGAGGGCGAGATGCCCCGACCGGTGCCCGAGCGGGCCCTGTCGGAGCGGTGGATCGACGAGCTCGCCGTGCTGCGGCACGGTGGCGAGGTCCACCGGGTCCCGGCGCGCACGCGCGTCTGTCGCGAGCAGGTCCCGCGCACGACGTCGGACCCGCTGTTCCCGGTGGAGATGGTGCTCCACATCCTCCAGATCGGGATCGTGATGTACCTCGTCGACAAGGTGTTCGGGCGCTGGACCGAGCCGCCGATGCAGGACACCCACGCCGAGGTCGCGCTCTACGCGCCGGGTGTCCGGCCCGGTGACCTGCCGCGGGTCGTGATCGACGCCCCGGTGCGCCTGGCGGCTCTCGTCGACGCCCAGGGCGGCGAGGTCGACGTCCGCGGGGAGATCGCCCCCGGCCACGGCATCGTGCTGGTCCTCGACGACGGCGAGGTGGTCCCCTGCACGTACCCGGCCGAGCCCCCGCCGCCGGTCTTCGCCAAGCGGCTGTGGGGGTACCGGGGCTAGGGCGTGTCCTGCGATCGCCTCAAGGTGCCAGGCACCTTGAGGCGATCCCCGGCACGAGTGGTTTCCCCGGGGGGTGGGGTCAGGCCGTGGTGGGGGCGGGGGCGCCGAGGATGCCGCCCATGCAGAAGCGGACGGCGGCGTCGATGACGGGGCTCGGGTCGCTGTCGGGGTCGGCGTGGATCAGCGTGGCGCAGAGGTGCTGGGTGACGCCGACGATCGAGCGGGCCAGCAGGTCGGGGTCGGCGTCGCGGATCAGGCCCTGGTCGATGGCCCGGCGGAGGGGGGCGGTGGCGTCGGCGGCGGCGATGTCCTCGCCCTTGCGGAGGCCCTCGGTGAAGCGCTCCTCGGTGGCGGCGAAGCGGATCAGGGTGACCAGGTCGCGGTGGCTGGCCATCCACTCCATGCCGGCGCGGATGCCCCGCTCCATCTGGGCCACGGGGTCGTCGATCTCGGCGATGGCGTCGCGCTGGACCCGGCGCCGGGCCTTCTGCCCCGACCGCAGGATCTCGGCCAGCAGGGCCTCCTTGGACGGGAAGTACCAGTAGAAGACGCCCTTGCCGACACCGACCGCCTCGACCACGTCGGCCACCGAGGTCGGGTGGTAGCCGTTGGTGGCGAACAGGCGGGTGGCGACCTCGATGATCTGACGCCGGCGCTCCTCGCCCCGGGCCGTCAGGCGGCGGTCCTCGGTCTGGTCGGCGGCGGCCACGGGTCGAGGCTACCGCCTTGACCGTTCAGTCAAGGTGACCGGTCCCACGGGCGGTGGAGGGACGACCCCGAGGAACAACACTCCCGTCCCGGCACGGAAACACCGAGTTCACACGGCCTCCGTACCGTCACCGCCATGGAGACCTACGTCGTGCGAGTGTGGCTCCCCGACCGACCGGGCGCCCTGGGGGCGGTGGCCAGCCGCATCGGGGCCGTCCGGGGCGACGTCGTCGGGATCGACATCCTCGAGACCGGCGACGGCGTGGCCGTCGACGAGCTGGTCGTCCGGCTCCCGCAGGGATCGCTGGTCGACCTGCTGGTCAACGAGATCCAGGAGGTCGACGGCGTCACCGTCGAGGACGTCAAGCCGGTCGACGCCACCGGCCGCGACCCCCGGCTCGACGCCCTGGAGACCGCGGCCCTGATCTGCGGTGCCGACACCATGGACGAGCTGCTGCGGGCCCTGGTGGTCCACGGCGGCCGGACCCTCGGCGCCGAGTGGTCGGCCGTGGTCGACCTGGCCAACGGCGACGTGCGGGCCACCGCCGGCCCGGCCCCGACCGAGGCCTGGCTGTCGGCCTTCGTCACCGGCGCCCGGGCCGGCGGTGACGACCAGGCCGTGGGCGGCGCCGATGTCGCCTGGGCCCCGCTCCCTGGTGTCGACCTCGCCCTGGTGGCCGGGCGGTCGGGCACCCCGTTCCGGGCCAAGGAGCGCCGGCAGGTCGCGGCCTTGGCCCGCGTGGCCGGCACCCGGGCCCGCGAGGTCGGCCGCGCTCGCTCGCGGCGGGCCCACCCCAGCGTGACCACCACCCCCTGATCCCCGTCCACCCCCGACCCCGGAGGCACCACCCATGATGAAGACCTACGCCCCGACGGCGGCCCTCGTGAAGCGGGGGCTGTGCAAGGCCCCGTCCCCCAAGCCGGCCCCGCCCGGTCTCGGTCGCCGCGGCCGCTGGAGCCCGCCCCTGCCCCAGGGCTGACCGCCGCCAGCTCAGGTTCAGGGCGGCGGGTTCAGGCGGGGGGTTCCCAGGCACGGGAGCGGGCGACGGCCTCGAGCCAGCGGGCGTGGTCCGCGTCGGCGCTGGCCCGGTCGACGGTCGGGGCCACCGGCTCGTCACCGGCCCACAGCCCGGCGATCTCCTCGGTCGAGCCCCACACGCCCTCGGCCAGGCCGGCCAGGTAGGCGGCGCCGAGGGCCGTCGTCTCGGGGACGCGGGCCCGGGTGACCGGCACGCCCAGCTGGTCGGCCTGGAGGCGGAGCAGCAGGTCGGCCTGCGAGGCGCCGCCGTCGGCCCGCAGCTCGGCCACCGGGTGGCCCGACGCCGCGCTCATGGCGTCGACGACGTCGCGGGTCTGGAAGGCCATGGCCTCGACCACGGCCCGGGCGACGTGGGCTCGCGTCGTCCCCCGGGTGAAGCCGACCAGCAGGCCCCGGGCGTAGGGGTCCCACCACGGGCTGCCCAGGCCGGTGAAGGCGGGGACGAGGTAGACCCCGTCGGTGCCGTCGACCGTCTCGGCCAGCGGCCCGACCTCGGCCGCCTGGGAGATCAGGCCCAGCCCGTCGCGCAGCCACTGCACCGCCGAGCCGGTGGAGAAGATGGCGCCCTCGTAGGCGTAGGTCGTCTCCCCGCCGATCGTCCAGGCGACCGTGGTCAGGAGGCCGTCGACCGGGTCGGGGCACGACGGCCCGACGTTCATCAGCACGAACGAGCCGGTGCCGTAGGTGTTCTTCGTCATGCCCGGCTGGAAGCAGGCCTGACCGAAC
>DASTYI010000174.1:0-11253 GCA_035765045.1 Iamia sp. | reverse complement strand
CCGAGGTCGGCTCGTCGAGGACGAGGATCCGAGGGTGGGCGGTCAGGACGGAGCCGATGGCGACCCGCTGCTGCTGCCCGCCCGAGAGCGTGCGGAGAGGGCGGTGGCGGAGCTCGGCGATGCCGAGCAGGTCGAGGATCTCCTCGACCCGCTTGCGCATGGTCGCCGGCGGGACCGCCAGCTGTTCCATCACGTAGGCCAGCTCCTCCTCGACGGTGTCGGTGACGAACCCGGCCAGGGGGTCCTGGGCCACCACGCCGACGACGTCGGCCAGCTCTCGGGGTGGGTGGGTGCGGGTGTCGCGGCCGTCGACGGTGACGCGGCCGGTGAGGTGGCCGCCCGTGAAGTGGGGCACGTGACCGTTGATCGTGCCCAGGAGGGTCGACTTGCCGGTGCCCGTCGGGCCGACGACGAGGACCAGCTCGCCCTCGTCGACGGCCAGGTCCACGTCGCGGATCGTCGGTCCCTCCGCCCCGGGATAGGTGACGGAGACACGGTCGAGGCGGATCACGCCGTCGCCTCCACCGGCGGGGCCAGCACGGCGGGCAGGAGGCCGAGGCCGATGGCGAGGACGGGGAGGGTCGGGACCGTCGGCCACCGCAGGGGCTGGAGCGAGGGGTTCAGGTCGCCGGGGTCGATCGAGCCGAGCAGGACCATGGTGCCGCCCACGGCCAGGCCCGTTGCCGTCACCGCCCACTCGGCCGCCCGCCAGCGGTCGGGGCGGTAGCGGCTGCGGATGACCCGCCGGCCCCCGACATGCGTGCCGACGGCGGCCGCGGTCAGGCCGAGGGCGAGGAGCGGGAGGCCGAGGACCCGGGGCGCGGTGGTGTCGAGCAGGCCGTAGGTGCCGACGGCGATGCCGGCCAGCCCGCCCAGGACGAGGGCGGCGGTGGCGGTGCGCAGGTGGCGGGGGACGGCGGCGAGCCGGCCGTAGCCCCGGGAGTCCATGGCCGCCGCCAGCAGGAGCGAGCGGTCGAGGGCGTCGGTCAGCACGGGCACGACGACCTCGGGGAGGAACCGGCGCAGTCCCTGGCCGGGCTCGCCCCGCAGCCGGCGGGCCCGTCGGATGCGCTGGCCGCTCTCGACCAGCTGGGGGGCCACCGTGAGGGCGACGGTGACGGCCACGCCGACCTCGTGGAGAGCCGCCGGCATGGCCTTGAGCAGGCGCTTCGGGTCGGCCAGCACGTTGGCGGCGCCGACGCAGGCCACCAGCGTCGCCAGCCGGAGCCCGTCGTACAGAGCGGCCAGCACGCCTTCGAGCGACACCGGCCCCCCGATGCGGATCCCGGCGGCGGCATCGGGCAGCGGGATCGACGGCAGGGTGAACAGGCGGTGCCCCCCGTCCTCACCACCCAGCACCATGCGGAACACGACCCGGATGGCGATCACGACGATGCCGAAGACGAGGTAGGTGCGGAACCCCTTGGCCCACGGTGCCTCGGTGCGCCGGGCGGCGACGACGAAGGCGGCGACCACGGCCACCAGGGCGAGGAGGATCGGGTTCGTGGTGCGACTGGCGGCGGTGGCCAGGCCGAGAGCCCAGCCCCACCACGCCGCGGGGTGGAGCGGGCGGGGGAGGCGGACCAGCCGTCGCGCCGGCTTGATCGTGATGGTCACGCGGCGCCATCGAGCGTCCCGCCGCCGGTCCTCCGGCGCCGGGCGACGACGGCGCCGCCGGCGGCGAGGGCCAGGACGGCACCGATCCCGGCCCCCGTCGACACCGGGAAGCCACCGCCACCGCCGGAGCCGTCGCTGCTGAGGTCGGTCGGGTTGACGCCGGTGGCCCGCTCACCGCTGCCGCCCGGTCCACCGGCCTCGGCCTCGGCGCCCGTCGCGGCCGCGTCCCGGTCGTCCTCGCCGGGCTCGGCCGGGGAGGCCGTGCTGCTGCCGTGGTCGCCGGTGGTGGAGGGGGACGAGCCCCCCGGTCCCGCCGTCGCCGGGTCCTCGCCGTCGGGAGCGGCATCGGACCCGTCACCCGGCTCGTCGGTGTCCCCGTCCCCACCGCCACCAGGGGGCGAGGGATCGCCGGGGAGGGGGACGGCCGTGCTCCCGCCGCCCCCGCCGGGCCGATCGGTCGTCGGAGGGGCGGTGGTCGGTGTGGTCGTGCTCGGCCCGTCGCCACCGGACGGGTCGCAGTCGTCGGCCCCGAGCGGGTTGGGTCGGAGCCCCGGGGCGAGCGCCGGGGGGGCCATGCGGGGCGGTGGGCTCTGCCCTCCGTCCCTGTCGAGCGAGAACGACCAGCCCTCGACCGTGCCCGGCGGCGGCCTGCGGTTCAGGACACCGAGGTTCGAGTAGCACCAGCGGCCGCCGCGGGGCGCCAACCAGTAGGACCAGTAGGCCGAGGCTGGCGGCGTGTCGATGCACGGGTCGTCGGCCGGCTTGCCGGCGATCTTGCACACGAAGCCGCGGCCCCAGCGGACGACCCCCTGCCACGAGATCCCGGCGGCGTCGAGGGCGTCGGCCCCGTCGGTCGGCGGCCGCTCGGTGCAACGCACGTTGACGCCGCCACCCAGATCCTGGAAGTCCACGACGATGGTGACGCCGACGTCGTCGTCCGGGGCGCAGGCCCCGTCGTGCCCGCGGGGCGTCACCTCGGCGGTCGCAGGAGGGGCCGGCAGGACCGCCACGCCCGCGCCCACCAGCGCCGTCGCGACCAGGGCGCGGAGGGTCATGGGAAGCGGGCGGCCGCACGGGCGGCGTACTCGCCGGAGGCGGCGAGGCCCACGGCGAGGGCGATGTCGCCCTCGCGGACGAGGCGCCGGGCCCAGTGGTCGCGGCCGCCCGGGTCGGCCGGCCGGCCGAGGATGTCCTGGTAGACGACCCCGACCCGGTCCCGGCGGGACTCCAGGCTCTGGTACATGTCCTTGGCCACCACGCCCCGGCCGCGCTGCTGGGCGCGGGCCGACCAGAAGGCGACGTCGGCGTCGCTCGGCGACCGGTGGAGGAGGCGGTCGTACAGCGATGCCACCCACGGGCCGTGCTGCCGGCCGGTCCGGGCGAAGTACTCGGGCGACCCGTAGAACGATGCCGCCACCCACGCCACCGTCCGTCGCCCCGAACGCAGCTCGCCCACCCAGTAGGCGACCTCGCTGGCTGACGGCTCCCGCTCGAGGGTGTCGGTGTAGAAGCGGCGCACCAGGCGCCCGGCCCACTCGGTGCTGCCGGCCAGCTCTCGCAGCAGTGCTGCCTTCCCGCTCGAGGTGGCGGCCCGCCGGGCCCCTGTGGCCTCCTCGCCCGCGGTTGGCGGCCGGCCGAGCAGGTCGGTGTAGGCGGCCACGACGAAGGACTCCGCCGCCGTGCGGGGATCGCCCACCGGCTCGGCCGGGTCGCGGCCGATCGAGCCGAGGTCGGGCAGGCCGAGGGCCAGGACCGCTTGCGGGGTGGAGCGGCGCCACTGGTCGCGACTTCCGTCGTCGAGCCCTCCGTCGATGGCGGCGTCGCGAGCGCCCGGGTCGTAGGCGATGGCCCCGACGTCACCGGCCGCCGGCCCACCGCCCGTGTTCGCCGCGGTGAGGGCCATGGTGGCCACCCAGCCGGCGGCGGCGTCGGCTGCTTCGGTGCGGCCGGCGGCCCGCAACGCCTCGGCGATGAGGCCCGTGCTGTTGGTGTTGATCGCCGCGGTGGGACCGGTGCCACCGAAGCCGCCCGTGGCCGGGTCCTGCTCCTCTTCGAACCAGTCGAGCGCCTCGACCAGCGCGGCGCGGACGGCGGGCGTGCGCTCGACGACGAGGAGGGCCTGGACGGCCATGGCGGAGGCATCGGTGTCGGCGGCGTCGTTGCTGGTGCACCCCGCGGTCGTCGGGAACGTGAGCCGGAAGCCGCCGGCGGGGCACTGCTGGGCGAGCAGGAACGCGACGGCCGGCGCCGGCACCCCGCCCTCGGTGTAGGAGAGGCCCAGCACGGCCAGGCTCTGGCCGAACAGGTTGCTGTTGTCACCCGGGAAGTGGGGGTTGACGTCCGAGAACCGACCCGCCTCTTTCCCGGTCGTCTGCATCGTCGCCCGCACCTCGGCCTCCAGGTCGAAGCCGTCGGTCGCCGCCTCGTCGTCCACCCCCTGGACCTCGGCGACGAGGTGGAGCTTGGCCATGGCGCCGGCCGTGACCACGCCGGGGTACTCCGGACCGACGTCGTCCCAGGTGGCGTACTCCGACACGTGGTCCAGCAGGTGCTCGGTCGTCGCCACCGCCTCGGTGTCGTCACCCCGCCCGCCGGCCGCCAGGGCCAGCACCGCATCGGCGGTCAGGCCCCAGTCGGGCGAGCCGGGCACGAACCCCGGCATGGCGTGCCCGTTGGCGGCGAGCTCGTCCTCCAACCAGTCGAGCGCCGCCTCGGCGATCGGGTCCGGCGCGGCGCCGGCCGGGGCCGGGGCGGGGCCGCCGACGACGGCGACGACGATCGAGACGGAGGCGAGCGCGACGGCGATGACACGAGAGGTGCGCATGGGACCGGTTGTACCGGCGACGCCTGCCCCCGGCGACGGTCTGCTTTGACTACTAATCGCGTCCGACGAGGTCCTCGACGAGCGCGACGGCGCTCTCACCGTCCGGTGCCCAGGCGTCGGCATCGACGATCGCCGCCACCTCGGGGTTGCGCACGGCCTGGCCGCCGAGGAGGACGGGGCAACCCGGGGCGGCCTCCCGCACCAGCCGGACGACGTCCGCCGCCCGATCCAAGTGGTCGACCCCGGTCACGCCGATGCCGACGGCGACGAGCCGCTCGGCCCGCTCGGCCGCGGTGGCGAAGGCCTCCGCCGGCACGTCGGCGCCCAGCTCCAGGACGGTGAAGCCGGCGATGCGGAGCAGGTCGGCCAGGATGGCGATCGGGAGCGCGTGCCGCTCGCCGAGCGGGGCGCCGAGGACCACCGTGCCCCGGGAGCGGCCGCGACGGCGGAAGCGGGTGCCGAGCCGACCGGCCACGCGTTGGGCGGTGACGGTGGCGAGGTGCTGGTCGGCGATGGTGGCCCGGCCGCAGACCACGTCGTCCCCGATCGCAGCCACGGTGCCGGCGAGCAGGTCGAGGTAGACCCGCTGGGGGGAGACCGCGGCGGCGAGCGCCTTCTCGACGATCGCCCAGCCGTCCACCTCGTTCCCCGCCAGCAGCGCCGGCCGGATGCGGGCCGCCCAGTCCACCGATCCCGGGCCGGTCTCTTCGTGGGCGCGCCCCTGCGGAGCGACCCCCGGCGAGAAGGCGGCGACATCGGCCGGGTCGACCACCCACGCCGTCCCCTCACGCCGAGCCGGCAGCCGCCCCTGGCGGACGTAGCGATACGCCGTCATGTAGTGCACGCCGAGCTGCTGCGCGACCTGCTTCAGGTTGAGGCCCTCGACCTCCTCCACCGCCGATCCGGACGTCCTCGCCACGCACCGAAGGTACCGCCGCCTCGTCAGCCGATCCCCAATCGCCTCCGACCTCCCGGGCGCCACGACTCCCGCCGACCGGAGGCTCAGAAGCGGAGCTGGGCGTTGTTGTAGTACTCGGTGGAGCCGGCGACCGATGACCAGAGGGACGGAAGCTGTGCCGGACCGGCGAGCTGGCCCGACCAGTAGGAGATCTCGCCGCTCCCGGCCAGCCGGTCGAGGACCAGGCAGTAGGTCCCGGCCGTGATCGCGGCGGTATCGGTGAGCACCGTCGAGGAGCACGTCGTCATCCCCGCGGTGCCCCCGACCCGGCGGTCTCCTGACTCCCCGCTGCGGATGAAGTACCTGGCCACCCAGGCGCGCGTACGGGTGCCGCTCGTGATCTGACCGACCCAATAGGTGATCTCCGACGACGAGCCGTTGCGCAGCAGGACGTCCTGGTACAGGGCCGTCACGTAGCCGGAGCTCGAGCTCCCGTTCTGGGAGTAGTAGGTCGAACCGGCGAGGAGCGCCACCTCCGATGCGACGAAGTCGCCCGAGGACAGCAGGTTCGCCGTGACGGTGCCCAGCTGCGAGTTGGTCCCACCCAAGTAGTACTGGCTGGCCCCGAGGACCCAGATCGTCTTGAACTCGTCATCACCGAGGACGTTGGCAGCCATCGCGGTGCGCGTCCCTCCACCGTTGAGGAAGCCGGACCACCACCCCAGCTCGGACGACGTCGGTGCCCGGAGGAGGAAGTCCTCGTAGACCGCCATGGTGAACTTCTCGTTGCCGGTGAGCGCGGCAGCTGGCGGTGCCGACGAGACGGCACAGACGAGTAGCGCGGACGCCACACAGATGACCCGCGTGAGATGGCGATGCATGTGATTCCCCTCGTTTGATCTGATGCTTCTCGGTGATGGCCTCGGCGGCTGCCCGCAGCGGATCGGGATGAGACCTCAGGTGCAGAGCACCTCTGACCGGAGCTCCGCCTGCTCCTGGTAGTCGAGGAAGGACGCCCGATCGACCAACCTCAGCTCGGCGATCGCCTCGTCGAACGCAGCCCGCGAGACGTCGAGCGCGGAGGCGGTGATGGCGAGCCCTTCGGCGGTCCAGTAGGCGAAGGAGGCCTCTCTCGGGTCGTCGATGCCGGGCTGGTCGACCTGGCGGGCGTCGAAGCTGCCCGGGAACGACCCATCGGCCGTCATCACGGTCGTCGGCGCTCCGCTGCTGTGCCCAGTGCCGACATCGACCGCGAGCGCGATCCACGGCTCCTCGTCGAGATCCTCATCGGGCGAGCCGTACCCGAGCCGGAGCGTCAGGATCCCGGAGCTCGCCTGGAACATGAGGCTCGTGACACCGGATGGTGTGCGGGCCAGCACCGGGAACAGCTCGAGGTCGTCGCAGATCGACACCTCGGGGGCCCCGGACCCGTCGTCCGACGAGACGTCCGCCAGCGACTCGGTCGTCGTGCCGACCGACGAGCCGTCGCCGTCGTCCGAGCACGCCACGAGAGCCATCGGCGCCATGATCACGGCCACGCTGACGGCGACGAAGGTCGCCCGAGTCTGCCCGCCACGTCGCACCTGGACGCTACGGGGTCAGCTGCTCGGCGCAGGTGCGGACGGCATCGCTCTCGGCCATGGCCATGCCCTGGAAGGCGGCATCCGCAGCCTCGGCGGCCGTCACGCCGTCGGTCCGCGGGGCGACCGGGACGGTGATGCCATCGGTTGCGAGGCACGCCTCGACATCGGCCCTGAGGCCGATCATCTTCGCCACCTCCGCCGGCACCGGCTCGACGGCGAACCGCCGGGCCAGCGGCATGAGGTCCGTGGCGCAGGTGCGATCCGCAGCAGCCGTCTTCGGCTCGTTGGTGACCATGTAACGAACGTTGAGCCCGTCGGCCGACGGATACGGACCGACGGTGTCGAGACCGTGCGCCTCGTAGCACCGGACGACCTCCAGCACGGCCGACCACAGCTCGTCCGCCGGCACGGGACGGTCGCGCGATTCGAGGGTGAAGGTGTTCGGTGCCGGGGTGACCTTCCGATCGCCGACGTCGGCCGCCGCCACGCCGGCGATCAGCCCCAGGATCACGACGGCCACCCCCGGCAGCGCCGCCCGTCGGAGGCGTTGCCGCCACCTGCGATGCGTGGTGAGCGGTGTCAATAGTTCCCTCCAGCGCAGTGGGTGGTGTCCCGACACAGGATGTGGTGGGACCAGGGTGAGGCGACCGCGGGCTCGAGGTCGGCGGCGTAGCTGTTGTCCCACTTCGGGCTGGTGTCGTAGACGACACCGTTGAAGCCGCGCACCGTCAGCCAGGCGGCCACGCCCCCAGCGCAGTTCGAGCCGTTCTTCTCGCTCGTCTGTGCCCGGAAGCTGCTGCTGTTGATGAACCAGTGCTGCACGAAGGCCACGCAACCGGGCTGAGGAGTCCCCCAGTCCACGTAGTGGGACTCGCCGACCTCCGAGATGTCACAGCTGGAGAGGGACAGCAGCAGGAGAGCTGCGGCCAGCATGCCGACGACGCGCCTCGATCGGTTCTCGAACATCGTCACCTTCGGGTCCCCTCCCCGCGTCCGCACGAACGGTGTCGAGGACCGTAGCAGGTAGGTCAGTGACTGCCAATGGACGATCTGGTGACAGGGGGATGACGGTCGCAGCGGCGAGGACTGCGTGGCGCTCGGGGTCAAGCCGGGGCGGGGCCGGGGAAGCGGTCGCGGAGGACGTGCTTGAGGACCTTGCCGCTGGCGTTGCGGGGCAGCTCGTCGACCACCTCGATGGCCCGGGGCTGCTTGAACGGGGCCAGCCGCTCGGCGGCCCAGGCCCGGAGGTCGGCGGGGTCGAAGCCGTCGGCGGGGACGACGACGGCGCAGGGCGACTCGCCCCACCGGTCCGAGGGCTGCCCGATCACGGCGACGTCGGCGATCGCCGGGTGGCCCGACAGCACCGACTCGACCTCGGCCGGGTACACGTTCTCGCCGCCGGAGATGACCATGTCCTTGAGCCGGTCGACCACGGTGAGGAAGCCGGCCTCGTCGACCACGCCGACGTCGCCGGTGGCGAACCAGCCGTCGGGCCGCTCGTCGGTGAGCCCCCAGTAGCCGGGCGACGTGCTCGGGCCGCGGACCTGGATCTCGCCGGCGGTGCCCGGGGGCGCCTCGCCCCCGCCGGGGCCGGCGATGCGGAGCTCGACGTCGAGGAGGGGCTTGCCGGCGGTGCCGAGGTGGGCCCCGGCGTCGGCGGCGTCGAGGACCGACACCGCCCCGCCGGCCTCGGTCAGCCCGTAGGCCTGGACGATGTCGATGCCGAGGTCGCGGTAGGCCTCGAGCAGCGGGCGGGGCACGGGGGCGGCCCCGGTCGACAGCACCCGCAGGCTGCTGGTGTCGAGGTCCGGGTCGCGGGCGCCGAGCATCGCCGCCAGCATCACGGGCACGCCCATCATGGCGTCGACCCGCTGCTCGGCGATGGTGCGCCAGGCCCGGGCCGGGTCGAAGTCGCGCCCGAGGACCATGGTGCAGCGCCGGTACAGGCAGATGTTCACCATCGCCAGCGAGGCCACGTGGAAGAGGGGCAGGACGTTGAGGTAGCGGTCGCCGGGGCGGTAGTCCATGGCCTCGACGGCGCCGACGGCGGCGGCCACCGTCGTGGCGTGGGTGTGCATGGCCCCCTTGGGCCGGCCCGTCGTGCCCGAGGTGTACATCAGGTAGAGGAGGTCGTCGGGGCCGGGCGGGGGACCGGCGAGGGCGGTCACCGCGCCGCCGGCGGCCGCCGCCGCGATCGTGGCCTCCAGGTCGCCGCCGGGCCCGATCGCCCAGCACCGGCCGGGCGGGAGGCCGAGGGCGTCGGCCACGGCGGCCCCGCTCGGCACCTCGGTGTGGGCCACCAGGCCACCCAGCCCGGCGTCGCCGGCGATGCCGGCCAGCTCGGGGGCGGTCAGCCGCACGTTGAGGGGCACGAGGACGGCGCCGAGGCGGGCCACGGCGAGGTAGGTCACGACGAACGACGGGTGGTTGGGGCCGAGCAGCCCGATGCGGTCGCCCTGACCGACGCCGGCGTCCTGGAGCACGGCGGCCACGGCCGCGCTGGCCCGGTCGAGGGCCGAGACCGTCCAGCGGTCGCCGGTGGCCTCGTCGACCAGGGCCAGGTGGTCGCCCTGGCGGGCGGCCCGGCGGGACAGCAGCGAGGCGATGGTGAGCACGGGTCCTCCGCAAAGAAGTGAACGGGCGTGCATTTTATGTCGGGGACGGGGCCGGCGCCGGAGTAGGGTCGCCGGCCATGGCGAGCAGGCCGGCACGCCGGGGCCGGCCCCCGAAGGCCGAGGCGGGGGACACCCGCGACCGACTGCTCGACGCCGCCGCCGGCGCGTGCGCCGAGCGGGGCTTCGACGGCGCCACCCTGCACGAGATCGCCCGACGGGCGGGCGTGACGGCGACGGCGGTCTACAACCACTTCGGCAGCCGGGAGGACCTCCTCCACGAGGCCGGCGTGCGGGGCCTCCAGCGCATGACCGAGGCCGCCAGCGGCGGCGAGGCGACCGGCTTCGCCGCCATCGCCCGGGCCTACCTGCGCCCCGACATGGCCGCCACCCGTCGCCTGCTCGCCGAGCTCCACCTCGCCAGCCGCCGCGACCCCCGGCTGGCGGCGCTGCTGGAGGGGTGGCACCGGGCCGAGGCCGAGCGGCTGGCCGCCCGGCTGGCGCCGGACCGCGACCCGGCGGCCACCACCAAGGCCCTCTTCCTCCTCCTGCTCGGCCTCTGCCACCTCGACGACCTCGGGGCGGTGGAGGCCGATCCCGCCGCCGTGGCCGACCGCGTCGCCGACCTCGCCACCGGCCTCGAGGGCTGAACCCTCAGAGGACGAGCTGGGCCATGCGCCGGTGCAGCAGGTCGCACCACGCCGGGTCGTCCACGAGGGACGGGTCGATGGTGTCGATGTGGGCGGTGCCCATGAAGAGCACGAGGGCGACCAGGGCGGCCAGCTCGCACTCGGCCGGGTCGCGGTCGGGCGCCGCCGCAGCCAGCGACCGGGCCACGTTGCGCCGCACGGCCAGGTGCGAGGAGCGGAGCCCCTCGGCCAGCACCGGGTTCCGCCAGGCCCCGAAGTCGAGCTCGATGGCCAGCCGGCGGGCCACCCGGTCGCCGGCGCTGGAGAAGGCGCACATCAGGGCGGCCAGCCGCTCCGCGGGGCTGGCCCCGGACTCCAGCGGACGGGCCATCAGGTAGCCCTCGAAGGTGTGGCGGCCCACCTCGACCAGCAGCTCCTCCTTGCTGGCGATGTGGCGGTACAGCCCGGGCACGGTGATCTCGGCCTGGGCCGCGATCATGTCGACCGTCGCCCCGTCGTAGCCCCGCAGGGCGAACAGCTCGGACGCCGCCTCCAGGATGCGCCGGCGGGTGCGCACGGCCCGGCGCCGGCGCCCGTCGCCGGGCTCGTCCTCGGGGTCGGTGCGGCGGCGGGCCGAGGCCACGTGGGTGCGCGGCTCGGTGTCCCGCTCCGGAGCGGCGTCGAGGATGCGGGCCAGGCGGTCGCGCAGGAAGGCGATCAGGTCGGGGTCGCCGATGCGGCTGCTGTCGAGGGTGTCGAGGTGGATCGCCCCCATCAGCAGGATCAGGAGGAGGTGGGCCAGCAGGGCGGCCTCCTCGGGGTCGGCGGCGAGGGCGGGGCGGGCGGCGGTGATCGTGGCCCCCAGGGCCCCCCGCAGCCGCTCGTTGTAGGAGGCCAGGTCGCCCTGGAGCACCTCGCTGTGGTGGGCCGCCCGGCTCAGCTCGATCGAGAGGCGGCGCCGCTCGACCTGGCCCTCGGCGGTGTACTCGGCGAAGAGGTCGGCCAGCCGGCCGGGCAGGTCGGGGCCGTCGGCCAGGGCCTGCCGGGCGGTCGAGGAGAGGTTGACCGACCGGGCCACGTCGATCAGCAC
>DASTYI010000173.1:0-2882 GCA_035765045.1 Iamia sp. | reverse complement strand
GGCCAGGGCGTGGCCCGGACGATGCTGCTGGCCGCCGACACGCTCGGCGGCGCCGACGCCCACCGGCTGGGCCTGGCCCAGCGGCTCGGACCGGCGACCGAGGCGCTCGCCTGGGCCGAGGAGATCGCGGCCAAGGCGCCGCTCACCATCGCCGGGCACAAGCTGATGCTCAACGCCCTCGACGCCGCCCTGCCGGTCGATCCGGCCGTCACCGCCGCCTTCGACCGGGCCTGGGCCAGCGCCGACCTGGTCGAGGGCAAGGCCGCCTTCGCCGCCCGCCGCCCCCCGACGTTCCGCGGCGAGTAGCTAGATCGACAGGCCGATCGAGCGGGCGAAGCCCTCGTAGCTGAAGCTCTCGAAGAAGAGGTAGAGGACCAGCAGGCAGACGGGCGTGCCGACGAGGTAGGCGAGGGGCCACGGGACCTTGGTCCGTCGCAGCAGGACGGCTCCGACCCGGGTCAGGCCCCAGAGCAGCATGCAGGCCAGGCCCCACCAGGCGCCGGGGAAGGTGAGGGCCGGCTCGGTGGCGAAGGCGTCGATCGTCTCGGAGCCGCCGCCCTCGTCGCCCAGCTCGGCGATGACCTCCTCGGCCTTCTCGTCCTGGCCGGCCAGCTTGGGCACCGGGGCGCCCTGGAGCTCGGCCACGACGATGATCCGCTGCTCGGCGGAGAACTTCGGGTGGCAGGCGGTGAGGGTGAGGAGGTCCTCGCCCTCGGGCTTGTCGGGCGTGGGGTTCTGGGGCTGGATGACCGAGATCTCGTCGGGCTCGACGATCTTCACCTCGCGCACGGCGTAGGTGAACTCGCCCTGGGCGGTGGTGAAGAAGATCTCGTCGCCGGGCACCAGGTCGTCGACGTTGTGGAGCGGGGCGCCGTAGGTCGTGCGGTGGCCGGCGACCGAGGCGTTGCCGGCCTGGCCCGGGAGCGGGGTGCCCGGGTAGTGGCCGGCGGCCCGCCGGAGCTGTCGGGGGACGGTGCCCTCGACGGTGTAGTAGGGGCTGTTGCGCCCGATGGCGGGGATGGTGAAGTACCCGATCGTCTCGCCGACGCCGGGCGGGGCGATCGTGGGGGCCGGCTCGGCCGGCAGGGTCTCGGGGGGGCCGGGCTCGGTCGTGGTCGCCGGCTCGGTGGTGGTGCTCGTCGTGGTGGCCGGGTCCTCGGGCAGGCCCTCGACGACGCCGGCGAACTCGTCGGCCAGCTGGTCCTGGGCCCGGTTGGTCTGGAGGCTCGTGCCCCACAGCTGGTAGGCGACGAGCAGGAGGATGACCACGCCGCTGGTCATCATCAGCCGGCCCACGGCGCCGACGACACGGGCGAGGCGGTGGCGCGACGGCGACCGGTCCGGCTCGGCGGGGAGCTCGTCGCCGGACCCGCCCGACGCCGCCGTCGGCTCGGTCGTCAGCACGTCCGAGAGGGTAGTCCCAGGTCGCCCGGCACTAACCTCCGCCCGGCCATGGAGCCCGCCGTCGACCTCCGTGGCGCCGTCGCCCTGGTCGGTCGCTTCCCCGCCCTGGCGGGCGCCGACCTCACCGTGGCCCGGGGCGAGGTCGTCCTGCTCCAGGGGCCGAACGGGGCCGGGAAGACGACCCTGCTGCGGACGTGCGCGGGGCTGATCCCGGTGGTCGAGGGCGAGGCCCGGGTGCTGGGCCACGACCTCCGCCACGACCGGCGGTGGGTCCGGCGCCGGATCGGCCTGCTGGCCCACGCCACCGGGCTCTACGACGACCTGAGCGTCGAGGCCAACGTCCGCTTCTGGGCCGCCGCCGCAGGGGCCGACGACGCCGACGTGGCCGCCGCCCTCGAGCGCCTCGGCCTGGCCGGCCGGCTGCGCGACGTGCCGGTGGCCAAGCTCTCGGCCGGCCAGCGGAGGCGGACCTCGCTGGCCGTGCTCGTGTCCCGCCGGCCCGAGCTGTGGCTGCTCGACGAGCCCCACGCCGGCCTCGACGCCGCCGGCCGTGACCTGGTCGACGGGCTGATCGCCGACGCCGTGGCCGCCGGGGCGACCGTGCTGCTGTCGTCGCACGAGCTGGAGCGGGCGGAGCGGGTGGCCCACCGGCAGGTCGAGGTGGTCGGCGGTCACGTCCGGGAGGTGCCCCGTGCCTGACCTGGGGGCGATCGTCCGCGCCGCCTGGCTGGTGGCCCGCAAGGACCTGGCGATCGAGGCCCGGACCCGGGTCGTCGTCAACCAGGTCGCCCCCTTCGCCGTGCTCGTGCTCCTCCTCTTCGCCTTCGCCTTCGACTCCTCGACCCGGGTGCTGCGCGATGGCACCCCCGGGCTGTTCTGGATCGCCGTCCTGCTCTCGGGGCTGCTCGCCGTGCAGCGGGCCTTCGCCCTGGAGGGGCCCGACGGGCTGCGCGACGCCCTGCGGCTGTCGGGGCTCCACCCGGCCGGGATCTTCCTGGGCAAGGCCGCCTCGGTGGCGCTCCAGCTGCTGGTGCTCGACCTGCTGCTCGGCCTCGGTGTCGTCGCCCTCTACGACGCCACCCTCGGCGCCCCCGCCCTGCTGGTGCCGAGCGTGGTGGCGGCGACGGTCGGCCTGGCCGCGGTGGGCTGCCTGTACGGCGTGCTCTCGGTCGGCCAGCGGGTGGCCTCGACGCTGCTCCCGCTGCTGATGTTGCCGGCCCTGGCTCCCCTGCTCCTGTGCGCCACCCAGGCCGTCGACGCCGCCCTGGCCGGCACCTCGGGAGAGGGCTGGCGCTGGCTCCTCCTCCTGGTCACCTTCAGCCTCGCCTACCTCGGCCTCGGCGCCGCCACCTTCGGCATCCTCCTCGACGACTCGTAGACGCCGGGGCGCGCCGGTTCAGGCGGCGTGGGTGAGGATCTCGGTGCGTGGGGGTGGGGTTGTTCGTCGTCTGCCGTCGGGTGTGGTGACGGTGACGCTC
>DASTYI010000172.1:0-10873 GCA_035765045.1 Iamia sp. | reverse complement strand
ATCGCCGGTTCGGGGTCGGTAGGGTCCGGGGCGTGACGGTCTGGTTGGTCGGTGCGGGGCCGGGGGACCCGGGGCTGCTGACCCTGCGGGGGGCCGAGGCGCTGGCCCGGGCCGACGTGGTCGTCCACGACCGGCTCTCGGCCGCCGCCCTGCTCGACCTGGCCCCCGCCGGCGCCGAGCGGATCGACGTCGGCAAGGCCCCGGGCCACGCCCGGATGACCCAGGAGCAGATCACCGCCCTGCTGGTCGAGCGGGGGCTGGCCGGCCAGGAGGTCGTGCGGCTCAAGGGCGGCGACCCGTTCGTCTTCGCCCGGGGCAGCGAGGAGGCCGCCGCCCTGGCCGCGGCCGGCGTCGCCTACGAGGTCGTCCCCGGCATCACCTCGGCCATCGCCGTGCCCGCCTACGCCGGCATCCCGGTCACCCAGCGGTTCTCGTCGACCGCCTTCACCGTCATCACCGGGCACGAGGACCCCTCGACCGGTGAGGGGACGGTCGACTGGGAGGCGGCGGCCCGGCTGGGTGGGACCCTCGTCATCCTGATGGGCGTCGGGCGCTGGCCCCGGATCGCCGAGCGGCTCCTCGCCGGAGGGCTCCCGCCCGACACGCCCGCCGCCGCCGTCCGCTGGGGCACCCGACCCGACCAGACCACGATCCGGGCCACGCTGGCGACCCTGGGCGACCACCCGCTGGCGGCGCCGTCCGTCATCGTCGTCGGCCGGGTCGTCGGCACCGACCTGCGCTGGTTCGCCGACCGCCCGCTGCTCGGCCGGAAGGTCGTCGTCACCCGGACCCGGACCCAGGCGTCGGAGCTGAGCCGGGCCCTCGGCGCCCTCGGGGCCGAGCCGATCGAGGTGCCGGTGATCGCCGTCGAGCCCCCGAGCGACGGCGGGGCCGCCCTGCGCGCCGCCCTGGCCGGCATCGGGACCGCCCGCTGGCTCGTGTTCACCTCGCCCAACGGGGTCGAGCGGACCTTCGCCCACCTCCCCGACACCCGGGCCCTCGGCGGCGTGCGGGTGGCGGCCATCGGGCCGGGGACGGCGGCGGCGCTGGCCCGCTACCGGGTCGTGGCCGACCTGGTGCCCGAGCGGTTCGTGGCCGAGGCCCTGCTCGACGTCTTCCCCGGGCCGCCGCCGGCGCCGGCGGGGGAGGGCGGCCGGGTCGTGATCGCCCGGGCCGAGGAGGCGCGCGAGGTGCTGCCCGAGGGGCTCCGGGCCCGGGGCTGGGAGGTCGAGGTCGTGCCCGCCTACCGCACCGTCCCGGCCGCCGTCGCCCCCGCCGCCCGGGAGGCGGTGGCCGGCGCCGACGCCATCACCTTCACCTCGTCGTCGACGGTGAGCCGGTTCGTCGAGGCCCTCGGGGCCGACGCCGTGCCCCCGGTCGTCGCCTGCATCGGGCCGATCACGGCGGCGACGGCGCGGGAGCGGGGCCTGCGGGTCGACGTCGAGGCGGTCGAGCACACCATCCCCGGGCTGGTCGCCGCCCTGCGCGACCACCTGGCCCCCGACCGTGGCTGAGACGTAGGGGCTGCGCCACGAAGCGTGTTTGACCCGGCCGTGGCGTGGCACACTCCCGGCCATGCCCGCTCCCACCCCGCCCGACGGCCTCGTCGTGGCCCCCGAGGTGGCCGAGGCCCTGGCCACCGGGGCGCCGGTCGTGGCCCTCGAGTCGACCCTGATCAGCCACGGCCTGCCCCGACCCGACAACCGGGAGATCGCGGTGCGGATCGAGGACACGGTCCGGGCCGCCGGCGCCGTCCCGGCCACGATCGCCGTCGTCGACGGGGAGGCCCGCATCGGGCTCGACGCCGCCGCCCTCGACGTCATCTCGACCTCCGACGACGTGGCCAAGGTCAGCCCCCGCGACCTCGGCGTCGTCGCCGCCCGGGGCGGGCACGGCGCCACCACGGTGGCCGCCACCGCCCACCTCGCCGCCCGGGCCGGCATCACCCTGTTCGCCACCGGCGGGCTCGGCGGCGTCCACCGCGACGCCTCCCGCACCTGGGACGAGTCGGCCGACCTGCCCGTGCTGGCCCGGACGCCGATCACCGTGGTGTGCGCCGGGGTGAAGTCGATCCTCGACGTGGCCGCCACCCTCGAGCGGATGGAGACCCTCGGCATCGGCGTGGTCGGCTACGGCACCAGCCGGTTCCCCGCCTTCTACCGGCCCGACTCGGGCTTCGACCTCGAGTGGCGCTGCGACACCCCCGAGGAGGTGGCGGCGGTGATGGCGGCCCGCACCGCCCTCGGCACCGACGACGCCGCCCTCGTCGTCGCCAACCCGGTGCGGGAGGACGAGGCCCTGCCCCAGGAGATGCACGACCGGGTGCTGGGCGAGGGGCTCGACCTGGCCGCCCGCACCGACGTCCGGGGCAAGGACGTCACCCCCTTCCTGCTGGCCTACTTCCACCAGGCCACGGCGGGCGCCAGCCTCGAGGTCAACGTCGACCTCGTCCTGGCCAACGCCACCCTGGCGGCGCAGATCGCCGCCGCCCGCGTCGCCGGTGCCTGACGCCCCGGCGGGGCGGGTCCTGGTCGTCGGTGACCTCCTGGTCGACGTCGTCGCCCGGCCGGCCGGCCCGCTGCGGGTGGGCAGCGACACCGCCGCCGAGGTCCGGCTGACCGGCGGTGGGTCGGCGGCCAACACGGCGGCCTGGATCGCCCACGCCGGGGGTGAGGTCGCCCTCCTCGCCGCCGTGGGCGAGGACGAGCTCGGTGCCGTGGCCCGCCGGGACCTGGCCGCCGCCGGGGTGGCGTTCGTCGGCCCGGTGCTGGCCGACCGGGCCACCGGGACGTGCGTCGTGATCGTCGCCCCCGACGGCGAGCGGACGATGCTCCCCGATCGGGGGGCCAACGACGCCCTCCCGGCCGCCGCCGTGGACGCCGCCCTCGCCGGGGCGGCCTGGGTCCACGTCTCGGGCTACGCGCTGCTCCACGAGGGGTCGCGGTCCGCCGGGGTCGCCGCCCTGGCCGGGGCCCGGGCGCGGGGCGTCCCGACCTCGGTCGACGCCGCCAGCGCCGGCCCGCTGGCCGACGTCGGGGCGGCCGTCGCCCTCGCCCTGCTGGCCGGGGTCGACGTGCTGTTCGCCAACGCCGCCGAGCTGGCCGCCCTCGGCGGCCTCGACGCCACCCTCGCCGCCGGGATCGGGGCGGTCGTCGCCAAGGCCGGCGCCGACGGGGCCACGTGGACCGACGGCGTCTCGTCGGTGGCGGTGCCGGCCGCCCCGGCGGAGGTGGTCGACACCACCGGCGCCGGCGACGCCCTGGCCGCCGGCTTCCTGGCCGCCACCCGCGCCGGCGCCGACCGCCCCGCCGCCCTGGAGGCCGGCGTCGCCCTCGCCGCCCACGCCGTCGCCCGCCTCGGCGCCCGCCCCTGACCCCCTCGAACCTTGTACGAGGGTCGCCGCATGCGGCGCCCTCCCGTCCAAAGTTCGACGGGGTGGGGGTGGGCGGGGCAACCTCGGGTGGTGGCAGAGCTGGCTGCGGTGGTGTTCGACTTCGACGGGACGCTGGTCGACACGGAGTGGCCGATCTACGAGCGGGCCCGGCTGGCGGCGGCGGGGCTCGGAGCCGTCCTGACGCCCGAGCTGTGGGCCACCCACGCCGTCGGGGTCTCGTCGCTCGAGAGCTACTGGGAGGGGCTGGCCGCCGAGCTCGGCCTCGCCATCGACCAGGCCGCCTGGGACGACGCCCGCGCCGCCCTCCTCGACGCCCCCTCGTCACGCCACGACTCGGCCATCGCCCCCGGCGCCATCGACCTCGTCCACGCCCTCCACGACGCCGGGATCACCCTCGGCGTGGCCTCGGGCTCCGACCGCGAGTGGCTGGAGCACCACCTCGACCGCTTCGCCCTGGGCGACCGGTTCACGGCGCTCGTCGGCGTCGACCACCCCGCCGTCCGGGCCGGCAAGCCGGCGCCCGACCTCTACCTCACGGCGCTGGAGGAGCTGGGCGTCGAGGCCGCCGCCACCGTCGCCGTCGAGGACACGCACCGGGGGATCGAGGCGGCCCGGGCCGCCGGGCTGGCCGCCGTCGTCGCCGTCCCCACCCGGCTCACCTCGCACCAGGACCTGAGCGGCGCCGACCTCGTCGCCGCCTCGCTCGCCGACCTCACCCCCGGTTCGCTCGCCGCGCTGATCGCCTGACCCCGGTACCGTCGGGCGCCGTGCTCCCCGACGACATCGGCCACATGGTCGAGGTCGGCGCCCCCGCCGTGTCCCCCGACGGCCAGCTGGTCGCGTGGACGGTGCGTCGGACCGACCTCGACGCCAACCGCTACCGCTCCGCCGTCTGGCTGGGCCCGGCCGACGGCTCCCGCCCGCCGCGCCAGGTCACCGCCGGCACCGATGGCGACGGCGAGCCGGCGTGGTCGCCCGACGGCCGCCTGCTCGCCTTCACCAGCTGGCGGGAGTCCGACGGCGACGAGAAGCGGTCGACCCTCCACCTGCTGCCCATCGACGGCCCGGGCGAGGTCGTCACGCTGACGTCCCAGCCCGAGGGGATCAGCCAGCTGCGCTGGTCGCCCGACGGCACCCGCATCGCCTTCGCCTGCCGGCGGCGGACGAGCCGGTACGACGAGGGCGCCGACGACGCCGCCCGGCCGCCCCGCGAGGTCACCCGGCTGCTCTCGATGCTCGACGGCGAGGGCTGGATCGTCGACCGCCCCGAGCGGATCTGGGTCGTGCCCGTCGACGGGTCGGCGCCCGCCACCGTCGTCTCCGGGGCGGCGCCGGACGGGTCCGAGGACGCCCTCGTCGGCGACGCCCAGGGCGACCACGGCAGTCCGACCTGGTCGCCCGACGGCACCCGCCTCGCCTTCAGCGGCGGGGCCGTGCCCGACTTCGACCTCGACCAGCGGGCTGCCGTCCTCGTCGCCGAGGTCGGGCCCGGCGTGCCGTCCGAGCTGCCCCCGGTCACCACCGTGGTCGGCGGGCCGGTGTTCTGGACGGGGCTGTCGTGGTCGCCCGACGGCAGCCGCATCGCCGCCCTGGAGGAGCGGGTCACCGACGGCCCCTGGGGGTCGCGGCTGGCCGTGATCGACGTGGCCCGCGGCGCCGTCACCTTCCCCGCCGCCGCCCTCGACCGCACCCACGCCCCCTACCCGGGCGCCCGGCCGCCGGTCTGGGACGGCGACGACCTCGTCTTCAACGCCGAGGACCACGGGACGACGCCGGTCTACCGGGTGCCCGCCGCCGGGGGCCCGCCGGTGGCGATCGCCGGGGCCGAGGGGTGCATCCTCGCCCAGTGGGACCTCGCCGGCGGCACCCTCGCCGCCACCCGGTCCGACCCCGAGACGCTGCCCGAGGTCCACGTCCTCGCCGCCGACGGCCGCGACCCGACCGGCCCGGGCCGCCGCCTCAGCCGTCACACCGACGCCTTCCACGCCCGCTGCCCGGCCCACCCGACCGAGCGCTTCACCGTGCCCTCGCCGGCCGGGGGCGAGATCGACGTCTGGCTGGTGACGCCCCGCGACCTCGACCGGGCATCCGGGGCGCGTCACCCGGTGCTCCTCAGCATCCACGGGGGGCCGACCACGCAGTACGGCGAGCGCTGGTTCGACGAGTTCCAGCTGTGGGCGTCGGCCGGGTTCTGCGTCGTGTTCGCCAACCCCCACGGCTCGACCGGCCAGGACCTGGCGTGGGTGCGCACCATCCGCTCGCCCCGGGCCGCCGTCGACCCGGGCCAGGGCTGGGGCGGTGACGACCACCGGGACCTGATCGCCGCCCTCGACGGCGCCCTCGATCGGTACCCGTTCCTCGACCCCGAGCGGATGGGCGTCCTCGGCGGGAGCTACGGGGGCTACATGACGACGTGGATCGTCGGCCACACCGACCGCTTCGCGGCGGCGTGCAGCGAGCGGGCCGTCAACGACCTGCTGACGCTGGAGACGACGTCGGACGCCATGGGCCTGTTCGGGGACGTGCTCGGGGTCGACCACCTCGACGATCCCGACGAGTACCGGCGGATGTCGCCGATCACCTACGTGCGGGACATCACCACGCCCATGCTGATCCTCCACTCCGACGAGGACTGGCGCTGCCCGGTCGAGCAGGCCGACAAGCTCTACCTCGCCCTCCGCAAGCTCGGCCGGGAGGTCCGCTACCACCGCTTCCCGGGCGAGGGCCACGAGCTGTCCCGCTCCGGCTCCCCCCAGCACCGCGTCCAGCGCGCCCGCCTCATCCTCGACTGGTTCCGCCAGCACCTCCTCCCCCCACCCCCCTGACCCCCGGCCCCCACTCCTGACCCCGCCCCCGCTTCTCCAGCCCCGCCGGGCCCCCGGGCCCCCGGCCCGTCCTCCCCGGCCGCCGGCCCCCGGTCCCGGCCTCCCCGGCCCCCGCCGGGCTCCGGCCCTGACCCCCGCGGCCCCCGCCTCCCCCGCCCGGCCCCCCCGGGAGGCTTCCTGTGCCCCGGCGTCGCGCATCCGCGCCCCCTCGCCCGCAAGAACCCCCCGCCCCCGTTCCTGTGCGCCCTCGTCGCGCTTCTGCACCGCCCAGCCCACAAGAACCCGTTCTTGTGGGCTGGGCGTCGCGGGGTGGGTCAGGTCAGGCGTCGAGGCCGTGGCGGTGGGCCCAGGCCGCGGCTTCGGTGCGGCGGGAGACGCCGAGCTTGGCGAGGATGTTCGACACGTGGACGCCCGCGGTGCGGGGGGAGATGTAGAGCCGCTCGGCCAGCTCGGCGTTCGACAGGCCCTCGGCCACCAGGCCCAGGACCTCGCGCTCGCGGGGGGTGAGCGACTCGACCCCGGCGGCGTCGTCGGCCGGGGCGGCGCCGAGCCGCCGCTCCAGGGCGGCGAGCTGGTCACGACGGTAGCCGGGCCAGCGGGCCAGGAGCCGGCGGGCGGCGGCGGCGTGCGGTTTGGCCTCCGGGGCCCGGCCGAGGGCGAGGAGGGCCCGGGCCGCCCCCATGTGGTCGGTGGCCCGCTGGCCGGCCGAGCGGATGAGCAGGCCGTCGGGGACGTCGATGACCTCCAGCAGCCGGGCCAGGGCCTCCTCGTTGCGCCCCTCGGCCAGGTCGATGTGGGCCTCGAGCCGGGCCCGGCCGAGGGCGAGGACCTCGGACGTGCCGCCCCAGATCCGCTGGGTGGCGCCGACCAGCCGGCGGGCGACGGCGGGGTCGAGCCCCAGCTCGCCGGTGCGGGGGATGACGTCGACCAGCGAGTCGGCGTCGAGCCCGTCGATGGCCGCCTTGCGGTCGAGCTCGGCGATCCGCTCGGCCACCGCGGCGGCGTCGCGCCGGGCCAGCGCCACCTCCAGGCCGATGGCGGTGCGCAGCTCGGTCATCGGGTGCGGGAGGTCGTCGATGGCGTCGAGGGCGCACTGGGCCCGGTCGGGCTCGCCCTGCTCCAGGTGGAGCTGCGGGGTGCGGAGCCCGAGCCAGCCGTGCTTGCCGATCGGCCAGGCGATGTCGGTGGCGAAGAAGCCGGCGACGGCGGCCTCGGCGGCGGCCATGTCGCCGTCGTGGAAGGCGACCTCGAAGCGGCCCGAGGCCAACGAGTGGGTGCCCTCGGGCTGCCAGCCGGCCCGGTCGGCGGCGCCGTGCATCTTCTCCAGCAGCTCCAGCCGCTGGGCCGAGGAGAGGATGCCGGCGCTGGAGAAGGCGGCGTTGCTCCAGGCCCGGGCGGCGAGGAGGTCCTCGCCCGCAGCGGCGGCCTCGTCGCCGGTGCGGACCAGGTCGGCCACGCTCTCGGCCGCGCTCTCCCGGTTGTTGAGCAGGGCGCTGGCCCGCTCGACGATGGCGTTGCGGCGGACCTGGGGCAGCCCGTGGCGCTCGGCCGCCTCGATGGCCATCTTGGCGTAGTGGACCGTCTCGTCGACGTGGTTGGTCAGCATCGAGACCTGGGCCAGGTCGGTGAGGGCGGCGGCCCGGTCGGGCCCGTCGTCGAGCAGGTCGAGGTCGGCGATGAGGGCGTCCATCACCTCGGCCCGTGAGGGCTCGTGGCCGAGCTCCCAGTAGAGCCGCATCAGGAGCCGGCGCCCGGTGGCCCGCATGGCCACGTCGCCGGCCGCCTCGGCGTGGGCGACGAGCGCCTCGGCGTGGACGACGGCATCGGTGTGGAGCCCCGACAGCCAGGCGGCGCGGGCGGCGGTGGCGAGGAGGGTGAGGTCGTCCTCGCACTCGGTGAGCCCGAGCTCGGCCAGGTCGAGGGCCTGGTAGCTCGACCCGATGGCGAGGTAGCGGGTGCTGCCCCGGCGGGCCAGCTCGACCATCTCGTCGGCCCGGCCGGCGCCGTGGGCGTGGCGGGCCATGGCGGCGAGGTTGGGCGACTCGGCGCGGTGGAGGACGTCGAGGGCGGCCTGGTGGATGCGCCGGTGCTCGCGCCCGAGCAGCCGCTGCTCGATCGCCTCGCGGGAGAGGTCGTGGCGGAAGCTGAAGACGTCGACCTCGGTCTCGGTGAGCAGGTCGCGGTCGATCAGGTCGCGCAGGACGTCGATCAGCTCGCCCTCGTCGAGCCCGGTGACGGCGGCGAGGACGTCGAAGGGCACCCGCCGGCCGAGCACGGCGGCCGTCTCGATCACCCGGCGCGAGGCGGGTTCGAGATCGTCGACCTGGGCCCGCACCGCCTCGGCCAGGTTCCACGGCAGGGGGGCGGTGGTGAGGTCGTCGAGGGTGGCACCGCCGGAGGCGACGAGCAGCTCCTCGAGGAAGAAGGGGTTGCCCCCGCTGCGGGTGTGGAGGGCCTCGGCCACCCGGTACGACGGCCGCGAGCCGTAGACGGCGGCGAGGAAGTCCTGGACGTCGGGGATCGAGAGCCGGTCGATGCGGAGGTGGACGGTCTGCGGGCGCCGGTCGAGCCGGGCCAGGGCGTCGGTGAGGGGGTGGCGCCGGGTGAGGTCGCCGGGACGGTAGGTGCCGACGAGCGAGGGCCCGTCGGGGCCGAGGGCGGCGAGCCGCTCGAAGACGGTGATGCTCTCGGAGTCGGCCCAGTGCAGGTCCTCGAAGACGACGACGGCCCGGTCGCCGTCGATCAGGTCGAGCAGGAGCGACTGGGCCAGGCCGAGGAGGTCGGCCAGCGGGCGGCGCTCGTCGGCGTCGGCCCGCAGGGCGGCCAGACGCTCGTCGTCGGCGGGGGTGCGGGCGGCGACGACGTCGAGCACGAGCCGGAACGGGATGCTGAGACCGCCGGGGTCGGCCTGGCCGGCGAGGACCCGGACCTCCGGGGCGAGGACGTCGAGCAGCTCGCGCACCAGGCGGGACTTGCCGATGCCGGCCTCGCCCCCGATGAGCGCGACACCGGGCGCCTCCCCGCCGAGGAGGGCGGCGAGGCGGTCGAGGGGCCCGGTGCGGCCCACCATCACCGGGCTGAGGCCCGGTCGCCCTGCGAGCATCCCGCCACCGTACCGACCCCCTGCGACAGCGAGGGTCGGGTTCCGCGTACGAACGGTGCCTGGCACCATCCGTACGGTCCGTCCCTACGCTGGCGCCCATGGCCTTCCCCCAACGACGGTTGCGCCGGCTCCGCCGCACCCCGACCCTCCGCCGCCTGGTGGCCGAGACCCGTCTCGGGGTCGACGACCTGGTCGCCCCGCTGTTCGTGCGGGAGGGCATCGACGAGCCGCACCCGATCGCCTCGCTGCCGGGCGTCGTCCAGCACACCCGCGACAGCCTCCGGGCCGAGGTCGAGCGCCTCCACGACCTCGGGATCGGTGCCGTCATCCTCTTCGGCATCCCCGCGCACAAGGACGCCGAGGGCCGCGGCGCCTCGGACCCCGACGGCATCGTCCAGGTCGCCCTGCGCGACCTGCGCGACGACGTGGGCGACGAGGTCGTGCTGATGGCCGACCTCTGCCTCGACGAGTACACCGACCACGGCCACTGCGGCCTGCTCACCCCGAGCGGTGAGGTCGACAACGACGCCACCCTCGAGCGCTACGCCGAGGCGGCGATGGCGCAGGCCGAGGCCGGGGTCGACGTCTGCGCCCCCAGCGGGATGATGGACGGCCAGGTGATGGCGATCCGCGACGCCCTCGACGACGTGGGCCGCACCGAGGTGGCCATCCTCGCCTACGCCGCCAAGTACGCCTCGGGGCTCTACGGGCCGTTCCGGGAGGCGGTCGACGTCGAGATCGCCGGGGGCGGCGACCGCCGGGCCTACCAGCAGGACATGGGCAACGCCCGGGAGGCGATGGAGGAGATCCGCGAGGACATCGCCGAGGGCGCCGACATGGTGATGGTGAAGCCGGCCCTGGCCTACCTCGACATCCTGGCCCGGGCTCGCGCCGAGGTCGACGTGCCGCTGGCGGCCTACCATGTGTCGGGCGAGTACTCGATGATCAAGGCGGCCGCCGAGCGGGGCTGGATCGACGGCGCCGCCGTGGCCCTCGAGCACCTCACCGCCATCAAGCGGGCCGGCGCCGACCTCATCCTCACCTACCTGGCCGGTGACGCTGCAGAGATGCTCCACGGTGTGTGATGCTCGGCGGCTGGCGCCGCCGGTGAACGATGCCGTCCCTCCCGCTCTCGGCTCGCTGCGCTCGCCGGGCCGCTCGGGCCCAGGCGAGGTGGCCGAGACGCTGACCGCGTCGCGGTGTCGCCGTTCGGCGACACCGGGTCAATGTCGCCGTTCGTGGACAGCGCTGCTGTGTCGTCGAACGTTGACAGGTGGGCGATGTCGCCGTACGGTGACGGCGTGAAGGTGCACACCGCCCGGGACATCGGTGCGCTGGTGCGCGCCCGACGTCAGGAGCTGGGGCTCAGCCAGGGTGCACTCGCCGAGCGGGCCTCGGTGAGCCGGCAGTGGCTCGTCGCCGCCGAGGCCGGGAAGCCGACGGTCGAGCTGGCCGCCGTGCTCCGGGTCCTGGCCGCGCTGGACCTCGCCCTCGACCTCCGCACCGCGCCCTCGGGCCCGCCCGCCATCGACCTCGACGACCACCTGGCCG
>DASTYI010000171.1:0-26732 GCA_035765045.1 Iamia sp. | reverse complement strand
CGTCGAGATCCTCTGGATCGAGGCGGCGTCGGACATCGCCGAGGAGTACTACGCCAGCTTCACGCTCGACCGCTCGGCCAAGAAGCACCTGGGCATGCTCAGCGCCCAGGGCGGCGTCGAGATCGAGGAGGTGGCCGAGACCGACCCGGACGCCATCGCCAAGATCCACGTGAACCCCGCCGAGGGCCTGTCCGAGGCCGACGCCCGGGCGTGGGTCGAGGCAGCCCACCTCGACCCGCAGGCCACCGAGGGCGCGGTCGACATCCTGCGAAAGCTCTACACGGCCTTCACCGACGGCGACGCCGACCTCTGTGAGATCAACCCGCTGATCCTCACACCCGACGGCCGGGTCCACGCCCTCGACGCCAAGGTCACCCTGGACGACAACGCCGCCTTCCGCCACGACTGGGACGAGTACGAGGCCACCCAGGTCCGCGACGAGCGCGAGCAGGCGGCCCACGACAAGGGCCTGCAGTACGTGGGCCTGGACGGCTCGGTCGGCATCATCGCCAACGGCGCCGGGCTGGCCATGAGCACCGTGGACGTGGTCAGCCAGGCCGGCGGCACCCCCGCCAACTTCCTCGACATCGGCGGCGGGGCCAACGCCGACGTCATGGCCGGGGCCCTGGAGGTCATCAACAACGACCCGAAGGTCCGGTCCATCTTCATCAACATCTTCGGGGGCATCACCCGTGGCGAAGAGGTGGCCAACGGCATCGTCCAGGCCCTCGGCAAGGTCGACATCGACGCCCCGATCGTCATCCGCCTCGACGGCACCAACGCCGAGGAGGGCCGGGCGATCCTGGCCGACCACGCCTCGGACAACCTGATCTCGAAGCCGACCATGCTCGAAGCCGCCGCCACTGCCGTCGAGCTCGCAGCGAAGGGGAGCAACTAGCCATGGCGATCTTCGTCGACGAGAACACCAAGGTCGTCTATCAGGGCCTCACCGGCTCGAACGGGCGCTTCTACGGCCTCCGGAACCGGGAGTACGACCGTGCTTGCTGGTTCGCTCGCTGCGCTCGCTCATGCTCTCGTTCCTCTACTTGGCCAGCTCGACGGCGGCCTTGGCGGCCTCGAGCATCGTCGGCTCGGACTGGACCTTCTCGGCGGCCTGCTCCTCGATGATCCTGCGGCCCTCCTCGGCGTTGGTGCCGTCGAGGCGGATGACCATCGGGACGGTGATGTCGACCCGGCCGAGGGCCTGGACGATGCCGTTGGCCACCTCGTCGCCCTTGGTGATGCCGCCGAAGATGTTGATGAAGATGCTCTTGACGTTGGGGTCGCCGGTGATGACCTCGAGCGCCCCGGCCATCACGTCGGCGTTGGCGCCGCCGCCGATGTCGAGGAAGTTGGCCGGGCTGCCGCCGACCTGGTTGATGATGTCGACGGTGCTCATCGCCAGGCCGGCGCCGTTGGCGATCACGCCGACGGTGCCGTCGAGCCCGACGTACTGGAGGTCCTTGTCGTGGGCGGCCTGCTCCCGCTCGTCGCGCTCCTGGGTGGCCTCGTACTCGGCGTAGTCGTGGCGGAAGGCGGCGTTGCCGTCGAGGGTGACCTTGGCGTCGAGGGCGTGGACCTTGCCCTCGGGGGTGAGGATCAGCGGGTTGATCTCGACCAGGTCGGCGTCGCCCTCGACGTAGGCCCGGTAGAGCTTGAGGAGGATGTCGACGGCGCCCTCGGTGGCGTCGGGGTTGAGCTTCGCCGCCGCCACCCACTCGCGGGCGACGTCCTCGGTGAGCCCGTCGACCGGGTCGATCCAGATCTTGGCGATGGCGTCGGGGTCGCTCTCGGCGACGGCCTCGATCTCGACACCGCCCTGGGCGCTCAGCATCCCGAGGTGCTTCTTGGCCGAGCGGTCGAGGGTGAAGGAGGCGTAGTACTCCTCGGCGATGTCCGAGGCGTGCTCGATCCAGATCCGCTCGACGGTGTGGCCCTTGATGTCCATGCCGAGGATGTTGGTGGCGTGCTCGCGCACCTCGTCGGCGTCGCCGGCCAGCTTGATGCCGCCGGCCTTGCCCCGCCCGCCGACCTGCACCTGGGCCTTGACCACCACGGGGTAGTCGGCGATGCGCTCGGCCACGGCGACGGCGTCGTCGACCGTGGTGGCCACGTCGCCGGGCGAGACCGGGATGTCGTAGGAGGCGAAGAACTGCTTGCCTTGGTACTCGAACAGGTCCATGCGGCGTCTCTCTCGCAGGTGGCAGGACGGATCTGCGGCTTGGATACCAGGTAGGCCCGCCCCGTGCCGCATCCGGCGCCGCCCGACTCGCTCGGGGCGCGGCCGTCCTGGGATGCTGACCCGATGCCGGTCGAGCGCTCCCGTGGCCACGCCGGGCGCGCCCTGGCCGTGGCCGGGGTCGGCGTCGCCGTCGTCCTCCTCTTCCTCTACGGCGCCTCGGTGCTGACCTCGCGCCAGAGCAGCCTCGACGTGCGCCTCGGCGACCAGACCTTCCAGGGCGGGAGGGCCGACCGGCTGGCGGCCGAGATCGACGAGCGGGGCCCGATCTTCTACGGCGACGTGTCCGACAGCGGGTCGGGCGACCACCGCGACATCATCCTCCAGCACCTGGGCGAGGACCCCGACGAGGGCTGGTACGCCTTCCGGGCCCAGCCCCCGGGCGAGGAGCGCGACTGCACGTGGACCTGGCAGCCCGACGAGGAGATCTTCCGGGCCGCCTGCGACGAGGACCTGACGGCGCCGGCCGACGGCGAGGGGCTGGAGAGCTACCCGGTCGAGGTCGAGGACGGGAAGCTCGACATCGACCTCAACTTCGAGACCCGCCCCGAGGAGACCACCACCACGGCGATCGAGTCGGGCGACGTCCCCGACCCGACCACCACCACCGAGGGCTGACCGCCTCAAGGTGCCTGGCACCTTCAGGCGAAGAGCTTGCGGACCTCGGCGCGCTGGACCTTGCGGGTGCCGGACTGGGGGAGCTCGTCGACCACCTTCACCTGGGAGGGGACCTTGTAGGAGCTGAGGTGCTCCTTGGCGAAGGCGATCAGCTCGTCGGGCTCGGCCGTGGCCCCGGGGGCGAGGCGGACCGCCGCCACCGGCAGCTCGCCCAGCCGCTCGTCGGGCAGGCCCACGACGGCCGCCTCGGCCACCGCCTCGTGGCGCTCCAGGGCCTGCTCGACCTCGACGGCGTAGACGTTGTAGCCCCCGCGCACGATGATGTCCTTGGCCCGCCCCTCGAAGGTGAAGGCGCCGAGCGGGCCCCGGCGGACGAGGTCGCCGGTGCGCAGCCAGCCGTCGTCGGTGAACAGCGCCTTGGTGGCCTCGTCGGCCCCCCGGTAGCCCTTGAGCACGCCCGGGCCGTTGAGCTGGAGCTCGCCGACCTGGCCCCGGGCCACCTCGTCGCCCTCCTCGTCGACGACCCGTGTCTTGTAGCCGGGCACGGGGAGGCCAAGCCGGCGGACGGCGTCGGGCATCCCGGGGAGGTTGAACTTGAGGGCACCCGAGCCGCCGGTCTCGACCATCCCGTAGCCCTCGGCGAACACGGCCCGGCCGACGGTGCGGCCCCCGGGCAGGGTGGCCAGCGCCCCCATGCGGGTGAAGCGGTCGGCCAGCTCGGCGGGCATGGCGTCGGCCCCCGAGATCCACACCCGGATCGAGGAGAGGTCACGGTCCTCGGCCCCGGCGTCGAGCAGCATCCGGTACATCGCCGGGACGCCGACGTAGACCGCCGCCCGCCGCGCCTCGATCTCGTCGAGGATGTGCTCGGCCCGGAAGCGGGGCAGGAAGCGGACCGGCACGTGGGCGTAGGCCATTCCCAGGGCGACGATGAAGCCCATGATGTGGGCCATCGGCAGGCTGAACACGGCCTCGTGGTGGCCGAGCCCGCCCGGCACCAGCGCCATGCGGTTCATCTGCCCGACCAGGGCGCGGTGGCTCAACTCGGCCCCCTTGGGCCGGCCGGTGGTGCCCGACGTGTAGAAGACGGCGCCGACTGCCTTGGCGTCGATGGCCGGGGCGGCGTCGAGGCGGCGGCCGCCGGAGGGGACGTCGGCCGCCGAGCGCAGCACGAGGGTGGCCGAGGCGTCCTCGACGATGCCGTCGATCTCCTCGGGGCGGAGGCGGTCGTTGACCGGTGCCGGCAGCCCGCCGGCTCGGCTGACGGCGGCGCAGAGCAACAGCTGGTCGTAGCCGTTGGGGGTGGCGACCACGACGATGCCGCCGGGCTCGATCTCGCCCTCCAACGCCCCGGCCCACCGGGCCACCTGGTCGGCGGCGTCGGCGAGGGTGCGGACGTCGCCGCCCTCCTCGTCGACGAGGACACGGCCGCCCCCGGTCTCGGCGAGGCGGTCGAAGACCGTCGCCAGGGTGAGGTCGTGGTCGAAGGCGAGACGGGCCTTGCGGGCGCGCCCCAGGCCGGGCATCACGGATCGGGCTCCTCGGTCGGGTCGGTCGGGGACGGCGTGAGCATCTGGGGTCGACCCCACTTCTCGTCGAGGGCGAGCAGGGTCAGGAAGGGGCCGAGGTAGGCGAAGAACAGGGCGATCACGATCGGACCGGAGTCGTTGGCGAGGAACCCGAGGAGGCTGCCCGAGATCACCGCCACCACACCGGCCCGCATGGCCCCGCCCCGGGGCAGCAGCGACGCCCACCGCCGCTCGTAGACCAGCACGTAGAGGAGGAAGCCGGCGACGATCGGGATCATCCAGGTCCAGATCGACACCTGGAGGATGCGGAAGTTGGCGCCCTGCTTGCGCAGGAAGGTGTCGGTCAGCTCCGAGATGCCGTTGTCGAACAGGTCGGAGGCGAAGCGGCCGAGGTGGGTGCGCGACTCCGGTGGCCGGGCCAGGTCGACGGCGGTGGCGAGCGAGAGGGCCAGGGCGGTGGCCCCGCCGACGAGGGCCAGGGTGCGGATCGTCAACCGGCGCCCGCTGAGGGCGAACAGCAGGAGCCCGAAGATCGGCACCAGGGTGAGGATCCCCCCGACGTCGCCCCCCAGGCTCGGCGCCCCGTCCACCACGACCAGCCCGCCGAGCACCAGGGCGGCGGTGACGAGGGCCTCGTCGCGCCGGGGGGCGAAGCGCACGTGGATGCAGGCCAGCAGGATCCCGCAGGCGGCGAGGACGGCGAAGGTGGTGTTGGGGATGCCGTAGAAGCGGCCGGCGCTGTGGAGCGAGTAGCCCAGCCAGCTGTTGACGTGGAGCCAGGTGCCGGTGGCCGAGTCGACGGCGATGATCGCCAGCGTGGCCCCGAACACCCAGGCCAGCGGGCTGAGGGGGCTCCGCCGGGCCCGCCCGGCGAGCAGGGCGATCGCCACCGCCAGCCCGGCCTGGAGCGTGTAGGCCGTGGTCGGCTCGACCCCGGACCACCCCGGCAGGGCGCGGAACAGGAAGGTGGCCAGGGGCAGGGCGGCGGCGCACAGCACCATGAACCGCACCACCCCGGCGCTGCGGACCCGGGTCGAGCGCCGGGAGATCACGAAGGCGCCGAGCAGGCAGGTGATCGCCTGGAAGACGATGTACCAGACGGCCAGCGAGTAGTAGGTCACCTCGCGCAGCTGGGTGCCCTGGTCGAGCTCGTCGAGCATGGCCCGGTCGACGTCGCCGGCCTGGTAGCGGACGGGGCGGCCGGGCATGTCCGAGGGGACGTCGGCCCCCAGCAGGTCGAGCACGGTGGGGGCGACGTCGGTGAGGGCGGCCAGCCCGGCCCGCTTGGTCGACGGCGAGACGACGTAGCCGTGGGGCACGCCGGGGCCGGTCACGACGAGGGGGGCGAGCCGGAAGCTGCGCCCCGGCGAGGCCACCGAGACGACCATCACCGCGGTGTCGTCGTCGGCCCAGTCGAGGATGTCGCCGAGGATCTCGTCCGTGCGGCGCAGGGCGGCGTCACGGGCCGCGTTCTGGGCGTCGGTGGTGGCCTCGACCCGGAAGGCGTCGGCCCGGTCGAGGTCGCCGGGGTCGACGAAGACCACGTCGGCCTCGGCGGCGGCGGCCTCGACGGCCGCCATCGTCTTCTCCCGGCTGGCCCGCACGCCGTAGGGCGCCGAGGGGTCGACGTCGAGCAGGGCCTCGGGGTCGATCGTGCCCCGGGGGACGCTGAGGTCGCCGTCCATCAGGGCCAGCGCCGCCGGGCGGTTGAGGACCGCCTCGGTCTCGCCGACCGCGGGGCGGTCGCCGTTGCCGACCACGGCGCCGACCAGACCGGCCTCGGCCAGGGCGTCGCCCAGGGCGCCGGGCTTGGACGAGATGGTGGAGCTGGCGTTGGCGTCGATGGCCACGCTCGCCCCGACGACGGCGATGTCGCCCTCGACCTCGACGCCGGTGCGGGAGGCGAGGACCTCGGCCGCCGTCCCGCTCCCGATCTCCTCGTCGGCCGGGTAGGCCTGGGCCGTCGACGGCACCGCGGCCAGCCGGAAACCGGCGCCGAGGCTCATGTAGCCCTCGGCCAGGGTGGGCCGGCGCCCGGCGGTGCGGACGCTCATCGCCGCCAGCGCCCCCTCCTCGACGGCGCGCCGGAGGTTGGGCGCCTCCTCGCTGTCGAGGTCGCCCAGGCCGAGCGGGTTCATGGCCACGACCACCACCTTCGACGGCCGGCCGTCGGCGGCCCGGCTGGCCGGCTCGGCCCGCCCCGACACGAACACCGCCCCGAGGATCGCCAGCAGGGCCAGCCCGACGGCCAGCCCGATGCGGAGGCGGGACGTCGTCAGCCGGGGCCACAGGGCCCGGGCGATGTCGGCGCCCTGGCGGGCCCGGTGGACGGCACCGGACCACGAGCCGCCGGTGTGGCGGTGGTCCATCGGCACCTCGACCTCGAGGACCCGGGCCCCGGCCCGCAGGGCGTCGATCGTCATCGCCACCTCGAGCCCGAAGCGCTCGGCCGAGGGCAGGTCGACCAGCAGCTCGCGGCGCACCGCCCGCTGGCCCGACAGCGGCTCGACCACCTCGTGGCCCGTCGCCCGGTGGATCGCCCGGCCGGCGAGGGCCTTCACCCGCCCGGCCCCGCCCCGGCCCTCGGCCGGGGGGAAGACGCCGATCGTCATGTCGGCCTCGCCGGCGAGCACCGGGTCGAGCAGCCGGTCGGCGGCCGAGGCGGTGGCGGCCAGGTCGGCGTCGATCAGGAGGTAGACGTCGGCCTCGGGGGTGGCTTCGACCCCGGCGAGCACGGCGCCGCCCTTGCCCCGGTTGATCGGCAGCCGGAGCACCTCGGCCCCGGCGGCCCGGGCGTTCTCGGCGGTGCCGTCGCGGGAGCCGTCGTCGACGACCAGCACCCGGTCGACCGCCACCAGGCCCCGCAGGGCCGACACCGTGGCGGCGATGTCGTCGGCCCGGTCCTTGGCCGGCACCAGGGCGACGACGACGACCGGGCCGGGCTCCACGGCGTCGGTCATGGCCGTCGAGGCTGCCACCTCGGGTGACAGGAATCCAAGCAGGTGGCCACCGCCGGGTGGCCGGGGGGTCACGCCTTGGTGAGGGGGGCCCAGGCCAGGAGGAGGACCTTCTCGCCCTCGCTCGGGAACCGCACCGTGATCTCGGTCTTGTCGCCCTGCCCCTGGAGGTCGAGGACCACGCCCTCACCCCACTTGGCGTGGCGGACGTCGTCACCGATGCGGAAGTCGTGGGTGGGCGCGGCCGTGGTGGCCCGCTCCCCCGCCTCCATCGCCGCGTCGACCTGCATCTGGCGGGCCGCCTCGCGCCGGGCCCGGGCCGGGCTCATGCCGTCGCGGTCGCGCAGGCCGGCGCCGAGCGAGGTGGGCCGGCTGGCCCCGCTCGCCCCCCAGGTGGCGCTGCTGCCGCCACCCCGCGACGCCCGCCGGCGGCCCTGGATCTCGGTGACCAGCTCCTCGGGGATCTCCTGGAGGAACCGGCTCGGCGGGTTGTACTGCGTGGCCCCGAACATGGTGCGGGCCCAGGCGTGGCTGACGTGGAGGAGCTCGCGGGCCCGGGTGATGCCGACGTAGGCGAGCCGGCGCTCCTCCTCCAGCTCGTGGGGCTCGGTCAGGGCCCGGATGTGGGGGAAGACGCCGTCCTCCATCCCGATGATGAACACGATCGGGAACTCCAGGCCCTTGGCCGAGTGGAGGGTCATCAGCACGACCTGCGACTCGTCGGGGTCGAGGTCGTCGGTGTCGGCCACCAGGCTGATCTGCTCCAGGAAGGCGTCGACGTCCTCGACCTCCTGCGCCGCGCCGACCAGCTCGGCCAGGTTCTCGATCCGGCCCTCGGCCTCGATCGAGTGCTCGGCCCGCAGCTCGGCCACGTAGCCGCTCTTGTCGAGCAGGACCTCCAGCATCCGGGCCGGGCCCTCGTCGCGCACCTCGGCGGCCTCGTCGATCACGGCGAGGAAGCTGGTGATGCCGTTGACGGCCCGGCCGCCGATGCCGGCCTCGTCAGCCCGCCGCAGCGCCTCCAGGAAGGTCAGGCCCTGGCTGGCCCGCCACATGTCGAGCCGGGCGATCGAGGCATCGCCCACACCCCGCTTGGGCGTGTTGACGACCCGCTTGACCGACACCTCGTCGGCCGGGTTGGTGACCGCCTTCAGGTAGGCGACGGCGTCCTTGATCTCGCGCCGGTCGTAGAACCGGGTGCCGCCCACCACCTTGTACGGGATCGACTGGCGGGCCAGCGACTCCTCCAGCACCCGGCTCTGGGCGTTGGTCCGGTAGAAGACGGCGATGTCACCCCAGCGGTGGCCCTGGTCGTGGAGCGCCGACATCCGGCCGGTCACCCACTGGGCCTCGTCGGCCTCGTCGTCGGCGTGGTAGCGGGAGATCAGGTCACCCTTGCCCTGGTCGGTCCACAGCTCCTTGGGCTTGCGCCCCACGTTGTGGGCGATGACGGCGTTGGCGGCGTCGAGCACCGTCTGCGTCGAGCGGTAGTTCTGCTCCAGCAGCACCGTCGTGACCTCGGGGAACGCCTTCTCGAAGTCGAGGATGTTGGAGATGTCCGCCCCCCGAAAGGCGTAGATGCTGTTGTGCACCAGCACGCCCCCGGCGGCGTAGGTGTGGCTCGGTGTGACCTCCAGGTCGTGGACCGGCCCGTCGTGCTCGTCGACGGCGACGGCCTCGACCGGGACGGGGACGAAGCCATCACCCTCCTCGACCAGGACGGTCATCCCCGGCCACAGGTGGGCCAGGGGCGTGAAGTCGTAGATCTGGCCGCCGATCGACGCCCGCCGCCGGATGTCGAGACCGCCTCCGGCCGCCGCCAGGTGCTTCGCCAGCAGCAGGGCCTCCGGGTAGCTCTTGCGGGCGGTCTCGACCCGGGTGCTGCCCTTGTCGGCCCGCACCGGCAGCCCGGCGGCGGCCACCCGCTCGGCGAGGTCGGCCCGGTTCGTGCACCACTGGACCCGGTGGTGGCCGATCCCCGTGCGCCGATCGGAGTACATCGTCAGGTTGAGGCTGCCCCGCCGGGCACCGTTGGCCGGACGATGGTGCGGGAAGTCCGGGTGGAGGTCGAGATCCTCCATCAGGGCCTTGGCCCGGCTCCCCGTGTCGAGCTCGAGGTACAGCCTCTCGAGACGCTCCTCGTCGAGCGAGAGCCTCCGACCGACGCCGTGGAAGCAGGCGGTCGGGAGCCCGTACTCGGCGGCGTAGAACGCCTCCCAGTAGGCGGCCTCGGCCCGATCGGCACACATCCGGAGGATCCACGCCCGGTCGGCGCGCTCCTGGTTGCAGCGCACCATGAGACCCGAGGCCATCCGGCCCCGACCGTCGGGCCGCACCGCTCTCGTCAGCCCGATCCGGAAGCCGCGGTCGGCCCGCTCCATCAGGTAGACGACGTGCTGGTCCTCGGAGAGGGTGGGGCGGGCGAGGACCATGTGGTGCGGCGTGCCGGTCAGCTCCCGGCCCCCGGCGGTGATGCGGTACGTCCGCCCCGACCAGTGGCCGGCGCGGGCCTCGGTGACGGTCGAGACGTGGCGGGCGCCGTCGCCGCCGGTGCCCCAGACCTGGTCACCGGGCTGGAGCGACTCGATGGGACGCGGCCCCGAGGGCGTCGAGACCGGGGTGCCGGGTGGGAAGCACTGATCCCCGTCACCCACCACCATGACGTTGCGGTGGTCGGAGGCGAGGAGGAGGACGAGCTCGTTCTGGACGGGGTTCGTGTCCTGGTACTCGTCGACGAGGATGTGCTGGAACCGCTGCTGGTAGTGGGCGAGGGCGTCGGGGAAGGCCTTGAGCACCTCGACGGTGACGCCGAGCAGGTCGTCGAAGTCCATGGCGCCAGCCCGGCGGAGGCGGGCCTGGTACTCGCGGTAGGCCTCGGCGAAGCGCTTCTCGAACGGGTTCGAGGCCTGGGCCGCGTAGGTCTCGACGTCGAGGCCCTTGTTCTTGGCCGCCGAGATCTGGCCGTAGACCTGCCGGGCCGAGAACCGCTTCGGGTCCATGTCGAGGTCGCGGATCACGTAGCCCATCAGCCGCTGGGCGTCGGCCATGTCGTAGATCGTGAAGCTCGACGGGTAGCCGAGCCGGGAGGCCTCCCGCCGGAGGATGCGGACGCAGGCCGAGTGGAACGTCGACACCCACATCTTGCGGGCCACCGGGCCGACCAGGCCCTCGACCCGCTGCTTCATCTCGTCGGCCGCCTTGTTGGTGAAGGTGATGGCGAGGATCGAGAACGGCGAGACACCGTGGTCGCGGATCAGGTGGGCGATGCGGTGGGTGAGGACGCGGGTCTTGCCCGAGCCGGCGCCGGCCAGCACCAGCAGCGGGCCGTCGACGTGGGTGACGGCGTCGGCCTGGGCCGGGTTGAGCCCCATGAGGAGCTCGGGGGCGTCGTCGTGGTGCTCCGAGGGCATCGCTGGCCACCCTACCGATGGGGTGCGACACCCCTCGGCGCCAGGGGTGCTGGCCCCACCTCCGACCGTCGTGCCCACCAGGTCGCAGCGAGCCGGGCGTTCCTGGGAGACTGCCGGCATCGGCGCCATCCCGCCCCCGGACCCCGACCGACGCGCACCACGTCAGGACGACGCCGCCGACCGCGGCCCCGACGGCGCGCGCCCCGCCGACGGCGAGAACGAGGGCCTGCTCGGGACCAACGTCACCGCCGAGATGCTCAAGGTGACCGGCACCAAGACGCTCAAGCGGACGCCGCTGATCATCCTCTTCTTCCTGGTCTTCAACAACTTCGTGCTGCCGACGTTGAGCAACGTCGACGAGGCCATCTCCGAGCTCAGCGCCGTCAGCCCGTTCCTGCTCGTGCTGGCCCTCGGGCTCGAGGGCGCCGCCCTGGTCGCCTACGCCCAGCTGACCCGGGTGACGCTCCCGCCCCAGCCCCGCCTCGACCTGGTGTCGGTGCTGCGCATCCAGCTCTCGACCAAGGCGGTCACCAACGTGGTGCCGGGCGGGTCGGCCGCCGGGGGCACCCTCGGCTACCGGCTGCTGACCCAGGCCGGGGTCGACAGCGCCTCGGCCGGCTTCAGCATGGCCACGGTCGGCCTCGGCTCGGCGATCGTCCTCAACCTGCTGCTGTGGGTGGCGCTGCTCATCTCGATCCCGCTCGACGGGTTCAACCCCGTCTACGGGACGGCCGCCATCGCCGGGATGGTGCTGATGGCCGCCGTCGCCGCCGGGGTGGCCCTGATGCTGAAGGGCCGCGACACCGCCGTCCGGGTGGTGCGGGCCGTCGCCCGCCGTGTGCCCTTCCTCGACCCCGACACCGCCGAGCGCTTCGTCCGCAACCTGGTCGGCCGGCTGGCCGAGCTGCTCGACAACCCGACCCTGCTGCGCCGGGGCGTGACCTGGGCCGCCGTCAACTGGCTGCTCGACGCCGCCGCCCTGTGGGTGTTCATCCGGGCCTTCGGGCCGGTCCTCAACCCGGTCGACGTCATCGTCGCCTTCTGCCTGGCCAACATCCTGGCCGTCATCCCCATCACCCCCGGTGGGCTGGGCATCATCGAGTACACCCTCATCTCGACCCTCGTCGGCTTCGGGCTGGCCAACAGCGAGGCGACCGCCGCGGTCATCACCTACCGCATCGCCCAGTTCTGGCTGCCGATCCCGCTCGGCGCCGTCAGCTACGCCACCCTGCGCCTGGGCCCGACCTCGCTCCGCAAGATACGGAGCCGGCACCCGCTGCGGGAGCTGGCCGGCGACACCGCCGGCCTGGCCCAGGTCCGCGTCTGGGACGTCGACGAACCCCGAGGCGACTAGCCCTCCCCCATCCCCCGCCGTCGCCGCGACACCCAGCCCACAAGAACGCCTTCCTGTGGGCCACGGGTCGCGAAAGCGCGACGGGTGGGCACAAGAACCGGTTCTTGTGGGGCGTGGGTCGCGGCGCCGGGTTCTTGTGCGATGGGGTTGCGGAAGCGCGACGTGGGGCCCACAGGAAGTCTGGGTGGGCGATCGGGGAGGCGGGGCGGCCGGGGAGGCGGGGCGACCGGGCGGCCAGGGCGCGGCGACGGCTACGGGGCGCAGCGGGCGCGGAGGCGGCCGACCTCCAGGCCCTCGTCACCGGCGCGGGCGCCCTCGGGGCCGAAGGTGCCCCGGACGTCGAAGGCATCGCCCTTCCGGTCGATCAGCGGCGTGGTGGCCTCGGGGTCGGTGAGGTCGAGCCAGGCCCCGCCGGTGCCCGCAGTGGTGCGCTTGGCCTCGATGCCCCGGGCGTCGGCGTCGACCCCGTAGGTGATCCGGACCGTCTCGGTGACGACCGGCTCGGCCACCCCGGTGTCGGAGCGGTAGCGCGACAGCTCGACCCGGAACGGCCCGTCGCTGGTGTCGCCCTCACCCTCGAGGAGGAAGTCGAGGGTCGCCTCGGGCGGGTCGTCGGGCCGGGGGCCCTCGGTGCAGGCGGTGACGGCGAAGGAGAGCTCCTCGATCCCGATCACGGCGATGCCCTGACCCGGGGTCGGCTCGGCCAGCGTCTCCAGCGGGTCGGGCACCGGGCTGAGCTCGTCGGGGGCCGTGCTGTCCGACGCCTCCTCGCCACCCCCGCCCCCGCAGGCGGCCAGCAGGACGACGGCCGCGACGACGGTGAGGCGGCGGACGGTGCGGGCGACGGTCATCGGGGCTCCGGGTCGGGACGGTCCCCCAGACTCGCGCTTCGACGCCGGCCCGCGGCCATCGGATCCCGACCGGTCAGATGCGACCGCCGCCCACCAGCGCCGACCAGTAGTAGATCGACTGGATCTCGACGTTCCGGCCCGTCCGGGGGGCGTGGATCATCTGGCCCCCGCCGATGTAGAGGCCCACGTGCGAGACCGGGCTGTTGTAGAAGACCAGGTCGCCAGGCTGGAGCTGGTCGACCGGGATGCGCCGGCTCATGGCGTACAGAGCCCGCGACGAGTGGGGCAGCGACCGGCCCACCTGGGCGTAGGCCCACATGATCAGGCCCGAGCAGTCGAAGCCCTGCTGGGGGCTGGCGCCGGCCCACTTGTAGGGGACGCCGAGCTGGCTGCGGGCGGCGGCGATGGCGCCCTCGGCCCCGCTGGCCGGCGGGGCCGGCGCCGGGGCCGGGGCCGGGGCAGGGGCGGGGGTGGGCGCCGGCGGCGGCGCGGTGGTGGGGGTCGGGGCGGCCGGGGCCTCGGTGGTGGTGGCGGCCGGGCGCTCGCCGCCGTCGCGCCCGGTCGGGGCGGGCGGGTCGGCCTGGACGTCGGGCGGGGCCTGCTCGGCGGCTCGGGCCGCGGCGGCGGCCTCGGCGGCCCGGCGGGCCCGCTCCTCCTCGCGGCGGCGCTGCTCGGCCTCGACCAGCTCGCGCAGCCGGCCGGTGACCTCCTCCTGGAGGTCGGTCAGCTCGCCGATCCGGGCCTCGGTGGCAGCCCGGCTCTCGTCGATCTCGGCCTCGGCCGCCTCGGCCTCGGCCAGCAGGTCCTCCAGCGCGGCGGCGTCGCCCTCGGCCCGGCGGGCCTGGCCCCGGTAGGCGTCGAGCAGGTCGTCGTCGGCCGCCGTGGCCCGGCTGGTGTAGCCCCGGCGGAGGGTGGCCTCGGTGGCGTCGCTCGCCCCCAGGATCGGCACCCCGCCGCCGCCCCGGCGCACGTAGGCCTCGACGGCGACGGCCCGGACGTCGGCCCGGGTCTCCTCCAGCTGGACCCCGGAGCGCTCGGCCCGCTGGCGGGCGTCGGCGATCTGCTCCTCGAGGGCGGTGCGGGCCAGCTGGGCGTCGAGGTACCGCTCGGTGAGGACCTCGGACTCGTGCTCGAGCTCCTCGATCCGGTCGGCGATCCGGGCGGCCTCGCTGCGGGCGTCGTCGATCTCGTCACCCGACGCCGGACCGGCCAGCGCCCCCGCCGCCAGGGCCACGGCGAGCGCCACGGCGACGACCCGTCCCCGGCGAGGGCGGCGGAGTGTAGCGAGCGGCGACGACATGGCTCGTGGATGCTAGATGACCAGCCCCGTTTGTGTCATTCGCGCGACGAAACCCGCGCGATCCCATGTCACAGCGCTGGGGGCGCTACTCCCACTCGATGGTGCCGGGGGGCTTGGAGCCAGGGCCCGAGCGGCCCGGCGGCGACGGAGGAGCCGCCACGAGCGGGGAGCACAGCGTCGTCGACATCACCTCCGCTCCGCCCGCGGTGGCCGACGTCAGCGGGCGCTACTCCCACTCGATGGTGCCGGGGGGCTTGGAGGTGATGTCGTAGGCGACGCGGTTGATGCCGTCGACCTCGTTGATGATGCGGCTCGACATCCGCTCCAGGAGGTCGTGGGGGAGGCGAGCCCAGTCGGCGGTCATGGCGTCCTCGGAGGTGACGGCCCGGATGATGATCGGGTGGCCGTAGGTCCGCTCGTCGCCCATCACGCCGACGCTGCGGATGTCGGGGAGGACGGCGAAGGCCTGCCAGATGTCCCGCTCCAGGCCGGCGGCCCGGATCTCCTCGCGGACGATCGTGTCGGCCCGCTGGAGCAGGGCGACCCGCTCGGGCGTGACCTCCCCGATGATGCGGACCCCGAGGCCGGGGCCGGGGAAGGGCTGGCGCCAGACGATCTCGTCGGGCAGGCCGAGCTCGGTGCCGAGGGTCCGGACCTCGTCCTTGAACAGGCTGCGGAGCGGCTCGACCAGCTCGAACTGCATGTCCTCGGGGAGCCCGCCGACGTTGTGGTGGCTCTTGATGGTCGAGGCGCCGTCGCCCCCGCCCGACTCGATCACATCGGGGTAGAGGGTGCCCTGGACGAGGAAGCGGGCGTCCTCGATCCCGCCCGAGGTCTCCTCGAAGACCCGGATGAACTCCTCGCCGATCGCCTTGCGCTTGTCCTCGGGGTCGGTGACGCCGGCGAGCTTGGCGAAGAAGCGGTCCTGGGCCTGGACGTGGATCAGCTCGATGCCCTGGTGGCGACGGAAGGTCTCGACGACCTGCTCGCCCTCGCCCTCCCGCATCAGCCCGTGGTCGACGAAGACGCAGGTGAGCTGGGGGCCGATCGCCCGGTGCACGAGGGCGGCGGCCACGGCCGAGTCGACCCCGCCGGAGAGGGCGCAGATCACCCGGGCGTCCCCGACCTGGCGGCGCACGGCCTCGACGCCGGACTCGATGACCGACGTCATCGTCCACTCGGGGGCGCTCCCGGTGACCTCGTAGATCCAGCGCTCGAGGATCTGCTGGCCGTGCGGCGTGTGGACCACCTCGGGGTGGAACTGGACGGCGTGGATGCGGCGCCCGACGTCCTCCATCGCCGCCACCGGGGCGTCGGGGCTGGAGGCGGTGACGGTGAAGCCCTCGGGGGCGACCTGGATCGAGTCGCGGTGGCTCATCCACACCTGCTGGTGGGCGGGCTGGCCGCCTCCGAAGACCACGGCGTCCGGGTGGGTGACGTCGAGCGGGGTGCGCCCGTACTCCGAGCGACCGGTGGCGGCCACGTCGCCGCCGAGCTGGAGGGCGATCAGCTGGGCGCCGTAGCAGATGCCGAGGATCGGGACGCCCAGGTCGTAGACACCGGGGTCGATCGAGGGGGCGCCCTCGACGTGGACCGAGGCGGGGCCGCCGCTGAAGATGATCCCGGCCGGGTCGCGCTCGGCGTACTGCTCGGGGGTGAGCGACGCCGGGACGATCTCGCTGTAGACGTGGGCCTCGCGCACCCGCCGGGCGATCAGCTGGGCGTACTGGGCCCCGAAGTCGACGACCAGGATCGGCCGCTCGTCGGGGGCGTCGGTGGTGTCGGGGGTCGTGTCCGTGTCGTCCGAGGGGGCCACGTCGGAACCGTACTCGTCGCCCCACGTGGACCCGGTCAGCGAGCCGTCCAGCGGACGGCGACGTCCTCCATGAGCAGGGCGCCGGCGAGGCGGGCGGCGCCGGGAGGGAAGGCGGCGGGGTCGGCGAGCCACGAGGAGCGGGCGGCGGTGACCCCGACCGGCCGCGCCGACCACGGCGCGCACGTCATCACCGCCGCCTCCAGGGCGCGGCCCCGGCGGGGCGACCAGGCGGTGCGCTCGTCGGCGTGGAGGGCGCAGGCGGCGTCGGGGTCGGCCAGGGCGGTGCCCCGCCGGGGGTCACGGTCGATCGTCACCGCCACGGCGGCGCCGTCCCGGCAGCGGACACCGACGTCGAGGGCCGTCGTCGTCCGGGCCACCTCGATGCGGGCCCGGCCGTGGACCCCGGGCCAGACCCGCCCGCCGGCGAGCACCGCGGCCCACGACGTGGTGTCCCGCCGCGGGACGAAGACCCCCGGCGCGCCGTCGGCGGCGACGACCGAGATGCGGTGGGCGGCGGCCTCGACCGTCCGGCCGACCGTCGCCGGGAGCCCGGCCGGCCGCAGCTCGACCAGGCGGATCAGGCAGACGCCGACCACGGCCCGGCCGTCGAGCAGCCGGGGCGTGAACCCCGGGGGCAGGTGCCGGGCCGCCACCTCGGGGTCGACGGCGTGGTCGAGGAGGATGCGCCGCTCGACGCGGCCGACGACCTCGGGCGCCCTCACCCGGCCACCGCAGCGGCGAGGGCGTCGAGGTAGCGCTCGGCGTAGCGGCGCTGGATCGGCAGCAGCAGGCGCTGGAGGACGCGGCGGCCGGGCAGGGCGACCTGCGCCGTGGCCGTCACCCGGGCCACGACGGCGTCGTCGGGCCGGCGCTCGACCACGAAGGCCTCCTCGCCCACCTCGATGTGGCCGGGGAGGGTGCCGTAGGCGAAGCCCCAGCGGTCGGGCTCGTCGACCACCGCCACCACCCGGTCGAGGGCGACCACGGTGATCGGGCCGAGGCCGAGGGCGACGATCAGGTCGGTGCCGAGGGCGGCCCCGGCGTCGGCGGGCCAGACGGTGGCCACCGACCGCTGGGGGACGAAGGACCGCAGCGCCTCCCGGGCCCGGGCGAAGGCCTCGGGCCCGTGGCCGAGGGTGCGCTCGACGTCGAGGTCGAGCGGGGGCGGGTCGTCCCCCAGCAGGGCCCCGACGAAGCCGTACGTCGGCGCCTCGCCGCGGCCCCGCGCCAGGATCCGCTGCGCCGCCGGCGCCCTCAGCCGCCCGGGCCGGACGATCGGGAGCCGGGTCACGCCGGCACCGGTCGGGGGATGGCGGGGACCGGGGCGGGGCGGGACGCCAGCCCGCGGGCAGCCAGGCCGCAGCCGACGAAGCCGAAGGCGTTGAGCGAGCCGTGGATGCGGGCCATGTCCGGGATCGACAGCGCCGGCCCGCCGGTGTGCTGGGCCGCCGCCCAGGCCACGGCGAGGGCCATCGGCAGCCAGGGGCTGAGGCCCGATGCGAGCAGCAGCCGTCCGACCCGGGAGCTGCGGGCGGCCCAGCCCTCGGCCAGGTGGCAGACCGAGATCAGGTACGCCGCGCCGGTCATCAGCACCGCCCCGCCCACCTGGGTCAGCGCTGTGTCGGTGGCGAAGCCGAGGGCGACGACCGGGGGCGCGGCCACGGCCAGCCCGAGCCCGAGCGCCGCCGGCCCGCGGCGAGCGGAGGCCCGCAGCGCCGCCCGCCCGAGGGCCGTGGTGGCCAGCCCGGCGTAGGTGAAGTGGACGACGGCCAGCCGGGTGATCGGCTCGCCGTACCCGAAGGTGTCCAGCCCGCCGCACGAGAGGGCCAGACCCCCGCCCGCCACGACGAGGAACCCCGGCCCGGCGACGGCGGCCACGTCGTCGAGCAGCCCGAGGCCGCCCCGCCGGGCACCACGCCTGCGGACGACGTGGGTGGCGGCCGTCGCCGTCGCCGCCAGGGCGAGCACGACCCACGGGAGGGCCAGGGCCAAGCCGGCCGGGCCGGGGTCGACCGAGACGGCCAGGGCGGTGGCGGCCCCGACCGCCAGCCACGGACCCGTCCACCGGCCGAGCGCCGCCGGCGCCACCACGGCGGCCCCGACCACGACGACCAGGTCGATCAGGCTGAAGTATCCGTTCATGATCAATACGATACCATCTACTCACACACCAACTGCACACGGACCGGCGGGTACCGTGGCCCGGTGGCCGACGAGATGCGCATCGACGAGCTGGCCCGCCGGGCCGGGGTGGCGACCACGACCATCCGCCTCTACCAGCACCGCGGGCTGCTCCCCGGCCCCCGGCTGGAGGGGCGCACCGGCTGGTACGGGCCGGCCCACCTGGAGCGGCTCCGGCTGATCGCCCGGCTCCAGGCCGACGGCCACTCGCTCGCCGGCATCGGCCAGCTCGTCGAGAGCTGGGAGCGGGGCCGCGACCTCGACCAGCTCGTCGGCCCCGAGGCCGGGCTGTCGGCCCTGCTGGGGTCGGCGCGCGAGGTCGTCCTCACCCCTGCCGAGCTGGCCGAGCGGCTCCCCGAGGGGGCGATGGACCCGGCCACGATGGCCCGCGCCGTCGCGCTCGGCCTCGTCGCCCTCACCGACGACGGCCGGGTGCGCGTGCCCGACGTCCGCTTCGTCGAGACCGGTCCCGCCCTCGCCGCCCTGGGGGTGCCGATCGACGTCGTCCTCGACGAGTGGGAGCACCTCGCCGCCCAGACCGACGAGATCGCCGACCGCTTCCTCGGCGTCTTCGCCACCCACCTCGTCCCCGACGGGGTCGACCTCGACCGGCTCGACGGCGACCAGGTGGCCATGCTCGGCGAGCGCCTGGCCCGCCTCCACCAGCTCGCCGGCCAGGTCGTCCAGGCCTCGCTCGACGCCTCGCTCGCCCGCCTCGCCCGGGCCCGCCTCGCCACCCTCGCCGAGCGCGCCGAGGCCGACGGCTAGGGGCGGACGACCAGCTCGGCCTTCTGGAGCTCCTTGGTGCTGGCGTAGCCGGTGAGGGCCATGGTGCGGCGGAGGGCGCCGACCAGGTTCATCGAGCCGGTGTCGTCGGTGGCCGGGCCGTGGAGGACCTCGCGCAGCGTGCCGACCCGCTCGACCGGCGTGCGCGAGCCGCGGGGCAGGTCGGCGTGGACGGCAGCCTGGCCCCAGTGCCAGCCCCGGCCGGGCGCCTCGGCGGCGGCGGCGAAGGGGGCGCCGGCCATCACCGCGTCGGCCCCCAGGGCGATGGCCTTGGCGATGTCGCCGCCGGTGCGGATCCCGCCGTCGGCGATCAGGTGCACGTAGACCCCGGTCTCGTCGAGGTGGCGCATGCGGGCGGCCCGGGCGTCGGCGATGGCGGTGGCCTGCGGGGTGCCGATCCCGAGCACCCGCCGGGTCGAGGACGACGAGCCCTCGCCCACGCCGACGAGGATCCCCGCCGCGCCGGTGCGCATCAGGTGGAGGGCGGCCCGGTAGCTGCTGCACCCGCCGACGATGACGGGGAGGTCGAGGCGGCGGACGAAGGTCTTGAGGTTGAGCGGGTCGGGGTCGCCCTTGGTGACGTGCTCGGCCGAGACGACCGTGCCGTGGATGACCAGGAGGTCGAGCTCGGCGGCGACGATGGCGTCGGCCAGGGCCTCGACCCGGTGGGGCGTGACCGAGCCGCACGAGACGACGCCGGAGGCCCGGATCTCCTTGACCCGGTCACGGATCAGCTCGGCCCGGACGGGGGCGGCGTACGCCTGGCGCATCTCGGCCCAGGCCTCGTCCTCGGGCAGCCGGGCGATGCGGGCGAGGATGGCGTCGGGGTCGTCGTGACGGGTCCACAGCCCCTCGAGGTTGAGGGGGCCGGCGGAGCCCATCTCGCCGAGGGCGACGGCGGTGGCCGGGCTGACGACGCTGTCCATCCCCGAGGCCATGATCGGGACGTCGAAGGCGAAGGCGTCGATCTCCCAGCCGGTGTCGACGTCGTCGAGGTCGCGGGTGCGGCGGCTGGGCACGATCGAGATGTCGTCCAGGCCGTAGGCGGGGCGGGCGGTCTTGCCCATGCCGATCTCGATGTCGGGCATCAGCGGGGCCGCAACGACTTGAGGATCTGACGGGCGACGCTGGCGTTCATCTCGTAGACGGCCTGCTCGGCGACGTCCCGGACCCGCTTGACCACGCTGCCCCCGGTGACCTCCTCGACCGAGTCGAGCCCGTCGATGATCGCCTCCTTGGTGGCGTCGGTGGCCTTGTAGCCGAGCCCGGTGAGGGCCTTGACGACCTCGTGCTGGGCGATCGGCTCGGGGGCGGCGGCGGCGATGATCCGCAGCGCCTCCTTGGTGAGCTCGGCCCCCTGCTCGATGGCGTCGGTGGCGTCGAGGTGGCCCGCCTCCTCGCCCTCCAGCGAGGCCAGCCAGCGGCGGACCTTGATGACGAGCTCGCCGTGCGTCTCGCCCTCGAACGACAGGGTGGCCATCGACCCAGGGTAGACGTGACGGGCGTCGGGCTCCCTCACCCGGTCCGCAGGTCCTCGGGGTGGTTGGCGAACCAGGCGGTGGTGCCGGGCTGGCGGCGCAGGACCCGCTCCCACAGGTGCTCGGGGTCGCGGGTGAGGGTGTCGTCGTCCTCGGCGTCGACGACCCACCACGCCCGGGTGCCGATCTCGTCCTCCAGCTGGCCCGGCCCCCAGCCCGACTGGCCGGCGTAGAGCCGGATCTCGGCGGGGGCGTCGGGCAGGTCGTCGGGATCGAGGTGGAGGTCGACGGCCCCGCCCCGGGCCAGGCCGACGACCGAGTCGACGTCGACCGGCCCGCCGACGAACACGACGCCCGGGGCCGCGGCCCGGTGGCCCCAGCCGACGAGCAGCTCGGCCGCCGGCTGGTCGGTCGGGCGGTTGAGGATCACGCCGAAGGCGCCCTCCTCGGAGTGGGCGAGGAGGAGGACCACGGTGCGCCGGAAGGTGTCGTCGCCGATCAGCGGGGTGGCGACGAGGAGCCGACCGGCGAGCGAGGACATGGGCAGATGATGGCGCGCTCAGGTGGGGCGTCGGGAAGTCGGGAGCCGGACCTCGGCGGCGAACTCGGCGAGCAGGGCGACCGGGTCCTCGCCGGCGAAGAGCCGGGTGGTGAAGGCGCGCCACCGGAGGGCGGGCCGCATCTCGATGCGCAGCCGGACGGGGGCCTCGGTCGGGTTCCAGGCCAGGTGGACGACGCCGGGCGGGACGACCACGACGGTGCCGGCCGCGCCCTCGACCGTGCTCCCGCCCTCGCCGCCGAGACGCCAGGCGGCCCGGCCCTCGACCACGGCGAAGCGCTCCTCCATCCCGGGGTGGAGGTGCTCGATCGCCCGGTGGCCGGGCCGGGTCCAGGTCACGTCCATCACCAGCAGGTCGGGGGTCTCGGAGACGAAGGTGATCCGCTCGCCGGTGCGGGGGTTCTCGACGGTGTCCACGTCAGGCCAGCCCGGCGACGAGCGCGTCGCGCCTGGCCGCGAACCAGGCGGCGCGGGCGGAGTAGCGGTCCTCGCCGCCGATCGTCTCCCACATGGCCACGAAGGCGGGCTCGCCGGCCGCCACCCGGCGCCGGACGAAGGCGGCCCCCTGCTCCATCTGCGTCCCCAGGGCATCGACCACCGCGGCCCGCTCCTCGCCCTCCACGCCGTAGGCGTCGACCACCAGCCGCAGCCGCCGGACCGGGTCGAGGTCGGGGCGGCGCCCGGCCCGGGCGACGACCTCGGGCGGGTCCATCGGGCCGAGGTAGCGGGCCAGGGCGGCGACGTCCCACACCCGCCGGCCGGGGGCGGCGAACTCCAGGTCGAGCAGGGCCACGGCCACGCCGTCGCGCACCACCAGGTTCTCCAGGCAGGGGTCGGTGTGGCAGATCACCGGGTCGGGCCCGGGCGTGGGGTCGGCCATCTCCCCGTCCCACGTGGCACCGGGTGGGGCGACGAAGCCGGCCTGGGCGTCGTGGAAGCTTCGGAGCAGGCCGGCCGCGCTCACCAGCAGGCCCTCGTCGTCGGCCCACGCCGGGAAGGGCGGGATGGCGACGGCGCCGGGGATGAAGCGCAGCCGCTCGCGGCCGTCGGGCTCCAGCCCCAGCACCTCGGGGGTGCCGGTGAACCCGGCGGCGCGGACGTGGGCGAGCAGGGCGTGGATGGCGCGGTGGTGCGGTCCGGCGGGGCGCAGCACGGCATCGCCGATCCGGACGACGGCCCCGGCGTTGCCGATGCCGCCGGCGAGCGGCTCGCCCTCGGTCACGGCGCCGGGGCGTGCTCGTCGATGAGCGACCACAGCTCGTCGACGGCCGCCGCCGTGGTGCGGGTCTGGCCCACCGAGATGCGGATCAGGTGGCGGCCGTCGATCCGGGTGTGCGAGAGCGCGACCCGGCCGGTGGCGTTGAGGGCGGCCAGCAGCGCCTCGGTGGCCTCGTCGCCGGCGACGTGGGCCAGGCAGACGAGGTTGAGCGGGGTGGGCAGCGGGAGCACGAAGCGGGGATCGGCCTCCAGCCGGGCGGCGAGGTCCTGGGCCAGGGCGACGTGACCGGCCACCGCCCGGCGCAGCCCGTCGGCCCCGAAGCGGCGGATCACCGCCCACAGCTTGAGGGCCCGGAAGCGCCGGCCGAGGGGGACCTGCCAGTCGCGGTAGTCGACGACCTCCCCCGATCCCGACGCCGTGTTGCGGAGGTACTCGGGCGTGATCGAGAGGGCGTCGACCAGGGGGCCGGCGTCCCGCACGAAGAGGGCGGAGCAGTCCATCGCCGTGAACAGCCACTTGTGCGGGTCCATCACGTAGGAGTCGGCGTGCTCCAGCCCGTCGTGGATCCAGCGCAGCTCGGGGACCAGGGCGGCGGCGCCGGCGTGGGCGGCGTCGACGTGGAACCACATCCCGTGGGCCCGGGCCAGCTCGCCGACGGCGCCGAGCGGGTCCATCCCGTGGGTCGACGTGGTGCCGACCGTGGCCACGGCGAGGAAGGGGACGCGCCCGGCGGCCAGGTCCTCCTCGACCATCGAGGCCAGGGCGACGGGGCGCAGCGCCCGCTGGCCGTCGACGGGCACGGCCCGGAGCTGCTCGGACAGGAGCCCGGCGACCCGCAGGCCCTTCTCGACCGACGAGTGGGCGTCGATCGACGTGTAGGCGACGAGGTCGTCGAGGCGGGCCCCGGCCCGGCGGGCCCGGTCGCGGGCGGCCAGCACGGCGACGAGGGTCGACGACGAGGCCGAGTCCTGGATCACGCCGCCGCCGGGGCCGTCGGAGCGGAAGGCAGCGGGCAGGTCGAGCAGCTCGGCCAGCCAGTCGAGGACCAGCGTCTCGACCTCGGTGCAGGCCGGGCCGGTGTGCCACAGCATCCCCTGGATGCCGAAGGTGGTGATCAGGGCCTCGGCCAGCACCGCCGGAGCCGACGAGTTCGACTGGAAGTAGGCGTACCAACCCGGCGACTGCCAGTGGGCCGTGCCCGGGACGACGACCCGGTCGAGGTCGGCCAGGATCTGCGCCCAGGCCTCGGCCTCGGCCGGCGGGTGCGCGGGCAGCTGCGACCGCACCCAGCCCGGCTCGACCGGGCTCAGGACCGGCCGCTCGCCCACCCCGTCGAGGTACCGGGCCGCCCACTCCAGCACCGCTGGACCGTCGGCCCGCAGCTCGGCCGCCGGGTCGGTCCAGGGCGTGTCGCTCATCGCCGGGAACCTACGCCGATCAGACCTCGGCCGTGCCGCCGTCCCAGGTGATGCGGAGCTTCGGACCGGCATCGGTGGAGACGGGCGTGAAGGTCACGCCGAGGGCCTCGGAGCGGACCGAGCCGTCCGCGGCGGGCGGGACCTGCTCCATCCCCCGGTACAGCTCGGGCGTCCGGTCCCGGTGGAGGATCAGCACCTCGCGCACCCGCTCGGCGTAGAACGGCAGCTTCCTGTAGGCGTCATCGCCCGGCGAGCGGATCTCCACGACCAGCTCGGCCCGGGCGAGCCCGGCATCGCCGTAGTCGGTGCCGGGCCTGGCGTAGACCAGATCGGGAACGCGCCAGTCATCCTCGGCGCCGAAGACCCCGCCCTCCATGCGTCGACGGAGTCCGAGGGCCCGGGCTCGTGGCAGCAGCGCCTCGTACAGCTCCGATTGGAGCTCGCCGTGCCAGTTCTTCGGCGGGTTCACGATGCGCCACACTCCGGCCCACCGCTCGTCGCTCTTGTCGATGCCGAGACGACGGCGGTGCTCGAGGAGGTCGTCGGTCACGACTGCGGGCACGGACGGCACCTCCCCATCGAACAACAGGATCGGCCGGCCGTCCATCGGTCCCGGAGGCCAGCGATCCGGGGCCGCCGCTTCGTGCCCCGGACGCACATCGGGCAAACCCACCTCTGGGAGGTTCGGCATCCCCAGGCCTCGTCAGTAGGATCGAGCGATGGGAGTGAGCGAGCGCAGCGAGCGAGCCCGGCAGCACAGTCGTCTCCCCGGCGGCGGAGCCGACGGGTCTCGTCGGCGCCCGGTGGCCCGGCCGCAGGTCGATCTCGTCCACCAGACCGAGGAGCGCCGATGAGCGACGGCCACACCGACGAGGGGGGCCCGCTCGGCGGGCGGCCCACCGGCTTCGGGGACGGGTTCCCCGACAAGTTCGCCAAGGAGGGGCTGACGTTCGACGACGTCCTGCTCGTCCCCGACGCCTCGGCCGTGCTCCCCGCCGACGTGTCGACCCGGACCCGCCTCACCCCCCGGGTCGAGCTGGCCATCCCCATCGTGTCGGCGGCGATGGACACCGTCACCGAGGCCCGCCTGGCCATCGCCCTGGCCCGGCTCGGCGGGCTCGGCGTGATCCACCGCAACCTGTCGATCCCCGACCAGGTGGCCGAGGTCGACAAGGTCAAGCGCTCGCAGTCGGGGATGATCGTCGACCCCGTCACCCTCGGCCCCGACGCCCCCGTCTCCGCCGCCCTCGACCTGATGGCCCACTACCGGATCTCGGGCGTGCCCATCACCGACGGCGACGGGAAGCTGGTCGGGCTGCTCACCAACCGCGACCTCCGCTTCGCCGAGGACACGATGGTGCACGACACCGGCCAGCCCATCTCCGAGGTCATGCGGCGGATGCCGCTGATCACCGCGCCGCAGGGGACGACGCTCGAGCAGGCCAAGGAGCTGCTCTGGCAGAACCGCATCGAGAAGCTCCCGGTGGTCGACGACGAGGGCTACCTCCGCGGCCTGATCACGGTGAAGGACATCAAGAAGCGGTCGCAGTACCCGCACTCGACCCACGACGAGCGGGGCCGGCTGCGCTGCGCGGCGGCCGTCGGCACCGGGGGCGACGCCCTCGAGCGGGCCGACGAGCTGGTCCAGGCCGGGGTCGACGTGCTGGTGGTCGACACCGCCCACGGCCACTCGCTCGGCGTGCTCGACGTGGTCAAGCTGATCAAGGACCGCCACGGCGACCACGTCGACGTCATCGCCGGAAACGTCGCCACCGGGGCCGCCACCGAGGCGCTCCTGGACGCCGGCGCCGACGCCGTCAAGGCCGGGATCGGCCCCGGGTCGATCTGCACCACCCGGGTCGTCGCCGGTGTCGGCGTCCCCCAGATCACCGCCATCTACGACTGCGCCGTGGCCGCCGCCCGCCGGGGCGCCACCGTCATCGCCGACGGCGGCGTGCAGTCCTCGGGCGACGTGGCCAAGGCCATCGCCGCCGGGGCCGACGTGGTGATGCTCGGCTCGATGCTGGCCGGCGTGGACGAGTCGCCCGGCGACGTGGTCTTCCACCAGGGCGAGCGGTTCAAGGAGTACCGGGGCATGGGGTCGATGGGCGCCATGAAGGCCCGGTCGTTCAGCAAGGACCGCTACTTCCAGGGCGACATCACCGAGGCCGAGAAGCTGGTGCCCGAGGGCATCGAGGGGCGGGTCGCCTACAAGGGTCCGCTGGCCAACGTCGTCCACCAGATCGTGGGCGGGCTGCGGGCGGCGATGGGCTACTGCGGCACCGCCACGGTGGCCGACCTGCGGGACAACAGCCGGTTCGTCCGCATCACCGGCGCCGGGCTGCGCGAGAGCCACCCGCACGACGTCCAGATCACCGCCAACGCCCCCAACTACGGCACCTGGGGCTAGGTCCTCGGCTCGACGAGGTCGGGCCGGGAGGCGTCGGGGCCGAGGGCGGCCAGCTCGGCCAGCTCGTGGACGACGTCGGCGAGCACCGAGGTCTTGAGCGTGTAGACGTCGCCATCCCGCCGCACCAGCCCAGCGGCGACCAGCAGCCCGAGGTGGCGGGCGACCGGGCCGGTCGACAGGTCGAGGGCGAGGGCGAGCTCCCGGAGCGTCCGGGGGGTGTCGCGCACCAGCCAGAGGATCTCCCGGCGGGTGGCGTCGGACAGCGCTCGGTAGGCGGTCTGCAACGGCACGGCGTGACACTCGCCCACCCGGACCCCCGCCGTCCAGACCTGCGTCCCGATCCGAGCGGGACGGCGGTCAGGCGGCGCGGTCGCGGGCGGGGGCGGCGGCCGACGGCAGCTCGGCCACCAGAGCCGCGCTGACCAGGGAGAAGGCCCGGCTGCGAATGGCGGGGGCGGCGCCCCGGTCGAGCATGACCTGGAGGGCGACGTCGGTGCGGGGGGTGGGCCGGACGAGGGCGGCCACGGCGGCGGCCAGCCGGCGCAGGCGCCGCTCGTGGGCGGCGGGGCCGTCGGCGGCGATGGCCTGGGCGAGGTCGTCGACCTCG
>DASTYI010000170.1:0-18379 GCA_035765045.1 Iamia sp. | reverse complement strand
ACCTCGGTGGGGGTGGGGGTGGGGGCGGGCGTGGTGTTCATGGAGGTGACGGTACGACCGGACCGGTCCACCGGTAAGGGCCAATGCGGGAGTGATCCAGTGGACCACTTCGTCAGGGGCGGACCAGGTCCCCGATGGCGGCGATGCCCCGCCGGATGGCCCGCTCGTCGAGCCCGCCGAAGCCGAGCACGAGGGCCGGCGGTGCGGTCGGGGTGGGGACGATGCGGTAGCGGGACAGGGCGTACACGCCCACGCCCCGGGTCCGGGCCTCGGCCACCACGTCGACCTCGTCCACGCCGGCCGGGAGGGGCACGACGGCGTGGCAGCCGGCGGCCAGCCCGCCCAACGCCACCCCGGGGGCGTGCTCGGCCAGCGCCTCGACCAGGGCGGTCCGCCGCCGGTCGTAGACGGCGCGCATCTTCCGCAGGTGCTTGTCGAAGCGACCCGACTCGACCAGCCGGGCCAGCGCCACCTGGTCGAGCCCGGGGGCGCCCCGGCCGGCCAGCTGCTTCTCGGCCAGCACGGCGGCGAGCAGCGGGGGCGGCACCACCATCCACCCCATCCGCAGCGCCGGGGCGAGCGTCTTGCTCACCGAGCCCATGGCGACGACCCGGTCCGGGGCCAGCCCCTGGAGCGAGCCGACGGGCTGGCGGTCGTAGCGGAACTCGGCGTCGTAGTCGTCCTCGAGGATCACCCCGTCGACCCGCTCGGCCCAGGCGACCAGGGCGTGGCGCCGCTCGGGGGCGAGGACCACGCCGGTCGGGCACTGGTGGGCCGGGGTGAGCACGACGGCGCGAGCCCGGGTGGCGCTCAGGGCGGCGACGTCGAGGCCCCGCTCGTCGACGGGCACCGGCACCGCCACCTGCCCGCAGCGCTCGACGATGGCCGCGCTCTCGATGGGCCCCGGGTCCTCCAGGGCCACGTGGGTGGTGCCGGCGCCGGCCAGGGCCCGGAGCACGACGTTGAGCCCCTGCCGGAACCCGGCGGTGACGACGACGTCGGCCGGTTGGGCGCAGCTGCCCCGCACCCGCCCGAGGTACGACGCCAGCACCCGGCGCAGCTCGGGCGACCCGCCCTCGACCTCGTCCCCGAGCCCGGCGATCGACGTGGTCCGACCGGCCTCGGCGAGCGCCCACAGCCAGTCCCGCATCGGGAAGGCGGCCAGGTCGGGGATGCCGTAGGCGAAGTCGACGTCGAGCCGGGGGGCCGGGGCGGGCTCGGGCCGGGGGGCGGGCTCCTCGGCCACGTCGGTGGCCACCCGCGTGCCCGAGCCGACCCGGGTCACCAGGTAGCCCTCGGCCTCCAGCTGGGCGTAGGCGTCGACCACCAGGCCGCGGGACACGCCGAGCTCCGCGGCCAGGGCCCGCGAGGACGGCAGCCGCTCGTCGGCGGCCAGCCGCCCGGCCCGGATGGCGTCGCGCAGCTCGCGCTGGAGCTGGGCTCCCAGCGGCTCGCCGCCACCCCGGTCGAGCCGCACCAGCAGCTCGGGCCCCAGACCGGTCCACTGCACGGCCATGCCCACCGACCCTAGCGGTGGACCAGTCCCGAACTCGGCGGGATCCGTGACAGCGGGGTGTCACGGATCCCGCCGAGTTCGGAGAGGGGGGCGGGGGTCAGGGGGTGGAGATGAGCTCGATGGGTTTGCCGGCGGGGTCCTCGACGACGGCCTGGGTGCCGCCGTTGCCCTGGACCGGGCTGGTGCGGAGGCGGGCGCCGGCGGCGACGAGGCGGTCGACGGCGGCGGCCACGTCGTCGACCGCGATCTGGATGCGGTTCCAGCCACCGGGGGCCGGCGGGTCGCCGGCGTCGGAGGGCTGGCCGGCGCCGCCGGCCCCGGGCGTGTTGAGCAGCAGCCGGAGCTCGCCCCGGCTGATCATGACGAAGCCGGGGGCGGCGTCGAGGTCGACCGTGAAGCCGAGGGCGTCGCGGTAGAAGTCGCGCCCGGCGCCGGCGTCGTCGACGATGTAGCGGACGGTGACGGTCACGGGAGCGGACCTCCTGGGTCGGTAGACTTCTGAAACGTATGCGTTCCAGAGATGGTGGTCAACCCCCGCGTGAGGACCCGCGCATCGAGCGGACCCGGGCGCGCCTGCGGGTCGCCGCCCTCGAGGAGCTGGTCGCCGTCGGGTGGGGCGGCTTCACCGTCGAGGGCGTGGCCCGCCGGGCCGGGGCGGGCAAGGCGAGCGTCTACCGGCTCTACGGCGAGCGGACGGCGCTGGTGGTCGACGCCTTCGCCCACCTCGTCGTCCAGCCCCGGGCCGCCGACGGCGGGCCGCCCCCGGTGCGCGAGATCCTCCTCCACCTCATCGAGGGCTGGAGCAGCCCGCTCCTCCCCGCCCTGGTCGACGCGGCCATGCGCGAGCCGGACCTGGCCGCCGCCCTCCGGCCCGGGTTCGCCGGTCGGCTCGACGGGCTGGCGGCGGCGGTGGCGGTCGAGCTGGCCGCCCGCGGCGACGACCGCGACCCCCACGCCGTGGCCCGGGCCCTCGCCGGCGCCCTCCTCTACCGGCGGCTGGTCGTCCCCGGGTCGCTCGTCCCCACCGACGCCGACGAGGCGCTCGCCGCCGTGCTGCCCCCGCGCTGACGGTCGAGGCGGGCGTCCTCGCGGGCCTGGCGGCGCTCCTCGGCCTGCATCCACCCGACGGCCACGACGATCACCAGGATCACGCCCCACAGCTCGCCCAGCCCCCACAGCACGCCGGCCGCGGTCCGCTGGTCGGCGGCCAGCGAGCCGCCCCAGGTGCGGACGACACGTCCGTACTCCTCGGCGCCGAGCGGGTCGTCGGCGCCGGACTGGATGGCCAGGCCGAGGAGGGCGTGGAGCGGGATGGTGAGGGCGACGGCGAGGAGGCGGGCGGCGGGGCCGGTGCGCCGCCGCCCGGGGTCGACCCCGAGGACCGACCAGCAGAACAGGAAGCCGGCGGCCACGAAGTGGAGGTGGACGGCGACGTGGACGAGGTCGTGGCGCAGCGACAGGTCGAGCAGCGGCGTGAAGTAGAGGGCGAAGAGGCTGAGGCTGAACAGCGACCAGGCGACGATCGGGTGGGTGAGCGCCCGCGCCACCGGGTGGTCGAGGATCCGCAGCAGCCCGACCTGCACCCCCCGCGGCGCCCCCTGGAGGAGCAGCGTGACCGGGGCGCCGAGGGCGAGGAGCAGCGGCGCCACCATCCCCAGCAGCAGGTGCTGGACCATGTGCAGGCTGAACAGGGCGGTGTCGTAGCGGGCCAGTCCCGACTGGGTGGCGATCGCCAGCGTGGCCACGCCGAGCCCGAAGGCCCACGACCGGCCGGCCGGCCAGGTCCGGTCCGGGTGGGCCGCCCGCCGCCGGCGCACCAGCCCGACGTGCCCGGCGACGAGCAGGACGAGCAGCAGGAGGAAGGCCGGGTCGGGCGCCGGGCGCAGGAGCGTCGTCGCCGAGGGGGCGGCGAGGGCGACCATCCGACCGACGGTACCGGGGCGTGGGGGCGTCCGAGCCGACGTGGGGGTGGGGTGATGCGATAGGAAGGACCCCGTGCCCGGTGTCGACACCGCAGCCGGCCCGGCCCCCGCCGCGGCGGGAGCCGGTGGCAACCCCCCGACCGGGCGGGACCGGTCGGTGCCGGGACGGCCCTCGATCCTCGGCGTCGGGGTGGTCGTCTGGCTCAGCTCGGAGCTGATGTTCTTCGCCGGGTTGTTCGGCGCCTACTTCACCCTGCGGGCCGAGAACGCGGTCTGGCCGCCCGACGACGTCCACCTCGCCGTGGGCCGCACCGCCGCCGCCACGGCCGTGCTGGTCGCCTCGAGCGTCACGATGCACCTGGCCGTGCTGGCCGCCGAGCGGGCCGACCGGCGCGGCCTGGTCCGCTGGCTCGGGGTCACCGCCACCCTCGGCGCCATCTTCCTGGCCAACCAGGTGCTCGAGTACGCCGAGCTGGAGTTCAGCATCTCCAGCCACGCCTACGGCTCGACCTTCTACCTGATGACCGGCTTCCACGGCCTCCACGTCCTGGGCGGGATCCTGTTCATGCTCGGCGTCATCGGCCTCGTCGCGGGGCGCAGCCAGGCCCCGCCCGGACCCCCCGTCGCCGTGTGCGCCTACTACTGGCACTTCGTCGACGTCGTGTGGGTCGTCATGTTCGCCACCATCTACCTGGTGCGCTGAGGTGCGTGCCCTCCCCCGGCGCTGGCTCGGTCCCGCCCTGGCGGTGGCGGTCGCGGGCGGCGTGGCCCTCGGCGCCGGTGTCGCCGCCGGCGAGACGTCGGGCGGGGTCGCCCACCAGGCCGACCCGACCGACGAGGAGCTGGTGGCCGAGGGCCGGGTCCTCTACGAGACCAGCTGCATCAGCTGCCACGGGCGCGACGGCGAGGGCCAGCGGGCCCCGAACGGCGCCCTCCGGGGCCCGTCGCTCGAGGATGCCGGCCCGGCCGGCGCCTACTACCAGCTGACCACCGGGCGGATGCCGATCGGCAACCCCGACGACCTGCCCCAGCGCAAGGAGCCGGCCTACTCGCCGGCCGAGATCGAGGCCCTCCTCGCCTACATCGACACGATCACCGAGGGACCCGAGGTGCCCGAGGTCGACGCCGCCACCGGCGACGTCGCCCGGGGCGGCTCGCTGTTCCGCGAGAACTGCCAGTCGTGCCACTCGGCCACCGGCGCCGGCGGCGCCCTCAGCTACGGCCAGGCCGCGCCCCCGCTGGGCCCGGCCGACGCCGCCCAGATCGCCGCCGCCGTGCGCTCGGGCCCCGACCCGATGCCTCGCTTCGGCCCCGAGCTCATCGGCGACGAGGACCTCGACGACCTCGTCGCCTACGTCGAGTACCTCGACCAGCCCGACGACCGGGGCGGCCTCGCCCTGGGCCGGCTCGGCCCCATCCCCGAGGGCTTCATGATCTGGGTCGGGGGCCTCGGCTTCCTCCTCGTGGCCGCCTTCTGGATGGGCCACCGCCGGCGCGACGCCGCCTGGGTCGACCCCGAGCCGCCGGGTGACGACGAGGACCCGGGCACCGCCGGGGTCGACGCCGGGGGCAACGCCCGGCTGGCCGGGGCCGCGACCCGCCACGACGAGGAGGACACGCCGTGAGCAGCGACGACGAGCGGGGGTGCCTCGGCTGCGACGAGGCCGCCGCCACCGCCGCCGAGGAGGCCGCCGCCGCCCGCCGGGCCGAGGTGGCGGTGGCCAGCGGCTTCCTCGTCAGCACGGCCGGAGCCATCGGCCTCGCCGTCGTCTACTGGCAGGGCGGCCAGCCCCAGCTCGAGGGGCTGTTCCTCGCCCTGGCCCTCGGCGGGCTGGGCCTCGGGTTCGTCCTCTGGTCGCGGCGCTTCATGCCCCACGACCCGGTGGTCGAGGCCCGCCACCCGATCGCATCGACCGAGGAGGAGGTCGACCGCTTCCGCCAGGAGTTCGAGCAGGGCGAGGTCATCCTCACCCGCCGCAAGCTGCTGGTCCGCAGCGCCGGGCTGGCCGTCGCCGCCCTGGGCGCGGCGCTGCTGTTCCCGCTCCGGTCGCTCGGCCCCCGGCCGGGCAAGGGCCTCAAGGACACGCCGTTCCGTCGGGGCGTCTACCTCGTCACCGCCGACAACGAGCGGGTGCGGGCCGAGGACATCAACGTCAACGGCGTCCTCACCGTCTTCCCCGAGGTCGAGCCGAACCCCGAGGACCCCGAGGAGCCGCCCCGCCCCGCCCTCCAGGCCGACAGCCCCACGCTGCTGATCCGGCCGAGCGGGACGCCCCGCCCCCAGCGGGACATGGAGGACGGCATCGTCGACGGGCTGGTCGCCTACTCCAAGCTGTGCACCCACGTGGGCTGCCCGGTCGGGCTCTACCAGGCCGACAACCACCTGCTGCTGTGCCCGTGCCACCAGTCGACCTTCGACGTGCTGGACGGGGCCAAGCCGGTGTTCGGCCCGGCCACCCGCCCGCTCCCGCAGCTCCCGATCGGGGTCGACGACGAGGGCTACGTCGTGGCCCGGGGCGACTTCAACGCCCCGCCCGGGGCCGGCTTCTGGGACCGGGACAAGTGAGGGCCGGCTGATGGCGCGCGACCGCCTCGTCACCCGCCGGGTCGCCCGCTGGATGGACACCCGGCTGGGGTCGGCCAAGCTGGCCCGCACCGCGCTGGGCAAGGTCTTCCCCGACCACTGGTCGTTCCTGATCGGCGAGATCGCCCTCTACAGCTTCGTCGTCCTGATCCTCACCGGCGTCTACCTCACGTTCTTCTTCGACCCGAGCGTCAACGAGGTCGTGTACCAGGGGAGCTACGAGCCGCTCCGGGGCGTCGAGATGACGCAGGCCTACGCCTCGGCCCTCGACCTCAGCTTCGACGTGCGGGCCGGGCTGGTGATGCGCCAGATCCACCACTGGGCCGCCCTGCTCTTCCTCGCCGCCATGGTCGTCCACCTGATGCGGGTGTTCTTCACCGGCGCCTTCCGCCGCCCCCGCGAGCTCAACTGGATGATCGGCATCACCCTGCTGATCCTGTCGATCTTCAACGGCTTCGCCGGCTACTCGCTGCTCGACGACCAGCTCTCGGGCACGGGCCTGCGCATCGCCCACTCGATCACGCTGTCGATCCCGGTGGTCGGCACCTGGCTGGCGTCGCTCCTCTTCGGCGGCGAGTTCCCCGGGCCCGACATCATCAACCGGCTCTACGTCATCCACATCCTGCTGCTGCCGGCGCTCATCATCGTCCTGCTGACCGCCCACCTCGGCCTGGTGGTGCGGCACAAGCACACCCAGTTCGGCGGCCGGGGCCGGACCGAGCGCAACGTGGTCGGCGAGCCGGTGTGGCCCCGCTTCGCCTTCAAGTCGATCGGCCTGCTGCTGCTCACGGCGGCGGTGCTCGCCGCCCTCGGCGGGTTGGCCCAGATCAACCCGATCTGGCTCTACGGCCCGTTCGAGCCGGCCAACGTCTCGGCCGCGTCGCAGCCCGACTGGTACATGGCCTGGCTCGACGGCGCCCTCCGGATCTTCCCGCCGTGGGAGACCCGGGCCTTCGGCTACACGATCCCCAACCCCTTCTTCCCGGCGGTGCTGCTGGCCGGCATCACCTTCATGCTGCTGTACCTGTGGCCGTTCCTGGAAGCCAAGTTCACCTCCGACACCGTCGAGCACCACCTGCTCGACCGGCCCCGCAACCGCCCGGTGCGGACGTGCATGGGCACGGCCACGCTCGCCTTCTACCTGGTGCTCAGCCTGTCGGCCTCGACCGACGTCATCGCCGTCACCTTCGGCACGTCGGTCAACGGGGTGCTGGTGTCGTTCCGCATCGCCGCCCTGGTCGTGCCGCCGATCGTCGCCGTCGTCACCTACCGGCTCTGCCGCGAGCTCCAGCTGCGCGACGAGGAGGCGGGCATGGCCCCGCCCGAGCGGCCCCGCATCCGCTGGGAGCTGCTGCGGGTGTGGGAGTGGCCCGGTCGCCGCAAGGAGGCCAAGCTCGCCGCCTCCCGCTCCACCACCGCGGTCGACTAGCTAGCAGAGCTCGCGCTCGGCCTCGATCGGGTCCTCGGGGAAGCGGTACCGCTCGAGGGTGAGGGCGTCGCCGAGGTTGGCGACGACGCGGCCGACCGTGAGCGGCTCGGTCGACGAGGCCACCAGGGCGGGCAGCTCGCCGCAGGCCAGGGCTCGTCGGGCCGCCTCCCGCTCGGCGCGGAAGGGCGCGTCCTCCAGCGGGGTCTGGGTGTCGCCGTCGACCAGCAGCACGGGGGCGATCAGGTTGAGGCCCGGGTCGACCGGGGTGTCGGGGTCGACCCAGCGGGCCGCGTGCCAGGCGCCCCGCAGCCACTTCTCGTGCCCGGGCACCCGGCGGCGGGGCAGCTCGACGCGGGCGGCCAGCCGGTCGGCCAGGCCCAGCAGGTCGATGACGTAGACGTCGGTCGGCACGCCGTAGGCGGCGGCGCCGGCCGCCGTGACCGGGTAGTAGGAGCGGTCGGGGTCGAGGCCCGGCGCCACCGGCAGGGCCTGCTCGTCGAAGGCCCCGACCGGGTGCCAGCCGGGCACCGAGGCCCGCCGGCGCCGCTCCTCGGGCGAGACGGTGAGGTAGGCCAGGTGGTCCTCGACGGTGATGGGGTGGGCGTGGGTGCCCCGGCCGATCTCGAAGGCGCGGGCGTCGAAGACCCGGTCCTCGAAGATCGGCGGCCCGACCCGCAACGTCGTCCCCGCCACCCCGGCCCACAGGGCGACGAGGGCCAGCCCGGCGCCGAGCACCGCGCCGGCACGACGTCCCGCGGGCCGCCAGGGGACGGCGGCGGCCGGGAGCAGGAGGGCGAACCAGGGGGCGAGCAGCAGCCGGGCGTGCATGTAGTCGCCACCGGCCTTCACCACCAGGACGGCGTGGGCCAGGGCGGCGACGACCGTCGCGCCTACGACCAGCCGCCAGCCGAGGTCCCGCCGGCGCTCACCGGCGGCCACCACCACGATCACCCCGACCACGACCAGCGGGACGACCAGCCCGTAGGTGCCGGCGAAGTCGACCAGGTAGCGCCACCCCTGGCCCCACCAGCTCCGGCCGCCCTCCTTGGCGTACACCGTGTTGGGCAGCAGCTGGCCGTAGTAGCCCATCCGGAACAGCTGGCCGCCCACCGGCAGCGCCAGCCCGGCGGCGAGGGCCAGGGCGGTGGGGCGGACCCCGAGACGGCGCCAGCCCAGGTACAGCAGCACCGCCCCCCACACCAACGAGTAGGGACCGAAGTCGGGGCGGACCAGGACGCCGAGCCCGACCACCACCAGCCCCCGCACCAGCGTCGCCCGGCGCGGGTCGCGCACCGCGGTGGTGACCGCCGTGAACGAGGAGGCCAGCCAGAGCCAGCTCAACCCGTTCTCCAGGCCGCCCGTCGTCCAGTCCCACGCCGCCGGGACGGCGACGAACACGACGGCCCCCAGCGGGACCCACCAGGTCCCCTCGTCGTCGTCCTCGCCGGCCAGCAGCCGCCGGGCCCCGACCGTGGCCACGACGAGGGCGGCGGCCGCCATCGCCATCGAGATCACGACCGACAGCCACTCCAGCGGCACCCGGGTCACCAGGTGGGCGAGGCCGACGACCGCCAGCCACAGCGGGCTGGTCGCCACCTCGACCCGGTCACCCCGGTTGTAGACCGGCCCGTTCCCCGCCCCCAGCTGGTCGAGGACCCGGAAGTTGATGAAGGCGTCGTCGGCCACCCAGCGCCGCTGCCAGGCCAGCACCAGCAGGGCGGCCACCGGCACCAGCACCGCCCAGCGCCGCAGGACGTCGGCGGGGGCGGGCCACCGGTCGCTCACCGCGCCGGGCGCGTCGCCGGTGTCGTCCCTCCCGGCGCTGGCATGCGCCGCATCGTAGAGGTCGGGTCAGCCGGGGCCGGAGGAGGCCTCGTCCTCGGCGCGCCGGTCGAGGTCCTCCTGGAGCTCCTCGGCCTCGGTCTCGCTCTCGGACACGGCCTCCTCGGCGGCCTGCTTGGCCTCCTTCGTCCCCTCGATCAGGTCCTCGGTGGTCTCGTCGTTCCCGTTGGGCATGGCCGATCCCCTACCCCGCCACCCCGCCCCGGACGCACCCCGGTCAGATGCGGTGGCGGCCCTGGCGGATGAGGCCGGCGATCGACCAGGCGAGGAAGACGCCGGCGGGGATGACCAGCCAGCGGCCGAGGAGCAGGCCGTTGGCGATCAGGGCCATGCCCGCGGCGATGGCGAAGGGCCAGATGCTGGCCTGGGGGAACCAGACGCCGTCGTGGGGGTCGTGGCCGGGCTCGGGCTGGTGGTCGTCGCCGTGCGGCTCGCGGCCCTTGCGGGGCCAGGCCACGTAGGCCGCCGTCATCAGGGCCAGCACGGCGGCCAGCGCCAGCAGCGTCGACCCGGCGTGCTCGTAGGAGACGAACCAGTAGAGGAGGGCAATGGCGACGATGAAGCCGCCGACCCCGCCGAAGAGCTTGGCCTGGAGGGTCCAGCCGGCGTGGGCGGCGGCCTCGGACCGGCCGGCGTCGTCGCGCTCGGACTCCTCCTCGGCGACGTTCGGCTCGACCAGGTCCTCGGCTGCGTCCTCCTCCCGACTCATCGGTGCGCCACCTCCCGGTGCTCGGGGTGGCGCTCGTCCCAGACGGGGCGGTTCGAGCGGATCGGGGGGAGGTGGTCGAAGTTGTGGGGCGGCGGGGGCGAGGTGGTGGCCCACTCCAGGGTGTGGCCGTGCCACGGGTCGTCGCCCGCCGGCTCGCCCCGCCGGAGGCTGCGCCAGATGTTCCACGCCAGCGGGAAGACCGAGGCGGCCATGATGATCGCCCCCACCGTCGACACCCGGTTGAGGAGGGTGAAGCCGTCCTCGGGGAGGTAGTCGGCGACCCGGCGGGGCATGCCCATGGCGCCCAGCCAGTGCTGGACCAGGAAGGTGACGTTGAAGCCGACGAACGTCATCACGAAGTGCACCCGGCCCCACCCCTCGTGGAGCAGCCGCCCGGTCGCCTTGGGGAACCAGTAGTAGATGCCGGCGTAGAGGGCGAAGGCCGACCCGCCGAACATCACGTAGTGGAAGTGGGCGACGACGAAGTACGAGTCGTGGAGCTGGAAGTCGAGCGCCGGCAGGGCGAGCAGCACGCCGGTGACGCCGCCCATGACGAACAGCAGCAGGAACCCGATGGTGAACAGCATCGGGGTGGGGAACCGCAACCGCCCTCCCCACATCGTCCCGATCCAGTTGAAGAACTTCACCCCGGTCGGCACCGCGATCAGCAGCGAGAGGCCCGAGAAGTAGCCGGTGGCGGCGTCGCCGGTGGTGAACATGTGGTGGCCCCACACGCCGACCGAGAGCGAGGCGATGGCGAAGGTGGCCAGCACCAGGCCCCGGTAGCCGAAGACCGGGCGGGACGAGAACACGGCCAGGACCTCGGTGACGATGCCGAAGAACGGCAGGGCGACGATGTACACCTCGGGGTGGCCGAAGAACCAGAAGAGGTGCTGCCACAGCACCGGGTGGCCGCCGCCCTCGGGGTTGAAGATCTGGGCGTCGAGGTTGCGGTCGGCCAGCATCATCACCGCCGCCGATGTGAGCACCGGGAAGGCGATCAGGGCCAGGACGCTGGTGACCAGCATGTTCCACGTGAAGATCGGCATCCGGAACATCGACATGCCCGGGGCCCGCATGGCCAGGACGGTCGCCACCACGTTGACGGCGGCGGTGACCGTGCCGGTGCCGGTGAGCACGATGGCCAGCAGCCACAGGTCGTGGCCGATGGCGGGGCTGCGGATCGCCTCCGACAGCGGGGCGTAGGCCGTCCACCCGAAGGCGGCGGGCCCGTCGGCGGTGAGGAAGCCGGCGACCATCGTCAGCCCGCCGAAGAGGAACAGCCAGTACCCGAGGGCGTTGAGCCGGGGGAAGGCCATCTCCTTGGCCCCGATCTGGAGGGGCACCAGGTAGTTGGCCAGCCCGAACGCCACCGGCGTGATGAACAGGTAGATCATCACGCTGCCGTGCATGGTGAAGACCTGGTTGTAGGCCCCGGGCTCCACCACCTGGGTGCCCGGGGAGTAGAGCTCGACCCGGACCACGGTGGCCAGCGCCCCGCCCAGCAGGAAGAAGAGCAGGGCGGTGACGATGTACATCAGCCCGATGACCTTGTGGTCGGTGCTCGTCAGCAGGCCGAGCAGCCCGCGGCCGCGCACCGACGAGGGCGGCCGGTCGGGCTCCTCCTCCGGGGGGGTCAGGGCGATCTCGTCGCGGGGGTCCTCCTCGACGGTGGTCATCCGGCCCCCTCCCCCTCCTCGGGGGCGTCCTCGGCGGCCGGGTCGACGTCCCCGGCGTTCTCCTCGAGCCAGGTGGCGAACTCCTCGGGGGTGACGATCCGCACCTGGAAGTACATCCGCCAGTGGTCGAGCCCGCAGTACTCGGCGCAGCGCCCGCGGTAGGTGCCGGTCTCGGTCGGGGTCACGTCGATCTCGTTGTCGACCCCGGGGATCAGGTCGCGCTTGGTGAGGAACTCGGGCACCCAGAACGAGTGGGCGACGTCGTCGGTGACGAGCTCGAGCCGGGTGGTCCGGTCGGCCGGCAGCACCAGCTCGGGCCCGTCGGTGCCCGAGCCGTCGCCGGAGACGATGACGTCCTCGTCGAGGTAGGTGAACCGCCACGACCACTGGAAGCCCTCGACCTGGACGACGACGTCGGGGTCGGCCGCCTTCTCCTCGACCTCGGTCGTGGTCGCCGCCCCGACGACGAAGAGGATGGCCACGATGACGATCGGCACGACCGTGTAGACGATCTCGATCGGGATGTGCTCGGCGACCTGGCTGGGGAGGGTCTCGTTCCGGCGCCGGTAGCGCACCACCGACCAGAGGGCGAGCACCCAGACCACGGCGCCCACCACCACGGCGGCGGCCACCGTCGGGGTCCACAGCCGGCTGACGGCCTCGCCCTGCTCGGTGATCGGGTCGGGCATGCCGCACCCGGCCCCGCCGAGGGCCGCGAGCGCGACGCCGAGGGCGGCGAGGCGGGCGGGGGACGACCGACGCATGCGGCGCCGACCCTACCGACGATCCCGGACCGGGGTCGGGTCGAACGGCAGGATGGCGCCGTGGACGTGCTGTCGATGCGGACGATCTTCCGGTGCCGGGACCTGGCGACGTCCCGCCGGTTCTGGGAGGACGACCTGGGGCTGACGGTCGCCCGCGAGTACGGCGTGGCCGGCGAGGTCACCGGCGTGGTCCTCTTCGCCGGGGGCGGCTTCGTCGAGCTGACGACCTCCTCGGCCACCGGCCCGTCGGGCTCGGGGTCGGCGGTGGTCTGGCTCCAGGTCGCCTCGGTCGCCGCCGAGGAGGCCCGTCTGGTCGCCGCCGGGGTCGCCATCGACCGCCCGACCGAGCGGATGCCGTGGGGCCTGGTCGAGTGCTGGCTGTCGGACCCCGACGGCGTCCGCATCGTCCTGGTCGAGACCCCGCCCGACCACCCCCTCCGCCGCCGTGTCGAGTAGCGGCGCCCGGCTCCGACGTCTCCCCCGATGAGCATCGTGACCGTGGACCTGATGGTGTCGCTCGACGGCTGCATGGCCGGCCCGGACGAGGAGCGCCTGCACGCGTGGATCGCCGGGCTGGCCAGCTGGCGGGCGCGCCAGGGGCTGGAGGGCGGGGTCGAGGACGCCGACTCGCGGCGCGTCGGCGCCTGGTTCGACCGCACGGGCGCGGTCGTGATGGGCCGCACCATGTTCGACGGCGGCGTCGGCTTCTGGGCCGGCGAGCCCCCCTTCCGCGTGCCCGTGTTCGTCGTGACCCACCGGCCGGCGCCGGCGGTCCGGCTGGCCAACGGCACCCGCTACACCTTCGTCACCGACGGGCTGGCCGCGGCGCTGGACCGGGCCCGGGAGGCCGCCGGCGACCGGGACGTCGACCTCGGCGGGGGCGCGTCGGTGGTCCAGCAGGGGCTGCGGGCTGGGCTGGTCGACGAGCTCACCCTCCACGTCCTCCCCTTCACCATGGGCGAGGGGCTGCGCTGGTGGGACGGTGTCGGCCCCCTCGACCTCGAGCGGGTCGAGGCGACGGCGGGCGAGGGCGCCGACCACCTCCGCTACCGGGTGCTGCGCGGCTAGACGACCGAGCGGATCTCGCCGACGGGGCGGCCGCCGCCCTCCACGTCGGGGAGGGCGACGTCGGCCAGCACGTCGAGGTCGACGGCGGGATCGTCCTCCCCCACCAGGTGGGCGATGGCCGAGGCGACCACGACCTCCGAGGCCCGCACCGCGCCGTCGTCGACCTTGACGGCGACGGCGCGCCCGTCGGGGAGGGCGGCGACGTACACCCCCTCGGCGCCGTCCTTGGCGATCAGCCCGGGGACGGCGCGCATCAGCCGGGTGGCCGAGCGCCGGTCGCCGGCGACCAGCTCGGGGTGCCGGCGCATGGCGTCGGCCACGCGGCCCTCGGCGGTGCCCGGCCCGCCCCGGGCCACGGTGGCGACGGCCCGGGCCAGGCCGCTGAGGGGCAGGGCGGCCACCGGGGCCCCGCAACCGTCGACGGCGACGTGGGCGGCGGTGGTGCCGGCCAGCTCCTCGACGGTGGCCCGGATCGCCTGCTGGAGCGGGTGCCCGGGGTCGAGGTAGCCATCGGTGGGCCAGCCCCGGTGCCGACAGGTGGCGAGCATGGCGGCGTGCTTCCCCGAGCAGCCGTGGTGGATCCGGTCGGGCCCCTCGGTCACCCGCTGGTAGGCCCCGGCCTCGGGGTCGAGGGCGTACCCGGGCGGGCAGCCGAGGTCGCCCTCGGTGAGCCCGGCGGCGGCCAGCGTGGCCCGGACGACGGCGAGGTGGGCGTCGGTCCCGTCGTGGCTGGCGCAGGCGAGGGCCAGCCGGTCGGTCGGCGGGTCCCACCCGGCCCGGACCATGGCCACGGCCTGGAGGGGCTTGGCGCAGCTGCGCAGCAGGACGGCGTCGGCCACCGCCCCGAGGTCGGTCGTGGCCCGGCCCGAGCCGTCGAGCACCACCATGCGCCCGCGGTGGACGCTCTCCACCCAGCCGCCCCGGACGACCTCCACCAGCACCGGATCCGACGGGTCCACGCCCCCAGCCTGCCCGCTACAGCACCGAGCGGAGGGCGTCGGTGGCCTGGGCGCCGTAGCGACCGCCGAAGAGGACGGCGTGGACCAGCAGCGGGGTGACCTGTTGGAGGCGGAGGCGTGACCGCCAGCCCTCGGGCAACGGGAAGGCCTCCTGGTAGGCGGCCAGGGTGGCGTCGGTCAGCCCGCCGAAGAGGTCGAGCATCGCCAGGTCGGTCTCGCGCAGGCCGCCGTGGGCGGCGGGGTCGACCAGCCACGGCCGCCCGTCGCTCCCCCACAGCACGTTGCCCGCCCACAGGTCGCCGTGGACCCGGGCCGGGGGCTCCTCGGGGCCGAGCCGCTCGTCGAGCACGGCGGCGGCCGCGTCGACGAGGTGCTCGACGGCGGGGTCGACGACCTCCTCGGTCAGCGCCTTCCAGGCCAGCGGTCGCCAGCGGCGCTCGACGAGGAAGGTGACCCGGTCGGCGGTCGGGGCGTCGGGCACGGCGACGGCGCCGATGTGGCCCACGGCGTCGGCCTTCCGGGCCGGTCCGCCGAAGGCGCTCGCCCCGGCGCGGTGCAGGGCGGCCAGGCCCCGGCCGAGGGTGGCCCCGTCGCCGGGCGGGCCGGGCTCGACCCAGTCGAGCACCAGGGCGTCGCGTGTGGCGGCGACGACGGCGGGGACGGGCAGGGCTCCCGGCTCGGCCAGCCACCGCAGCCCCGCCGCCTCGGTGGGGAACAGCGTCGGCGGCGGGTGGCGGTGGGTCTTGACGAAGAGCGGCCCGCCGTCGGTGTCGACCCGCCACGCCTCGCCGATGTCTCCCCCGCCGATGCGGGTCACCTCGGCGACCCGGGCGCCGGTCAGCTCCTCGACCCGGGCGTCGACCTGCTCGGCGGTGGTCATCGCCCCGTGCGCCGCCGCAGCTCGGCGACGACCGCGGGGACGGCCGCCTCGATCAGGTCGAGGGCCTCGTCGAAGGTGTCGTCGTAGTAGGGGTCGGGCACCTCGCCGGTGCCCCGGAGCAGCACCACCTTGGCCGCGTCGGCCTCGGTCGGGGCGAGCCGGCGGAGGTCGGCCACGTTGGCCGCGTCCATGGCCAGCACCAGGTCGGTGGTGGCGAAGTCCGCCGCCGCGAAGCAGCGGGCCGTGTGGGTGTCGTCGTAGCCCCGGCGGCGGAGCGTGGCCCGGGCCCGGGGGTCGGCCGGGTCGCCGACGTGGTAGCCGGCGGTGCCGGCCGAGTCGATCACGACCACGTCGTCGAGCCCGGCGTCGGCCACCGCCCGGCGGAGCACGGCCGCCGCCATCGGCGACCGGCAGATGTTGCCCAGGCACACCACCGCCACCCGCAGGGGCCCGGACGCGGACGAGCCGCCGACCCGAGGGCCGGCGGCTCGTCGCTGCGGGGGGTGGGCGTCAGATGACGCGGACGTTCTGGGCCTCCTCGCCCTTCCGCCCCGGGGCCACGTCGAACTCGACCTGCTGCCCCTGGTCGAGGCTCTTGTAGCCCTCGCCCTGGATGTTGGAGAAGTGGACGAACACGTCGTCGCCACCCTCACGGGAGATGAAGCCGTAGCCCTTCTCGGAGTTGAAGAACTTCACGGTGCCTGTAGCCAAGATCATTTTCCTTGCGTGTGCGGCCCAACGCGGGCGCGCCACTGCACCGTGGTGGTGCAGCGACGGCTCAGGCTAAAGGATCTGGCGCCGTGACGCGCACCGGCGCCGTCACCGGGCCCTCTCAGCCGATGTCGCGGCGGCCCAGGGCGGCCAGCCCGCCACCCACCAGGACGGTGGCCAGGAGGCCCAGGACGACCAGGGGCAGGGCGGTCACGGGCTCGGCCGGCACCGCCGTCACGTGGGCGAAGGGCGAGAGGTCGCGGACCCAGCCGGGGAGGCGGAGCACGTCGCCGACGACCCCGACGACGGTGCTGATCCCCACCACGGCCCACGCCACCGCCGTCGCCCGGGGCCACGCCCCGAACCCGGCGGCGGCGACCCCGAGGGCCACCCCCACGGCGGGGAGGAAGGCGGCGGCCGCGGCCACCAGCCGGGGCACCTCACCGAGATCGCCGACCGCCAGCCCGTAGGCCAGGCCCAGCCCGGCGGCCGAGGTGCCGAGCACGACCACCGCCCCGAGGCCGGCCACGACCAGGTGGCCGCCGGCCCACGCCGATCGCGACGTGGCCGTGGCCAGCACCGCCTCGCCCCGGCCCGCCGTCTCCTCGGCCCGGGCCCGCAGCACGGCCTGGACGGCGAAGCCGGCGGTCAGCAGGGCCAGGTAGGTGAGGATGGTGGCGAGGAAGACGTCGGCCAGCGAGGCCCCCGGCACCGACGCCAGGTACTCGCGGATCTGCTCGTTGTCGCCGACCAGGTCGTCGGCGCTGTCGGCCACCGAGCCCATCGCCAGGGCGAGCAGCGTCACCCCGACGGTCCAGCCCAGCACCGTCGCCCGCTGGAGCCGCCACGCCAGCCCGATCGGGGTGCCGAGGGCGGGGCGGGCCGCCGGCGGACCGGGGCGGGGCCGCACCAACCCGGCGCCGACGTCGCGGCGGGCCTCCAGGGCCAGGGCGGCGGCCACCAGCAGCCCGGCCACGCCGACGGCCACAAGCAGGGGCCACCACCGGTCGCCGGTGTAGGGCCGGGTCGCCTGGGCCCACCCGAAGGGCGAGAGCCACGACAGCGCCCCGCTGCCGATGTCGCCCACCGCCCGGGCCACGTAGGTCGCCCCCATGACCGCCACGGCCAGGCCCGAGGCCGCCCGCCCGTGCTCGGTGACCTGGGCGGCGAGGAGGCCGACGGCGGCGAAGGAGACGCCGATCGAGCCCAGGCCCAGCCCGAGGAGGACCGACCCGGCGAGCGGGAGGTCCTGCGTCGCGACCAGGGCGGCCGAGGCCAGCCCGGTGACCAGCGAGGCGCCGCCGGCGACGATCAGGGCGGCGGCGCTGTGGGCGTGGCGGCCGAGGACGGCGGCGCGGAGCAGCTCGGACCGCCCCGCCTCCTCCTCGTGGCGGGTGTGGCGGACGACGGTCAGCAGCCCCAGCAGGGCGAAGGCGATCGCCAGCTGCCAGGCCTCGAACGCCACCCGCCCGCCGAAGGTGGCCAGCCCCCGGGCCGGGCCGGCCAGGGCGACGATGGTGGCGTTGCTCTCGGCGGTGCGGGCGTAGGCGGCCAGCTGGGGCTCGGTGTAGACGGCCAGGATCCCCTGCGCCGTCCACGCCACCAGCGCCACCAGCACCCCGACCCAGATCGCCAGCCGCACCCGGTCCCGCCGGAGGGCGAGCCGCACCAGCGTCCCGGTGCCGGCGAAGCGGGCGCTCACCCCGCCGCCTCCCCGCCGTCGACCTCGTCGCCGTAGTGGCGGAGGAAGAGCTCCTCCAGGGTCGGGGGGTGACTGGTGAGCGACCGGATCCCGAGCCCGCTCAGGTGGGCGATCGCCGGGCCCAGGGCGTCGGTGTCGACGTCGAAGCGGACCCGGTGGCCGACGACGTCGAGGCCGCTGACGCCGGCCAGGGCGTCGAACCCGGTCGGCTCCTGCTCGACCTCGGCGTCGAGCGCCGTGCGGGTCAGGTGGCGCAGCTCGTCGAGGGTGCCCGACTCGACCGTGCGGCCCTGGCGGATGATGCTGACCCGGTCGCACAGGGCCTCGACCTCGGCGAGGATGTGGCTCGACAGCAGGACGGTGCGCCCCTCGGCGCGGGCCTCGCGGATGCAGTCCTGGAAGGCCGCCTCCATCAGCGGGTCGAGCCCGGAGGTGGGCTCGTCGAGGACGAGCAGCGGGACGTCGGCGGCCAGCGCCGCCACCAGCGCCACCTTCTGGCGGTTGCCCTTCGAGTAGGTGCGGCACCGCTTCGTCGGGTCGAGCTCGAAGCGCCGGACGAGGTCGTCGCGGCGGCGGGCGTCGACGTCGCCCCGGAGGCGGGCGAAGAGGTCGAT
>DASTYI010000169.1:0-9072 GCA_035765045.1 Iamia sp. | reverse complement strand
CGATCAGATCCGACGGGAAGCCGTCGGATCTGATCGCCAGCTCGGTGGGGTGGAGCGGTGAGCGAGATGCGGGTGGGCGCGGTCGGGGGCGAGGTGGGCAGCATGCCGAGCAGCGTGCGCCGGCACCGGGTGGGCGGGCATCGGCCGGGCGGGCCGATCGGATCGGCCGATGGGACGATCGGGGCTGGCCGATCGGCCGAGGCCCCGAGCGCGGCGCGTCCGTACCATCGGAGCGTGGTCACCACGTCACCACCCGCCGCCGGCCCGGGGACGGCCTTCCCCCGGGCCACCCGGCTGCTGCCGATCACCGTCGACCTCGCCGTGGTCGGCGCCGTCGGGGTCTGCGCCCTGTTCGACGTGGCCGTCGGGTTCGACGGGCTGTTCCCCGTCAAGGCGCTGGCCAGCCTGGGCGCCATGGCCATGGCCATGCTGCGCCGGTGGGCGGCGCTGCCGGCCATCGCCGTGCTCACCGCCGGCTCGGTCGCCCTCGCCCTCGCCGCCCAGGCGACCTTCGGCCTGGTCGACACCGTGCCGCCCGTCGCCCCGGCGATCGCCGTCGCCGCCCTCTCGACCACCGCCGTCCGCCGCCTCCCGGTGCCGTGGGCCGTCACCGCCGGGATCCTCGGCGCCGTCACCGTCGTCGTCTCGTCCACCTGGCCGGTCGAGCCGATCGCCCAGCTCGGCCTGGGCGTGGCCCTGGGCGGGGCGTGGGCCCTCGGGGTCGGCGCCGGGGTCTACCTCCGCCACCTCGACGACGCCCAGGTCCGCGCCGCCGAGGACGCCCGCCGGGCCGAGCGGCTCGACATCGCCCGCGACCTCCACGACCTGGTGGCCCACTACGTCACCGGGATCGTCGTCCAGGCCCAGGCCGCCCAGGTGATCTCGGCCCGCGACCCCGACGCCGCCGGGGCCGCCCTGGAGCGGATCGAGGGCGCCGGCCGCGACGCCCTCACCGCCATGCGGGGCATGGTCGGGTCGCTCCGGGCCGCGGCCGACGAGACGGCCCCGACCGCCCCCAACGTCGGGCTGGCCGGGCTCGACGACCTGGCCGGGCTGGAGGACCTGGCCGCCCGCAGCCGGGCCGCCGGCCTCCCCGTCACCCTCCGGATCAGCGCCGAGGCCTCCGGCTGGGCCCAGGGCGCCCGGGCCCTGTCGGTCCACCGCATCGTCCAGGAGTCGCTCACCAACGTGCACCGCCACGCCGTCGACGCCACCGCGGCCACGGTCGACGTCGCCATCGACGGGGCGGCCCTCGTCGTCACCGTCACCGACGACGGGCGGCCCGCGACCGGCGACCCGACCCTCGCCGGCGCCGGCTTCGGCCTGGTCGGCATGGGCGAGCGGGCCCAGGCCCTCGGCGGCACCCTGGTCGCCGGGCCGGTCGACCCCCCGGGCCACGGCTGGCGGGTCCGGGCCACGTTCCCCCTCGATGCCCCGTGACCATCCGGGTGGTGCTGGCCGACGACCAGGAGATGGTGCGCACCGGGTTCCGGATGATCCTCGAGGCCACCGACGAGATCGCCGTGGTGGGCGAGGCGGCCGACGGGCGGGCCGCCGTCGACCTGTGCCGGCGGCTGCGCCCCGACGTCGCCCTGCTCGACATCCGCATGCCCGGGGTCGACGGGTTGGAGGCCACCCGGCTGCTGGCCGGGCCCGACGTGGCCGACCCGATCCGGGTCGTCGTCGTCACCACCTTCGACCTCGACGAGTACGTCCACACCGCCCTGCTCCACGGCGCCACCGGCTTCCTCCTCAAGGACGCCGGGCCGGCGCTGCTGGTCGAGGCGGTGCGGGCGGCGGCGCGGGGCGACGCCCTCGTCTCCCCCCAGATCACGACCCGACTGCTGCGCCAGCTCGGCGGCTCACCGTCCCGGGCGGCGGCGCAGCCGGTCGAGCCGCTGACCGACCGGGAGGAGGAGGCCCTCGCCCTCGTCGCCCAGGGGCTGACCAACGCCGAGATCGGCGAGCGCCTCTTCGTCTCCGCCTCGACGGTGAAGACCCACGTCAGCAACCTCCACGCCAAGCTCGGCGCCCGCAACCGGGTCGAGCTGGCGGTGTGGGCCTGGCAGACGGGCCGGATGGACGACGCCTGACACGGAAGGAGCCCGCCCCGAGGGGCGGGCCTCTCCCGACACACACATGCACACTGCGCCGGCCATCACACCAGCGCTGAAGGGGGTGCCCCCAAGGTTCGCCCCCGGCGGGCCGATCCCTCCCGGGGACCTCAGGCGTCGACGGTGGCGGCGGTGGCCGTGGCCCGGAGGGCGGCGATGGCGCCGTTGAGGACGGCCTCGATGAAGGCGTCGTCGGCCTCGCGCTGCTCGACCAGGCGGCGGTAGGTGAAGGGGCCGACGACCATGGCCAGGGCGGTGTCGAGGTCGAGGTCGCGGCTGATCTCGCCGCGCAGCTGGGCCAGCTGGAGGACGGTGCGCAGCGGGCGCTTGCGCTCGGCGAAGACCGACTCGACGATGGCCGAGATGTCGGGGTCGCGCTTGGCCGCGTCGATCAGCAGCGGGAGGAGCTGGGTGAGCGTGCGCTCCTCCTCCTTGTGCGAGAACCGGCCGAACAGGTAGCGCAGGTCGTCGGCCAGCGAGCCGGTGTCGGGCGTGGGGTGCTCGATCACGCAGCCCTTGGCGGCCTTGGCGATCAGGCCCTCCCGCGAGCCGAAGTGGCGGTAGAGGGTGGACTTGGCCACCCCCGAGCGGGAGGCGACCTCCTCGAGGGTGACGCCCTCGACCCCGGCCTCGAGCAGGAGCGCGACCGTGGCCTCCAGAGCGGCGCGGTGCGCTTCTTCGCTACGGGGGCGGGCCACGATCCTGAACCGTAGCGAAAGCAACCCTGAACAGCACTCCAACGTTGAACGGCGTGCCCAACGTCACCGTCGAAGGCGCATTTTCCCTGGGTGGGAAGAGGAACGCGGGTCCTAGGGTTACAGGTCGATGTCGTAGCGAAACTCCCGACGCGGATGTCGGGCCGGGACGACACGAGGAGAGGTAGAGGACATGGACGACGAGACCTACGGGATCGACCCGACGATCTACGCCCGCCGGTGGAAGACCTTGGTGGTCCTCTGCACCAGCCTGCTGATCGTCATCATCGGCAACACCAGCCTGAACGTGGCGCTGCCGACGCTGGCCCGGGAGCTGGAGGCCTCGACCAGCTCGCTCCAGTGGATGGTCGACGCCTACGCCCTGGTCTTCGCCGGCCTCCTCTTCACCGCCGGCACCCTCGGCGACCGCTTCGGCCGCAAGGGCGCCCTCCAGGCCGGCCTGCTGGTGTTCCTCGTCGGCGCCGGGCTGGCCAGCGTGGCCGACTCCGCCGGCCAGGTGATCGCCGCCCGCGCCGTCATGGGCGTGGCCGCCGCCTTCGTCATGCCCTCGACCCTGTCGATCCTCACCAACGTCTTCCCCGCCCACGAGCGGGCCAAGGCCATCGCCATCTGGGCCGGCATCTCCGGCGGTGGCGCCGCCATCGGCCCGATCGCCTCGGGCTGGCTGATCGAGCACTACTGGTGGGGCTCGGTCTTCCTGGTCAACGTCCCGATCATCGCCATCGCCCTCGTCGCCGGCGCCATCCTGGTGCCCCGGTCGAAGGACCCCGAGGACCAGCCGCTCGACTTCCTCGGCGCCGGCCTCTCGATCATCGGCCTCGGCTCGCTGGTCTACGGGATCATCGAGGGCCCCCACCACGGCTGGACCTCGACCGAGAGCCTGCTGACCTTCGGCCTGTCGGTCGTCGCCCTCGGCGCCTTCGCCGCCTGGGAGCTGCGGGCCCGGTTCCCGATGCTCGACCTGCGCCTGTTCCGCGACCGGCGCTTCAGCGTCGCCTCGGCCGGCATGTCGCTGACCTTCTTCGCCATGTTCGGCACCTTCTTCCTGGTCGCCCAGTACTTCCAGCTGGTGCTCGGCTACTCGGCCCTCGAGTCGGGCCTGCTCCAGCTGCCGATGGCGGCGGTGATGATGACCGTCGCCCCGCAGGTGCCCAAGCTGGTGGCCCGCTTCGGCGCCGCCCGGGTGGTGCCCTTCGGCCTCGGCTTCACCGCCACCGGCCTGGCGATCTTCTCCCAGGTGGGCGTGGACAGCTCGATCTGGATGGTCTACTGCTCGATCCTCCCGCTGGCCTTCGGCATGTCGCTGACGATGACGCCGCTGACGACGCTGATCATGTCGTCGGTGCCGCTGGGCAAGGCCGGTGTCGGCTCGGCGATGAACGACACCACCCGCGAGCTCGGCGGCGCCCTCGGCGTGGCCGTCCTCGGCTCGCTGGTGACCAGCCGCTACACCTCCAGCCTCGGCTCGGCCCTGACCGGCCTCCCCGACGCCGCCCGCTCGGCCGCCGACTCGGGCCTGACCGGCGCCCTCGCCGTGGCCAACGAGATCGGGGGCGCCCCCGGGGCCGCCCTGCGGACCTCGGCCCAGCAGGCCTTCGTCGACGGGCTCGGCCTGGCCGCCGTGGTCGGCTCGCTCGTCGTCTTCGCCGCCGCCGCGGCCGCCTGGTTCCTGCTCCCCCGGGGCAGCGAGGTCCCGGCCGGGGCGGTGCCCGGCACGCCGGGCGACGCCGTCCGACCGGACGCCGCCGGCGATGTGGTCGATGATGGTGTCCTCGAGCCCAGCCCGACGATCACCGACGACGGCCTGGAGCCCTCGCTCGTCGACTAGTTCCCCATGTGAGCCGGTCTCGGCCCGTCCTCGTGCTGCTGCGGTGCGAGGGCGGGCCGAGGTCGCGTCCGGGGGCGTGACCGAACCACGGCGCCGGCGGTGACGAACCCGGGGTCATGCCGTCGCTCCCCGTCCGCCCGCTCGTCTCGGGGCTGCTGGCCGCGGGGGTGGGGGTGGCCGTCGGCGAGCTGGCCGGCGGGGTCCTGACCGAGGCCGGGTCGCCGGTGGTGGCGGTCGGCGGGCTGGTGATCGACAACGTCCCGCCCGGCGTCAAGGACTTCGCGATCGAGACGTTCGGGGAGGACGACAAGGCCGCCCTGGTCGTCGGGACCCTCGTCCTCCTCGCCCTGCTGGGGATGGGCCTGGCCCTGGTGGCCCGGCGTCGCCCCCGGCTGGCCGCCGCCGTGGTGGTCGCCGTCTCGCTGGTCGGCGTGGTCGCCACCCGCGACCAGACCACCGCCGGCCTCCTGGTCGCCGCCGCCCCCTCGCTCCTCGGCGCCGCCGCCGCCGTCGGCACCCTCGCCGCCCTCCGCCGCACCTTCGTACGAACGGTGCCAGGCACCGTTCGTACGGAACGCGCCGGTGAGCCGGTCGACGGGATGCCGCCGCGGCGGGAGTTCCTCGTCGGCACGGGGACGGCGCTGGTGCTGGCCGGGGCGGCGGCGGGCACGGGCCGGTTCCTCCAGGCCCGCAACAGCGCCTCGGCCAGCCGGGCCGCCGTCACCCTCCCCCGCCCCGTCGAGTCCCTGCCGCCCGTCCCGGAGGCCACGTCGATCGGCGTCGACGGGGTCGTCCCCTTCACCACCCCGAACCGCTCCTTCTACCGGATCGACAAGAACATCAGCCCGCTCCAGGTGAAGACCGAGGGCTACACGCTCACCGTCACCGGCATGGTCGACCGGGAGCTGGAGATCCCGTGGGCCGACCTGCTGGAGCGGGACATGCGGGAGTACGACATCACGCTCACCTGCGTGTCGAACCTGATCGGCGGCAACCTGGTCGGCAACGCCCGCTGGCTCGGCTTCCCGTTGCGGGACCTGCTCGACGAGGCCGGCGTGCGGGAGGGCGTCGACCAGGTCGTGGGCCGCTCGGCCGACGACTACACCGGCGGCTTCCCGCTGGAGGCCGCCTACGACCGCGACGCCATCGTCGCCGTCGGCATGAACGGCGAGCCGCTGCCGATCGCCCACGGCTTCCCCGTCCGCCTCGTCGTCCCCGGGCTCTACGGCTACATCGCCTCGGTGAAGTGGCTGACCGAGATCGAGCTGACCACCTTCGCCGCCTTCGACAGCTACTGGGTGCGGCGGGACTACGCCGACCGGGCGCCGATCAAGGTGATGAGCCGGATCGACACGCCCAGGAGCCTGGCCAAGCCGGCGGCCGGGACGATCCCCGTCGCCGGGGTGGCCTGGGCCCAGACCCGGGGCATCGCCAAGGTCGAGGTCCAGGTCGACGACGAGGACTGGGCCGAGGCCGAGCTGGCCGAGGCGCTGGGCGACGACACCTGGCGGCAGTGGACGTTCCCCGCCGAGCTCGACGCCGGGTTCCACACGATCAAGGTCCGGGCCACCGACGGCGACGGCGAGCTCCAGACCGAGGAGCGGGCCGATCCGCTGCCCGACGGCGCCTCGGGGTGGCACACGATCCGCGTCAGCGTCCAGGGGTAGCCGCCGGGTAGGGCCGGCGCCATGTCGTCCCCGTCGTTCGCCGCGTCCCTGTTCACCGGTCGGCTCTGCACCGACATGGTCACCCCCTTCCCGATGCCGGAGCCCGCGGAGGTCGAGAAGGTCAAGGCCCTCGTCGCCGCCCTCCGCGACGTCACCGCCGACCACGACCCGCGGCGAGCCGAGGCCGACCGCTGGATCGGCGACGACCTGATCGCCCGGCTCGGCGAGGCCGGGCTGATGGGCCTCTACGTCGACCCCGCCTACGGCGGCGCCGGGCTCGGCCAGACCGGGTACTGCCGGGTGTTCGAGGAGATCGGCCTGGTCGACCCGACCCTGTCGGTGGTGATGGGCGTCCACCAGTCGATCGGGATGAAGGGCATCCACCTCTACGGCAGCGACGAGCAGAAGGAGCGCTTCCTCCCCGACCTGGCCTCGGGGCGGGCGCTGTGCGGCTTCGCCCTGACCGAGCCCGGCGCAGGGAGCGACGCCTACCACCTCGACAGCTGGGCCGAGCGCCGCAGCGACGGGTCGTGGGTGCTCAACGGCGAGAAGCGCTACATCGGCAACGGGTCGAAGGACGTCCTCACCACCTTCGCCCGCTGCGAGCAGGGCCACGTCGCCCTGATCCTGGAGGCCGGGATGGAGGGCTTCGAGGTGGGCGACCGCCACGACACGATGGGGCTGCGGGCCAACGACCTCCGGCAGCTGCGGTTCCGCGACGTCGTGGTCCCGCCCGAGAACGTGCTGGGCGAGCCCGGCGCCGGCTTCGACATCGCCGTCAACGTGCTCAACAACGGGCGGCTGTCGCTCGGCACCGGCTCGGTCGGGTCGGTCAAGCACCTGCTGGCCCTCGCCGTCGAGCACGTCACCGAGCGGTCGCAGTTCGGCCAGCCCCTGGCGGACTTCGAGATGGTGCAGGAGAAGCTCGGGTGGATGGTCTCGTACCTCTACGGGCTCGAGTCGCTCTGCTACCTGACCACCGGGATGGTCGACGCCGGCGTCGAGGACTACGCCATCGAGTCGGCCATGGCCAAGGTCGCCGGCACCGAGTTCCTCTGGTACGCCGCCAACCGGGTCTTCCAGCTGGCCGGCGGCCGGGCCTACATGCGCGACGAGCCCTTCGAGAAGGTGCTGCGCGACATCCGCATCTTCCCGATCTTCGAGGGGGCCAACGACGTGATGCGGGCCTTCATCGCCCTCACCGGGCTCAAGCCGCTGGCCGCCTCGCTGGAGGGGATGGCCGACCTCGACCTCGGCCACCCGCTGCGCTCGCTGGGCACGGTGGCCGGCTACGTGCTCGACAAGGTCGACCGGGGGGTGCGGCCCGACCGGCTCGACGTCCACGACTCGCTCGCCGACCTCGCCGACCCGGTGTCGGACCAGGTGGGCATGCTGCGCGACGCCGCCGAGGGCGAGCTGCGCACCCACGGCGAGGGCATCAAGCTGGCCCAGCGGAGCCAGAAGCGGCTGGCCGAGGCGGCGATGGACATCTACGCCCAGGTGGCGACCCTGAGCCGGATGTCGGCGGTGGTCGAGGAGCGGGGCCCCGAGCTGGCGGCGTCGGACCGCTACGTGGCCGAGACGTTCTGCACCCGGGCCGCCCACCGCGTCGAGCGTGACCTGGCCCAGCTCGGCCACCCCGACGACGAGCGCCAGCACGCCATCGCCCGCGACGCCCTCGCCGCCGGCGGCTACCGCTACGAGATCCTCCCCCTCTGACCTGGGGGATGGTTCGGGGGGCGGCCGGGCGGGGAGGTCTGGCCGTGCGGGCAGAGGAGGTCGTGATGCCGGTCGGATCGTTCGTGATGGGGGCCGAGGGCTGGACGCCGCTCGGGCTCAAGGGGAACCGGGGCGACACTCGGCTGGTCCCGGTCGGACCGATCCACGCCGCCGAGCCGCAGGACGCCACCTCGGTCTGCGGCGGGCTGCCGGTCGAGCTCGACCGCGAGGGCCGCACCTTCACGCCGTGGGGGGCGGGCACCTGCGAGCGGTGCAGCGAGACGCTGGCCCCCCGCCACGCCCCCACCCCGCCCGACGCCGCCAACCTGGGGGCCGACCGCGACGTCGTCGCCCGGGCCGCCGAGGGGTCGATGACCATCGAGGAGGCCGCCGCCAAGGCCGCCGAGGAGGCCGACGTCGAGCGGCCGATCGGGGCGGCCCGGCCCGAGCGCACCGGGCCCGAGGGCGAGCCGCTGGGCGGCGAGGGGTCGTAGTCGTCGTCCCCTCACCCCAAGGGGTGGTTGTGGACGATGACGGTTGGATGTCACACCGGTGGGGAGGACGTCGGCCGTGGCCTTTCACATGATCGACAGGGACGACGAGCGGGACGTGGTGTTCGACGGTGGCGGGCCCGAGGGGTGGTCGGCCCTGCTCGACGCCCTGCCCGCGCTGGTCGACGACGAGCGGCCCCTCGTGCTCGACGTGAGCGCCCTGACCCTGCTCCCCGCCGAGGTCGCCGACCTCCGCCAGGCCGTCTCCTCGCTCACCGGGCGTGACGTCCGGGTCGCCTGCTCCCGCCTCAGCGGGCGCCGGATGCTGCGCCGCCTCCTCCCCGACGAGGTCGCCGTCGTCCTCGCCGACGGCGTCGTCCGCCAGCCCACCCCCGCCTAGGGCGTGTCCTGCGATCGCCTCAAGGTGCCAGGCACCTTGAGGCGGGGAGCGTCGCCACCTCCTCCACGGCGGCCGAGGAGACTGCGACCCTCAACGGGCGAGGACCCCGCTCAGGGTCGCTGATTCGGCCCGGACCT
>DASTYI010000168.1:0-31731 GCA_035765045.1 Iamia sp. | reverse complement strand
CTACCAGCCCGAGGCGTACATCGCGTCGAGCGACACCTACATCGAGAAGGACAGCTCGATCAACGACGAGATCGAGCGCCTGCGCCACTCCACCACCGCCTCGCTGCTCACCCGGCGCGACGTCATCGTGGTCGCCTCGGTGTCGTGCATCTACGGCCTCGGCTCCCCCGAGGAGTACCGCGAGAGCCTGCTCGTGCTGCGCAAGGGCGAGACGGTCGACCAGCGGCTCCTGCTGCGCCGGTTCGTCGACATGCAGTACGACCGCAACGACATGAACCTCACCCGGGGCCACTTCCGGGTGCGGGGCGACACCATCGAGATCCACCCCGCCTACGACGAGACGGCGCTGCGCATCGAGCTGTTCGGCGACGAGATCGAGGCGATGAGCACGTTCGACCCGGTGACGGGGGAGAAGGTCCGGGTCCACGACGACTTCGTGCTGCTCCCGGCCACCCACTACGTCGCCGGCGAGGAGCGGCTCCAGAAGGCGATCGTGCGGATCGAGCACGAGCTCCAGGAGCGGCTCAAGGAGTTCGAGGAGCAGGGCAAGCTGCTCGAGGCGCAGCGGCTGCGGATGCGCACCCAGTACGACCTCGAGATGCTGGCCGAGGTCGGCTTCTGCAACGGCATCGAGAACTACTCGGCGCCCATCGAGGGGCGGGGCCCGGGCGAGACCCCCAACACGCTGCTCGACTACTTCCCCCGCGACTTCCTGATGGTGATCGATGAGAGCCACCAGACCATCCCCCAGCTCCACGGCCAGTACGAGGGCGACCGCAGCCGCAAGGAGCAGCTGATCGAGCACGGCTTCCGACTCCCGTCGGCGGCCGACAACCGGCCCCTGCGCTTCGACGAGTACATGGACAAGATCGGCCAGGTGGTCTTCCTCTCGGCCACCCCCGGGCCGTTCGAGAAGGAGAAGAGCACCCGCGTCGTCGAGCAGGTGGTCCGCCCCACCGGGCTGATCGACCCCGAGGTCGTGGTCAAGCCGACCAAGGGCCAGATCGACGACCTCATGGCCCAGATCAACGACCGCGTCGCCCGGGGCGACCGGGTGCTGGTCACCACGCTCACCAAGAAGATGGCCGAGGACCTCACCGACTACCTGCTCGAGCTGGGGGTCAAGGTCCGCTACCTCCACAGCGAGGTCGACACCATCCAGCGGATCGAGATCCTGCGCGACCTGCGGCTCGGCGAGTTCGACGTCCTGGTCGGCATCAACCTGCTGCGCGAGGGCCTCGACCTGCCCGAGGTCTCGCTGGTCGCCATCCTCGACGCCGACAAGGAGGGCTTCCTGCGCAGCGAGACGTCGCTGATCCAGACGATCGGCCGCGCCGCCCGCAACGTCGAGGGCCAGGTGATCATGTACGCCGACAAGGTCACCCCGTCGATGCAGGCCGCCATCAGCGAGACCAACCGCCGCCGCGGGCTCCAGCAGGCCTACAACGAGGAGCACGGGATCAACCCCGAGACGGTGCGCAAGGCGGTCACCGACATCCTCGCCCTGATCCGGCCGGCGGAGGAGAAGGGCGTCGTCCCAGGTGGGGGCAACCGCCGGGAGCGGGCCGCCGACAAGGCCCGGCGCGAGGAGCTCGCCGGCCTCCCCGGCGAGGACCTGGCCCGGCTCATCCACACGCTGGAGGAGGAGATGCACGAAGCCTCGGCCGACCTCCGCTTCGAGTACGCCGCCCGCCTCCGCGACGAGATCAAGGAGCTCAAGCGCGAGCTCCGCCAGGCCGAGGGCGCCGCTCTCTAGCCCCCCGGGTCCGGTCCCACGCCGCTACGGCGCCGGGATCCAGGCCTGGGCGGTGATCAGCCAGAGCGGGGCGGCGACGACGGCCAACCGTCGGAGGCGGGCGGTGGTCCCGCCGTCGAGGGCGACCAGCCAGCCGAGCACCACGGCGTCGCCGGCCCACCGGAGGAAGGTGACGTCGAGGTCCCACTTGGTCGTGGCCGACACCAGCAGCAGGGCCCCGGCCAGGGCCAGCCGCTCGTGGGGCCGGCCCGCCTCCCGGTCGAGCAGGGCGCTGCCGGCCAGCACCACCCCGGCGAGGGCCAGGGCGAGCTGGAGGACGCCGGTGGCGTCGAGGGTGCCCAGGTCGGCCATGGTGCGGGCCAGCCCGACGAACGGCACCCCGAGGGCGGCGTCGACGTCCTCGGCCCCCGCCGGTGCCGGTCCCCACCACACCCGCAGCGTCCCCCGCCACAGCCCGTAGGCCACCAGCGGCACCGCGCCGGCGACCACCGCCCCCCACCCGTCGAGCCGGCGATCGGATCCGACGGGAAGCCGCCGGAGCCGATCGCCGGTACGGAGGGGGAGGCGGGCCCAGAGGCGGGGGAGGGCGGTGGCGGCGAGGAGGGCGAGCGGGACGAGGAGGGTCGTCTCCCGGGTGAGGGCGGCCGCCACCAGCAGGGCGGCGGCCGGGCCCCAGCGCCCCCGGCGGAGCACCAGCAGGGCGGACAGCAGGAAGGCGGCGGCCACCACCTCGGACAGGTCGAGCGAGAGCGCCACCAGGAACCCGGCCCACCCGGCCGGCACCAGGCCCCACCAGGGCGAGCGGCCGGCGTCGCGGGCGAGGGTGGCGGCCACCAGGGCCAGGGCGGCGCCGGCCAGGACGTTCACGCCCACCAGGGCGGCGGGCACGGCCTCGGGCCGGCCCCCACCCGAGGCGGCCCAGGCCAGCAGCGGGTAGACGATCCGCTGGTGCCGGTAGGCGGGGCGGAGCAGCGGGATGCCGTGCTCGACCCGGTCCCGGCTCACCGGGTTCAGGGCGAAGCGGTAGAAGGCCTGGCCGTCGTAGCCCCGGATCCCGGGCTCGACGTGGAGCCCGTCGGGGGCCTCCTCGGGATCGGTGACCCCGTCGCCGGCCAGGACGAAGATCGAGACGTCGCCGTCGTGGGCGGCCAGCCGGAGCCCCACCACCGCCAGCAGGGCGACCAGCGCCACCACCCCCACCGCCACCGGCCCCCCGGGCACCCCCCGCCCCGCACCCCCCGAACCGGTGTCACCACGTCCACCCATGGCCGCGGCTGGCGACACCAGTTCGGCGGAGGTGGTCACCCTCTGGTCATCGGCGGCGGGGGAGGGGGGTCAAGGGGTGTGGGGCGACCTCACGGAGGGTGCGAGCCGGCCTCACGCAGGGCGAGGTCGGCGGTGGGGCTCAGACCGGGGCGGCCGGGGCCGATGGGAGCCGGTGCCTCGCCCGACCCGCCGCGCCCTCGCTGCGTTCCGACGGCGGCGCGGCCTGCCCACCCGGTGGGCGGCGGCGCTGCTCCTGGTCGTCGTGGTCGGGCCGCTGGTCCAGATCGCCACCGCCCAGCCGCTGGTGCGCTTCGCCCAGACCGGGGCCCTGGTCGAGGAGCGGTCGCTGGTGCTCGACGCCTATGCCGACACCCTCCTGGTCGACAAGGTCGAGCGGGACGGCCACACCTACTCCGACAAGGCCCCGCTCGAGGCCTTCCTGGCCGTCCCCGTCTACGCCGTAGGCCGGGCCGTGGGGATGGAGTCGGCCGCCGTCGATCGGCCCGAGGGCAACCTCGGCCTCTGGTGGGTGACGCTGTGGATGTCGACCCTGCCCGCCGCCGGGCTCCTCGTCCTGATGGCCGGGGCGGCCCGCCGGGTCGCCGCCGCCGGGTCGGACCTGGCCGCCGTGGCCCTGTCGTTCGGGACCCTTCTGCTGCCCTTCGCCGGCGAGCTCTACGGCCACGTGCTGTGCACGGTGCTGGCCTACGGCGCCTGGCGGCTGGTCGACGAGCGCCGCCGCTCCACCGCCGCCGCCCTGGCCGCCGGGGCCCTGGCCGGGGCCAGCGTCGCCACCGAGTACCCGATGGCGCTGGTGGCCGGGATCGTCGCCGTGGCCGTCGTGGTGCTGTCGGGGTGGCGGGCGCTCGGCTGGTTCCTGGCCGGCGGGGCGCCCTTCGCCGTCTTCGTCGGGTGGTACCACCAGGCCGCCTTCGGCGACCCGTTCACCGATCCCTACCGGCTCAAGCCGGTCCACGAGGGCGCCTCGGCGGCGGTCACGGGCGCGCCCCGGCCGGGCCAGGCCGTCGAGGTGCTGCTCGGGTCGCGGGGGCTGCTGGTGTTCGCCCCCGTGGTGCTCGTCGGGCTGGTCGGCCTGGTCCTGCTGGCCCGCCGGGGCGGCCGGGGTCGGGCCGGTGCCGTGGTCGGGTTGGTCGTCTTCGGCGTCCTCTGGGCCCTCCAGGCGGGGTGGAGCAACCCGTGGGGCGGGGAGATGCCCGGTCCCCGCTACATGATCGCGGCGCTCCCGTTCCTTGCCCCCGGCGTGGCCGAGGTGGCGGGGCGGGCCCGCCCGCTGGTGCGGGTCGCCCTGGCGTGGGGGGTGGCGGCGATGGCCCTGCCGCTCCTGACCGTCCACCTGGTCCTCGGTGATGGGACGACGGTGTTGGCCCACCTCGACAACCTCCGGCGGTGGGGCGTCTCGCCCCCGGTGACGGTGGTCGCCCTCGGCCCCGCTGGCTGGTTGCCCTACCTGGCCGCTGTCGCCGCCGCCCTCGTCCTCCTCCGCCGCTCCCTCCGCCCAGCCCCGGGCCCCGCCTCCCCCACCGCCCGGGCGAGGCCCACCCCCGTCCCCGCCTGATCCACGTCGCCCCCAGGTCCCCGCCGCCCCGTCCCCGCCGGACCCACCCCGTCCCCGCCGGGCCCGCGCCACCCGCACGTCCCCGCCGCCCCGGCCGCGGCCGGCCGCCCGGCGTCGGCGGGATCAGCCCGCCCCAGGTGCTTCCTGTGCCCCCATGTCGCGCATCCGCGACCCCCAGCCCACAAGTTCCCCCCCAACCCGCACAACGCGACCCCCGCACACAAGAACGACTTCCTGTGGCTCCCACGTCGCGGTTTCGCAACCCTGGCGCCACAGGAAGTCGTTCTTGTGGGTGAGGGGTCGCGGTCCGGTGGCGTACAGGCGTTCGTGAGGTTGGCGCGCCCGGTAGGGTGGGTGACCGTGTCCGACACCCTCGTCATCCGCGGCGCCCGGGAGCACAACCTGCGGGGCGTCGACCTCGACCTGCCCCGAGACCGGCTGATCGTCTTCACCGGGCTGTCGGGCTCGGGCAAGAGCTCGCTGGCCTTCGACACGATCTACGCCGAGGGCCAGCGCCGCTACGTCGAGTCGCTCTCGTCGTACGCCCGGCAGTTCCTCGGGCAGATGGACAAGCCCGACGTCGACTTCATCGAGGGGCTCTCACCGGCCATCTCGATCGACCAGAAGTCGGCGTCGCGGAACCCCCGCTCGACGGTCGGGACGATCACCGAGATCCTCAAGTACCTCGGTCTGCTGTTCACCAACATCGGCGTCCCCCACTGCCCGACCCACGGGGCGGCGATCACCCGCCAGACCCCGCAGCAGATCGTCGACCGCATCCTCGAGCTGCCCGAGGGCACCCGCTTCCAGGTGCTGGCCCCGGTCGTCCGCCGCCGCAAGGGCAACTACGAGACGCTGCTCGCCGACCTGGCCCAGCAGGGCTACAGCCGGGCCCGCATCGACGGCGAGATCCACGAGCTGGGCGAGAAGATCGAGCTGGCCCGCTACGAGAACCACACGATCGAGATCGTGATCGACCGGCTGGTGAAGCGGGACGGCATCGAGCGCCGGCTCACCGAGTCGCTGGAGACGGCGCTGCGGCTGGCCGAGGGCGTCGCCGAGGTCCAGGTCGTCCCGCGCGACGGCGAGGACGAGCCCGAGTCGATGACCTTCAGCCAGCACCTGGCCTGCCCGGTCGACGGGGAGTCCTTCGAGGAGCTGACGACCCGGAGCTTCTCGTTCAACACGCCGTACGGCGCCTGCCCCCGCTGCGACGGGCTCGGCACCCGGTTCGAGGTCGACCCGACGCTGGTCGTGCCCGACCCCGACCTCAGCATCGCCGAGGGAGCCATCCACCCCTGGTCGAGCGGCCACGCCACCTGGTTCCACCGCATCCTCGAGGCGGTCGGGGAGGAGAAGGGCATCCCGCTCGACGTGCCGTGGGGGAAGCTCAAGGCCGCCCAGCAGCGCACCCTGCTCGAGGGCAAGGGCGTGGGCCGGGTCGAGGTCCGCTACAAGAACCGCTACGGCCGGGTCCGCACCTACAAGGCGGCCTACGAGGGCGTCATCCCCTGGCTCCAGCGCCGTCACTCCGACACCGAGAGCGACAGCCAGCGCGAGCAGTTCGAGGGCTACATGCGGGAGGTGCCGTGCCCGGAGTGCGACGGCGCCCGCTTCAACCCGTTCACGGTGGCGGTGACCGTCGGCGGGCGGAACATCGCCGAGCTGTCGATGCTGTCGATCCGCGAGCTGGCCGGCGTGGTCGACACCATCGAGCTGACCGAGCGCGAGGCGCTGATCTCCGAGGCGGTCCTCAAGGAGGTCAAGGCCCGGCTCGGCTTCCTGCTCGACGTCGGCCTGGACTACCTCTCGCTGGGCCGGGGCACGTCCAGCCTGAGCGGCGGCGAGGCGCAGCGCATCCGGCTGGCCAGCCAGATCGGCTCGGGCCTGGTCGGCGTGCTCTACGTGCTCGACGAGCCGTCGATCGGGCTCCACCAGCGCGACAACCGGCGGCTGATCGAGACGCTGCTGCGGCGGCGCGAGCTGGGCAACACGGTGATCGTCGTCGAGCACGACGAGGACACGATCGCCGTGGCCGACCACGTCGTCGACGTCGGCCCCGGAGCCGGCGAGCACGGCGGGTCGATCGTCCACTCGGGCACCTACAAGCAGCTGCTGAAGAACAAGAAGAGCCTCACCGGCCAGTACCTGTCGGGCACCAGGACGATCCCGGTGCCCGAGGTCCGGCGCACCCCGGGGGAGAGCTGGCTCGGCATCAAGGGCGCCCGCGAGCACAACCTCCAGGGGCTCGACGTCGACATCCCGCTCGGGCTGTTCGTCACCGTCACCGGCGTGTCCGGCTCGGGCAAGTCCACCCTCGTCAACGACATCCTGCTCAAGTCGTTGATGCAGAAGATCTACCGGGCCAAGACGCCGCCCGGCCGGCACAAGCGGATCGACGGCATCGACCAGCTCGACAAGGTCATCAGCATCGACCAGTCGCCGATCGGACGGACGCCCCGCTCCAACCCGGCCACCTACACCGGCGTCTGGGACAACATCCGCAAGCTCTTCGCCCAGACCCAGGAGGCCAAGGTCCGCGGCTACCTGCCGGGCCGGTTCTCGTTCAACGTCAAGGGCGGTCGCTGCGAGGCCTGCGCCGGCGACGGCACGATCAAGATCGAGATGCACTTCCTCCCGGACGTCTACGTCCCGTGCGAGGTCTGCCACGGCACCCGCTACAACCGCGACACCCTCGACATCGAGTTCAAGGGCAAGAACGTGGCCGAGGTGCTCGACATGCCGTGCGAGGAGGCGCTCGAGTTCTTCGCCAACCAGCCGGTGATCGCCCGTCACATGCAGACGCTGGTCGACGTCGGGCTCGGCTACGTCCGGCTCGGCCAGCCGGCGCCGACGCTCTCGGGCGGCGAGGCCCAGCGGATCAAGCTGGCCTCCGAGCTGTCGAAGCGCTCGACCGGCCACACGATCTACCTCCTCGACGAGCCCACCACCGGCCTCCACTTCGAGGACATCCGCAAGCTGCTCACCGTGCTCGGCCGGCTGGTCGACCAGGGCAACACCGTGCTGGTCATCGAGCACAACCTCGACGTGATCAAGACGGCCGACTGGCTGATCGACCTCGGCCCCGAGGGCGGCAGCGGCGGGGGCCGGGTCGTGGCCGAGGGCCCGCCCGAGCAGGTCGCCGAGGTCGAGGCCAGCCACACCGGCCGCTTCCTCGCCGAGCTCCTCGCCGGCCGCCGCTAGCCACCCCCTCAGCGGGGGACGAGGAGCAGGACGCGGACGTCGCCGCCGACCTCGACGTCACGGGCCACGGTGAAGCGGCCGGCGACCTCGTCCCGGGCCAGGGCGGCGTCGGCCAGGTCGGCGTCGAGGCCGGGTTCGGCGGCGACGACCAGCCAGAGCCGGTCGTGGCCGGCGAGGTCGACCTCGGTCCGGGGCTCGTCGTGGCGGCGGACGGTGCCGAGCGGGCGGTCGAAGCCGGGCAGGTCGGGGGTGGCACCGGGGTGGGGCACGTCGCGCCAGGCCGCCTCGAAGGGGGTGCGGTGGAAGGCCTGGGCGAAGATCACGCCGTCGCCGGGCTCGGCGCCATCGGCGACCAGGGCGGCGGCGGCGTGCCAGTCGTCGTAGCCGTCGGTGTGGACCTCGACCTGGCCGGGCACCAGCAGGGCCAGGGCGACGAGGGCGGCCACGCCGATCGGGGCGGCCCGGCGGGGGAGACGACCGTCGACGGCGAGGCTGCCCCGGGCCAGCAGCAGCGCCACGCCGGGGATGATGCCGATCAGGTAGCGGTGGTCGAACGACGGCCGCACGACCGAGAGGGCGAGGAGCCCGGCGACCGGCACCGCCACCCAGATCACGGCCAGCCTGTCCCGCCACACCGACATCGGGTCCCGCCCCGACGGGCGCAGGGCGGTGACGGCCCCGAGGAGCACCAGGGCGCCGAGGGGCAGCGCCGCCCACCAGAGGGGCGAGGTGTAGGCGCCGGCGGCGGTGGCGACCTGGTCGGCTGACAGGGCGGGCACCCAGGTGCCGACGTCATTGGCCCCGCTGGAGAGCAGGAGGCCGACGACGGCCAGGGCCACGACGAGGGCCGGGGCCGCCACCCGCACGGCCCGGTCCCGTCGGGGGCAGGCGACGGCGGCGACGGCCATGGCGACCACGTTGAGCACGGCCAGCCCGTGGGCCAGCACGACGAAGCCCCCGAGCCCGGCGAGGACCTGGGTCAGCCGGCGGCGCCGGTCGGGGTCGTCCTCCTCGACGGACCGCACGAACAGCCACCACGAGGTGGTGACGACCAGGACGACGAGGGCGTAGGAGCGGGCCTCCTGGGCGTAGCGGGTCGTCTGGGCGGCGAGGGCGGCGGCCACCGTGGCCCGGACGGCGAGCGGGCTGCCACCGATCCGGCGGGCGAGGGCGGCCAACGGCAGGAGGGCGGCGGCGGCGCACAACACCGACAGGAGGCGCAGCCAGCCGACCGACTCCGACACCGCCGTCCACGGCGTGAGCAGGAGGTAGTAGCCGACCATGGTCCCGCTGGTGCCCGAGATGGTCTCGGCCAGCTGGTTCGTGGCCCCGAGCGAGAAGGCCTCGTCGAGCCACAGCGAGCGGCGGTCGAGGCCGACCACGGCGAGGGCGACGCCGGCCACGACGGCCGGGAGGGCGAGCCGCCAGGCCGGGGGGGCGGCGGCCTCCCCCTCCTCGGGGGCGGCGGTGGTCGGCGGCACGGTGGCGGTCACGACGCCGCCCCGGACGGTGCGGGACGGGTGACGACGGCCCACACCGCGAGCGGCAGCAGGGGGGCGGCGGTGCGCACGACGTTGACCCAGTTGAAGGCGACCAGCTCCGACACGCAGACCAGCAGGACGACCTCGAGGGCGAGCACGACGGCGACGTGGGGGGCGACCCGGCTGGTGCGCCAGGCGCCGACGCCGAGCAGGACGGCGGCCATGGCCGCCATCAGGAACGTCTGGGCGTCGGTGTGGCCGCTGAGGTAGCCGCTGAAGGGGACGGCCAGCTGGTCCGAGCCACCGTCGAGGATGCTGGTGTCGAGCTGCCCGGCCAGCCACAGCATCCAGCCCCCGACGGCCGCCACGGGCACGGCCAGCGAGAGCGCCCGCCACGGCCGGGGCATCCCCGGGGTGAACACGAGGGCCAGGGCGACGATCAGGAACGTCTCCCGCGTGAGGCCGGCCGCCGTCGCCGCCAGCACGGCGAGCGCCCATCGACGACGGGTGGCGGCGGCGATGGCCCCGAGGGCCAGGCCCGACCCGAGGGCGTCGGACAGCGAGAGCGTCAGCGAGGTGATGACGGCGGGGGAGACGGCGGCGGCCAGCGGCAGCCAGCGCGGTCCCCGGGGCATCAGCCGGAGGGCGGCGGCGCCCAGGGCCACGCCGAGGAGCGACAGGGCCAGGAAGGCCCAGATCACCGGGCGCCCACCGTCGGGGGCCGCCAGGCCGGCGAGCGCCGGGTAGAGGATCCGGCGGTAGCGGTAGGCGGGCGGGTCGACGGCGTCGCCCGCGGCCTCGGGGTCGAAGGGGTGCCGGGCGATGGCGTAGAACTGCTGGCCGTCGTGGCCGATGCCCTCCAGCGGCGCCAGGTCGGGGATGTCCCGCTCGACGAACGCCCGGGATGGTCCCTCCTCGCCCGCCCCCAGCAGGACGTCGGTGCTGCCCTGGCCGCCCGCCCACATCAACGGCCAGACCAGCGCCAGCAGCACGGCGGCCACGACCATGCCCCAGCCGGACCGGTCGCGGGCCGGGGCGGCCGGCGTCGCGGCCGGCTCCACGGCGGGCGCGACGGGGGTCGCGGTGTCGGCGGGGGCCATGGGGCCCCATCGGCGCCCGGGACCCCGATGTGAGGGGCCTCACGGGGCGTGTCCGCCCTGGTCAGGGCCCGACGCAGAGGGTGACGGTGATGTTCATCCCGAACCGTGACGGGTCGCCGCAGCGGTAGCCGGCGGCGGTGATCCCGTCGTAGACCGGCTGCTCCCGGTCGACCGAGTCGAAGGGCTCGGTCACCAGCCAGAGGCGGTCGTGTGTCGTCGCCCTCGCCACCACCTCGTCGACCGGGATGTCGTCGCGGAGCCAGCGGGTCGAGCCCAGCGGCTCGTCGGGGTTGACGGTCTCCAGCTCCGGCACCGAGGAGCGGCGGTCCCACTCGGCCTCGAACGGCGGCCGGCGGTTGGCCCGGGGGAACACCAGGGCGTCGCCGGGGCGGGCCTGCTCGGCCACCAGGGCGGCCGCCCCGGCCCAGTCGCCCGAGCCGGCCCGGTGCCCGTCGACCTGGTGGACGGCGAGCAGGGCGACCACGGCGGCGACGGCGCCGGTGGCGATCCGCCGGGTCGGCAGGGCGGTGACGGCCACCCCGACGAGCAGGGCCGTCCCGGCCACGCTGGGGAAGATGTAGCGGGGCACCATCTTGGGGGTGACCACCGAGACCGCGACCAGGGCGGCCAGGGGCACGACGGCCCAGACGACGGGGGCGAGGGCGGTGAAGCGGTCGGCCCCGGGGGTGGCGGCCCGGGCCCGCCGGACCAGGAGGGCGGCCCCCACGGCGGTGAGGGCGAGGACCGGTAGGCCCCGGAGCCCTGGGCCCACCATGCTCTCGACCAGGCTGGTCACCGTGGTCGCCGTGAGCGGCGGCTGGTAGGGCGTGAGGGCCGCGGCGCCGGTCAGGGCGAGCGCGGCGGGCGGCCCGGCGGCGGCCACCGCCCACCAGCGGACGGGCACCCGACGGTCGCGGTCGACACCGGCGAGCTCGACGGTGGCGGCCTGGGCCAGCACCTGGAGGACGAGCAATCCGTGGACGAAGGTGCCGAGCACCGCCAGCACCGCCCAGCCCCGCAGGGCGCGGCGATCGCCGGACCGGACCCAGCTCCGCAGCAGGTGCCACTGGGCGACGGTGACGAGCAGGCCCAGGGCGTAGCTCCGCACCTCCTGGGCGTGGCTGATCACCGTCCAGGTGGTGGCGAGGAAGAGGCCGGTGGCGACCGCGGCCCGGCGCCCGTGGTCGATCGCCGCGGTGCGGGCGACGAGGACCACGCTGGCGGCGCTCGCCCCCAGCGAGAGGAGGCGGAGCACCCACGGGGCCTCGCTGACGAGGGCGATGGGCCACAGCAGCAGGTGGAAGCCGAGCATCGACGCCCGGTCTTCGATCGTGGCCCGCCCCAGCTCGTGGACGGCGCCGAGCGAGTAGGCCTCGTCGAGCCAGAGCGAGCGGTCGATGCCCCAGAGCGCCCCGGCCACGAGCACGGCGACGATCGCCGCCAGCCACGCCGTCGGCAGAGCGGGGTGCGCGTCGGCGACCGGGGTTGAGGTGGTCCCGTCGGATCCCGGGGCGGCGACACGGGCCATCGCCCCCCATCGGCCCGGTCACCGGCCATGTGAGAGCGGTTCCCGGCTCATGGTTGGGGGGACTTGGACCGATGGTCCTCGGTGATCACGGCCCGCCCGCCCTCTGACGACGTGGACCGCGACGCCGCGCCCGAACCGGGGTGGCGCCGGGTGGGGCCGCTGCTCGACCGGGGGTGGGAGAAGCTGACGGGAGTCTCCGGGCCGACGTTCGTGGCCCTGGTGGCCGCCGTCGCCGTGCTCCGCTCGGGCATCCGGACGTGGGTCGAGCAGCCGACGCTCGACCTGGTGGCCGCCTTCCCCGACCCGCTGCCGGACTGGCGGGCCAACTCGCCGCTCGGGGTCGTCCTGGCCGCGGCGCTGGGCGTCGACGACGTCGACGGCTGGGTCCGGCTCCACGCCGTGGCCCTGGTGGTGGCGGCCGTCGTGCTCGTCCTCGGCGTGCTCGCGGGGCTCGCCCCCGGGGCGCCCCGCCGGGTGGCCGCGGTCTGGCTGGCGGTCGGCTCGCTGCCGGTCGTCCTGCTCCAGAAGGTCGGGAGCTACGACGCCTACGCCGTCGTCGGCGCCGTTCTGGTCGTCCTGCCGCGGCGCCGGGGCCTGGCTGTCCTCGGGGGGCTGGTGCTGGGCTGGACCAGCCCCGAGCAGGGCGCCGTCGGGTTGGTCTCCGCTGCCATCGTCCTCTGGGCCCTGGAGGCCGAGACGGGCGGGGCGGCGGCCGCCCTCCGCCGGGTGCGGTCGCTCCCGCTCGCCGGCTGCCTGGCCGCCGGCCTGGCCGGGGTGGTCGTGGCCCGGGTGGCGGTGATCACCTGGTTCCGGGTCTCCGGGGTCACGGTGCCCGGACGGGACGACCTCCTGACCGACCTGGCTCCGGAGTCGATCCGTCGGGCCGTCGGCGCCGGCGGGGCCGGGGTCTTCACCTGGCTCGGCCTCGGCTGGGCGCTGGTCGTGCTGGTCGCCCTGGTCGGCCGCTGGCGGGCCCGCCCGCTGGCCGGGCTGGTGGCTGGCCTGGTGGTGCTGCCGGGGGCGGCGACGATCCTCACCCTCGACGGGACGCGGGTGTTCACGATGGTGAGCCTGCCCGCCGTCCTTGTCCTCCTCGGCTGGCTGGCGCCGCGAGCGGACGACGTCGCCGGAGCCGACCGCTCCGTCGCCGTGCTCGTCCGGCGGGCGACCGTCCTGGCTCTCGCCGTGGCCCCCCTCGTGCCGGCGCTGGTCGTCGACACGACGGGCGCCGTCTCCTTCCCCTTCCCCTGGCCCGCCTAGCGAGCTGGCGGCTTGAGGTCGAGGAGGGCGGGGGAGGCGGCGGTGATGTCGAGCATGCGCTGGAGGGCGACCTTGGCCCACTCGGTGGTGTCGGGGTCGACGACGCTGATCCGGTTGACGACGGTGCCGACGGCGATGGTGCTGCCGGGGGGCGACGGCCTTGATGATGTGGTCGGTCGGCCGTTCGGTCGGTTGCGGTGGCACGACGGCGGCGACGGCCCGCTCGTCGAAGGGAGCGAGCTGTTCGGGTTCGCCGGCCAGCAGTACGACGCCGAGACGGGGCCGTACTACGTGCGGGCCCGCGACTACGACCCGGCCTGGCGCCGCTTCACCCAGCCCGACCGCTCGGCCCGGCCCCGGGGCCGGCCACGAGTCGACCTACCTCTACGCCGGCGGGTCACCGCTGTCGATGGTCGAGCCCACTGGCCTGCGCGCCGCCAAGGAGGAGTCGGTCCGCCAGCAGAACGAGGCGATCTTCGCGGCCGAGCGGGCCGAGGACATGAGCGTCATGGACCGGGTTGACGCCTGGGCCGACAGCCTGTCGCTCTTGGAGGGCGCCGAGATCCTGGCTGGGGTTCACGCCCCTCGGGGCGGTCTCGACGCCGGTCGCGCGCCGTCGTCGCCGCCGTGCAGGGCAAGTGGCGGAAGGCGACCCTCTACGCCGTCTCCACCATCCCCGGCATGGGCGAGGCCATCAAGGGCGCCAAGCTGGCCCGGGCCACCCGGCACGTGGACGAGATGGCCGACGCCGGTCGCGCCCCTCACCCGCAACGGCGACGAGATCGCCGACCGGGGCAAGGTCGTCCGCCGCGCCGACCCCGACTTCCCCACCGTCCGCCCCCGCGGCATCGGGGTTCGGACCAGCCACAACCGCAGCGGTCGCACCGACCTGGGCGCCGACGACCCTCTGGTCCCACCGCGAGCGCGGCTCCATCGCCCTCCCCGGCGGTGGTCGGCGGACGCCGGGTTCCCGTGGCCTGAACGACCTGGGCCGGCCCGTCGGCGTGCGCACTACGTTCTCGGCATCGTTGATCCCTGGCAGTCGGGTCCGGGGTAGGACACCAGTCGGGTTTGAGACGGGCCACACCCGCGGCCACCTCCTCGGCCGTCAGCTCGGAGGGAGTGGCCGGGACCGGGAGAACCTGGTGGCGCTGCACTTCAGAGCGGATCAGGGGATGGCCAAAGTCGAGAACCTCATGCGAGCACGGGTCCACGCTGGCGAGGTGATCGACTACGCGGTCACCCCGCTGTACGCCAGCGCAGACCGAGCTCCCAAGGGCGTGCTCATCCAAGCGACGGGTGACCGGGGCACCTGGATCCACACCGTGATCCTCAACCTGCCATGATCCGGCCGCGTGCCACCCGGAGCGCTCGACCGGCTCAGGTCCGTCGTTCCCGTCCCGGGCCCACCGGTTATCGTCGACTGGGTCGCGGTCGAGGCTGAGCTCGGGCTCCCGCTACCGGCCGACTACAAGGACGTCGTGGAGGCCTATGGTCCGGGTTCCTTCAACGACTGGCTCTCGGTCCTGCTCCCAGCGGTGCCCCTCCGGCACCTCGACCTGTTGGCCACGAACGCGAGCCGACATCCCTATCGCCACTACCCGCGTCCCGAGGGCGTCCGCCACGAGGAGGAACTTGTCTGGGCGGTCTCGATCGATGCCGATCAGAACGCCTTGTGCGTCGACACCGAGGTCGCCGCCGAGCGTTGGCCGGTTCGCTCCTCTCACGGCACGGGTCGGTGCCCCGGACGGATCTGGCGATGGGTGCGGCCGAGCTCCTGTACACCCTGGTCTCGGGACGATCGCTCGGCGACCTGTTCGCGGAGGACGCGATGCGCACCCCTCCGATCTTCCGGCCCCTCCGGTCCGGTGGCGACGAGGGGCCTACATGACCCGTCCCACGTGCAGCGCTTCGTCGACTGGATGTCGTCGCCGTCGTCGCCGGGAAGAACATCGATGTCTCCCGATGGACCCTAAACGACGTCACGGAGAGCGCCCGAGCCCAGGCCGAGCTGATGAGGCGGTTCGGCAAGAATGACCTCACCAGTGGCACCGACACGATCAGGATCACCGGTGTGGGCCAGAACGCGAGCAACCTCCTATGAGCGTCCCGGTGTGGGCGCTCCCCTGCCTGTCCCAGGAGTTCGAGCAGGGTCCGCGGATCGAGGCTCGGCCCGGTGGCAAGGTCGCCATCGCGTACGACTACGAGCTCGACGGCGGTGGTTACGCGTGGGAGGAGCTGGTCTTCGACGGCGTCGCCGCGTTCGCCTTCACCGCAGCACCGCACTGCACACCCGAGCAGATCGAGGCCTACGACGAGCTCCACCTGGTCGACTCATCGTGGGTGATCCAATTGTTCGAGCCTCCCGACTCCCTCCGTCACCACCGGATCTACTTCGACGACTTCGGCTGCTACGACATGCTCGCTGAGGGATTCACCCCACCGAGCCGCCGACGCGGCGACGAGGGGTCGGGGTCCCAGTCCGTTCGTGGCCAGGAGGCAGGCGAAGCCGCCGAGACCGAGGGCGATCCCTTGTCCTAGCGGTGCCCGGCCATGATAGGTGCTCGACCACCAGCTCGGTGATGTGCGGTAGGTGTCGGGCGCCGTCTCCTTCCCCTTCCCCTGGCCCGCCCAGCGGGTCGGGGGCTTGAGGTCGAGGGGGGCGGCGGTGATGTCGAGCATGCGCTGGAGGGCGACCTTGGCCCACTCGGTGGTATCGGGGTCGTCGCCGATCCGGTTGACGACGGTGCCGACGGCAATGGGTGCCGTCGCCATCCGCGAGTCAACCACCAGACCGTCCACAGCCCTCACCGTCGCCGACATCCACACCTTCTTCGTCCAGGCTGGTAGCGAGTGGATCCTCACCCACAACACAGACAACGGGTGCGGTATCGGCGGGCTGGACTGAGACCCAATGAGCAAGCCGACATCCAGGCACACCCTTCACCCGGCACGGCGCTCGGCCCAGGAAGGTGAGGGACCGCCGGCGGCACGGGGACGCCCCAGGGCCAGTGGCTCGACAGCGAGGCAACGGCCGGCCTCCTGCGCAATCATCACGACCCTTCCGCCGGACGCGAAAGATCCCGATCCCGATGGGCTAGGACAGGTGGTCATGCTCGACGGCTCGATCGTCCATGCGATCATCGCGTCTTCGTCCCGTGGGGCGATCAGGAGCGCCTATCCGGTGGTCAGTGGACCGTGGAGGCCTTTGTGAGCTTCCTCTTCGCTCTCGTCTGCCCCGGGGACGCGCCGCGCATGGACGTGGAGCCGTCCGGCACCCACTTCGTGGAGGTCGTGATGGACGGGTGTGCGGCCCTGGAAGAGGCCGGCTGTCGGTTCGAGGTCAGCGGCTTCGGTGACGATGCGTGGCGGGTCGACGTCGCGCACGACCTCTCGATCGCTCTGGAGCAGCTCCCCGAGGTGCTTCTCAGTCTGCGGGCCGGGGTGGGGGTGACGTGGGGCTTCGTTGAGCAAGGCGTCGAGCGACACGTCGACATCGAGCCATCGGAGTCAGACGTGGTGACCCTCCGATGTCGGTCTGGCACGACGTGGAGGCCGGACCCGGTCCGGATCGCCGTCTCTCGCAACGAGCTCGAGGAGCGTCTCGTGGCGCTGGCTGCGTCCTTCGCTCGAGCCGTCGGGCTCCTCGCTCCTGACCTCGCTCACAACCCGCCGATTCCTGCCTGGCGCGACCGTGTGATCTGACGACGCCTGAGGGCTGGTTGCGTTCTTGGGGAGGAGTCCTGGTTGAGGTGACGGAGGGTGTCGAACCAAAGGCGGCGGCGTGTTGCCAGGACAGGCAGTGTCGATGGCATTTCCGGTGTCGATGAGCTCGCTGTCGGCCATAGGGGTTGCAGTCGTCGATGGCGGGGTGGATGAACCCACCCCGCACCGGCATTGCCGCAAAGGTGTCGTTGCCGCCGCCGCGGGCTCTCCTGCGCCCCGTCGGGGATGGTCGTCGCGGTCGAGACGACCGAGCCCGGCGGCGGTGGACATCGAACGCACCGTCAGGGCGGTCAGGCCGACGTCGCGGGCGATGTGATCAGCCCCGAGCGGCACGTGCCGCGGAGCCGGATCACCTCGCGAACGGCGCGCATCTGGGGTTCGGTTCGCGCCGCTTGCGCGCACTGTCTTCGCACCGATCCGGAAGCGATCCGCGGGTCGCCTCGATCGGCCACCACGGATGGGCCCGCACTCGACCATCCGTCTTGAGGCGCCGTAGTCGTCGCGCCGCCTAGCGGGTCGGGGGCTTGAGGTCGAGGGGGGCGGGGGAGGCGGCGGTGATGTCGAGCATGCGCTGGAGGGCGACCTTGGCCCACTCGGTGGTGTCGGGGTCGACGCTGATCTGGTTGACGACGGTGCCCTCGACCAGGTTCTCGAGCACCCAGCAGAGGTGGGCGGCGTCGATCCGGAACATGGTCGAGCAGGGGCAGATCAGCGGGTCGAGCGAGACGACGGTCTTGTCCGGGGTCTCGTCGGCCAGGCGCTGGACCAGGTGGATCTCGGTGCCGACGGCGATGGTGCTGCCCGGGGGCGCGGCGGCGACGGCCTTGATGATGTAGTCGGTCGACCCGACCTGGTCGGCCACCTCGCACACGTCGTGGGCGCACTCGGGGTGCACGACGACGATGCCGTCGGGGTGCTCGGCCCGGAAGGCCTCGACGTGCTCGGGCCGGAACCGCTGGTGGACCGAGCAGTGGCCCTTCCACAGGAGGAAGGTGGCCTCCTTGCAGTCGGCCTCGTCGAGCCCGCCCAGCTCGAACCGTGGGTTCCACACCCGCATGTCCTCGTGGGCGAAGCCCATGGCGATGCCGGTGTTGCGCCCCAGGTGCTGGTCGGGGAAGAAGAGGACCTTCCGGCCCCGGGCCCGGGCGTCGGCCACGATCGAGGCCACCTCGGCGTCGGCGACACTCAGGCCGGGGACGGGCGTGGCGTCCTTGGTGAGGGCCCACTCGAGGACGGCCCGGGCGTTGGTCGAGGTGCAGACGGCCCCGCCGTGGCGGCCGACGAAGCTCTTCAGCGCCGCCGAGCTGTTCATGTAGGTGATCGGCACGACCTGCTCGATGTCGACCACGGCGGCGAGCGCCTCCCACGCCTCCTCGACCTCGTCGAGGTCGGCCATGTCGGCCATCGAGCAGCCGGCGTTGAGGTCGGGGAGGATGACCTGCTGGTGGTCGCCGGTGAGGACGTCGGCCGACTCGGCCATGAAGTGGACGCCGCAGAAGACGATGTACTCGGCGGTGGGCTGCTCCTGGGCGAGCACCGAGAGGCGGTAGCTGTCACCCCGGGCGTCGGCCCAGCGCATGACCTCGTCGCGCTGGTAGTGGTGGCCGAGGATGAAGAGGCGGTCGCCAAGGGTGGTCCGGGCCGCCCCGATGCGGTCGTGGAGCTCGTCGATGGTCGCGTCGGTGTAGCGCTCGGGCAAGGGGGTCTGGAGCCGGATCATGAGGTTTGGACCTCCGGGGAGAGGTTCCGATGTGACCGGTGGGGACAGCCTGGTCGCCTCGCCACGGGGGTGTCGGTCTCGGAACCGATATGGAGCCGGATACCAGGCCGGCCGGTGTGCGACGGAGTGTAGGTCGTACTGTCGTCAACCTGGCGATGGGCCCCGGTTGTTCCGCCCGCCGGCCGCGCTCCGTGAGGTTCGGCCCGGGGCTCACACCCCTGCTCCGGCGGCCGATCGGGCAGGGTGCTCGAGCAGGTCCCCGCCCCCGTGCCCGGCCTCCCGGCCCCGCCCTGGGCCCGGGCGGTCTCCGTGCTCGACGGGTGCTGGGACCGGGTCACGGGGCTGCGGGCCTCGCTGGCCGTCGTGGCCTTGGTGGCCCTGACGGTGGGGCGGGCCGGGTTCGGCTTCGAGGGCGACGGGACCACCTGGATCGAGCTGGTCCGGGCCTTTCCCGAGCCGCTCGACGACTACCGGTCCAACTCGGTGACCGGGACCGCCCTGGCCCGGTTGGTCGGGGTCGACTCGATCGACGGGTGGATCGCCCTCCACCTCGTCGTGCTCCTCCTGGTCGTCGTGGTGGTCGGGCGGGTGATCGTCGACCGCTTCCCGACCGGCGAGGGGCGGGCGCTGGCGGCGATCTGGGTGGCACTGGGGTCGGCGGCGCCGGCCCTGACCCAGAAGGTCGGCTCCTACGACCCCTACGTCGTCCTCGGCGTGGTGCTGGTGACGTGGGGCCGCCGCCGCGGGACCGCCGTGGTCGGCGGGGTGCTGATCGGGGCCACGAGCGCCGAGCAGGGGATCATCGGGATCGTGGGCGCCGTGGTGGTGGCGGCCGCTCTGGCCGACGACGTCGGTGACGGGGTCCTCGGACGGCTCCGCCGGGTCACCGTCCTGCCCGTCCTCGGCGTGGGCGTCGCCGCCGTGGCCGCCACGCGGCTCGCCCTGGTGGCCTGGTACCGCGCGACGGGCGCCACCGTGCCGTCGCGGGCCGACGTCCTGGGCTCGTTCCTCGGCGAATCGCTCGCAAACGCCGCCACCGCGGGGCTGGCCGGGGTCTACGCCTGGCTCGGCCTCGGCTGGGGGCTGGTCGTGCTGGCTCCCCTGACGCTGCGCTGGACCCGGGGCCAGACCGTCGCTGTGCTGGCGGGGCTGGTGGCCCTCCCCGCCGCCGTCACCGTGGCCACGCTCGACGGGACGCGCGTGTTCGCCATGGTGTCCCTGCCCGCCTACCTGGTCCTCCTCGGCCGGCTGGTCGACGCCGTGGGGGAGGGGGCGGTCGAGCGGACCTTCGTCCGCCGGGCGACGGTGGCGGCGCTGCTGGCCGCCCCGCTGCTGCCCGCCCTGCTCACCTCGCCCGGCGGCGAGCCCCACTTCGTGTTCCCGTTCTGATGGGCGCCGTGACCTCGACCCCGCCGGCGCTCGCCCTGGCCGAGCGCCGCCCGGTGGTGCTGGCGTTCCGGGCTGTCCTCGTCGTCCTCGCCGTGGCCGGGCTGGCCAACCTCCTGGGCAGCGCCCTCAACGACAGCGAGCCGAGCGACCTGGCCATCAACCTGGTGGCCGCCGAGCGGCTGGCCGACCGCCAGCCCCTCTACGAGATGGAGGAGTCGCGGCAGCGGGCCGTCGAGCTGGGCGGCGAAGGGCTCGCCCACCTCTACCAGGACCCCACCAGCAGCTTCGCCGGGCCACCGACCACGGCGCTGCTCCACCTGCCCTACACCCTGCTCGACCACGACCTGGGGGTGGCCGCCTTCCGGGTGAGCACGATCGCCGGGATCGTCGCCGCGCTGGCCCTCGTGGCCCGGGCCTTGCCCGCCGGCTGCCGCCTCGACGGCTTCCTCGTCGGGGTGGCCGCCTTCGCCGTGTCGCCGGCCTCGGACGAGACGATGGCCCAGGGCCAGGGCCACCACCTGGTGATGCTCGGGCTGGCCCTCGCCCTGTGGGCGACGGCCCGCCGCCGGTGGGGGCTGGTCGGCGCCGGCCTGGGACTGGCCGCCGCCCTCAAGCTGACCCCGGCGCTCCTGATCGTCTACCTGGTCGCCCGGGGCCACCGGAGGGTGGCGGTCGGGGCTCTGGGCGCGGTCGTCCCCCTGGTCGTGGCGGCGGCGGCGATCGGCGGGCGCCCCGGCGACCTGCTCACCTGGGCTCGCGACGTCGCCCCCGAGCTGTCGCGGGGCGTGGTCCGGGCCGGCAACCAGTCGCTGCCAGCGGCGCTGGCCCGGCTGACCGCGGCCCCGGCCGACGTGGCCGGTGCGGCCAGCCTGGGGGCCGTCCGCCTGATCGCCCTGCCCCTCCTGCTGGCCGGGGCGGTGGCGCTGTGGCGGGCCCGCCGGCATCGGCCCGTCGACCCCCTGGAGCTGGCCGTGCTGGTCCTGCTCGGGCTGGTCCTCGGACCCCTCACCTGGGTCCACTACGCCACCTGGGCGACGCTCGCCGTGGTGCTCCTCGTGCCCCGGGTCACGACCGAGGCCCGGTTGGTGGGCCTGCTGATCGCCGTGGCTCTGCTCGCCCTCCCGGTCGACCGGCCCCGCCCCCAGGCGGTCGCCGAGGACTGGCTGCTGCGCGTGACGCCCAACGTGGGCCTGGCCGCCGTCGCCGTGCTGCTGGCGCTGGCCGTCCTGACCCTGGCCCCCGGGCGCGACCGCGCTGGGTGAGACCGGCGGAGAGGCTCACACCGTCGCTGCGGCGGCCGATCGGGCAGGGTGCTCCGCCGTCTCCCCGCGCCTGCGCTGGCGCTCGTCGCTGCCGCCCTGGCGGTGCTGGTGGCGCTGCCGGCGTTCACGGATCCGGTGCCGGAGGACATCCCCGACACGGGCTCGTTCATCTCGGCGCGCTACGACCCGCCGACGTCCGGGGTCGAGGTCGGGCTCGACCGGGGTGACGGCCAGCTCTTCGCCACCCACGCCGCCGACCCCTTCCTCGACCAGCCCGAGATGATCCGGGGCGGGCCCGAGGAGCAGGCGTACCGCTTCCAGCGGCCGCTCTACGGCTGGCTCGGCTGGGTGGCGTCCGGCGGCCAGCCCGGGGCGGTGCCGTGGGCGATGGTCGGCCTGACGGTCGCCTCGGTGGTGGCGCTCGTGGTCGCCGTCGGCCGGGTCCTGGCCGCCCGGGGCGCCGACACCCGGCTGGCGCTGGTCGTGCTGGCCGCCCCCGGGGCGCTGGCCGACCTCCAGCGGGTCGGCCCCGAGGCCCTGGGCACGCTGCTCGTCGTCGCCGGCGCCGGGGCCTGGACGTCCCACCGGTCCGGCCCGAACCGGTGGGCGCCGTGGGCCGCGGTGGCCTGCTTCGCCGCCGCCGGGCTGTGCCGCGAGACCCTCCTCCTCGTCCCCGCCGCCCTGCTCCTCCACGACCTGGTCCGGGGCGAGCGTCGGGCCCGGGCGGTGGTCGCCGGCGCCGCCGTCGTCGCCCCCTACGCCGCCTGGGTGCTCGCCCTGCGGGGGATCCTCGGCGCCTGGCCCGAGGGCACGGTCGACGGCCGGGTGTCGGTGGTCCCCTTCGCCGGCCTGGTCGAGGCGCTGTCGGGCTGGACCGCGCTCGACCTCCTCTTCGCCGCCGCCGTCCTCGGCGCCGCCGTCGTCGCCCTGGCCCGCCGGGCCGGCCCACCCTGGCTCCGCGGGGTCGTCGCCGCCCACCTCCTCCTCGCCGCCACCCTCGGCGAACCGGTCTGGGCCAGCTGGCGCGACTGGGGCCGCGTCCTGCTCCCGCTGACCGTCTTCACCCTCCTCGCCCTGGCCGTCCCCCGGGCCGCTCCCGCCGCCGAGCCCGTCCCCACGACCACCGCCCTGGAGCCCGCCCGATGACCGCCGTCGCCTCCCCGCCTCCCACCGGCGAGATGCGCCCGCCGCAGCCGGCGACGGCGCGTGTGGCCGCCAGCCTCGACCGGGTCTGGGACCGCCTGGTCGCGCTGCGGGCGTGGATCGCCGTGGCCCTGTTGCTGGCGCTGACGGTCGCCCGCACCGGGATCGGCGTCGAGACCGGTGACACGATCCACTGGGTACGACTGGCCCGCGCCTTCCCGCAGCCCCTCAGCGACTGGCGGACCAGCTCGGTGACCGGCCCGGCCCTCGCCCGCCTGCTGGGGATGGACACCGTCGCAGGGTGGCTCGTCCTCCACAGCCTGATGATCGTCCTGGTCGTGGGGCTGGTCGGGGTGCTGATCGCCACCCGGTTCCCGACCCGCCAGGCCCGCATGGTGGCGGCCATCTGGCTGGCGCTCGGCTCGGTGGCGCCGGCGGTGGCCCAGAAGGTCGGCTGGTACGACGTCTACCTGGTGGCCGGGGTGGCCCTGGTGGTGTGGGGCGGACGCCGGGGGACCGCCGTCGTCGGCGGCGTCCTGATCGGGTTGACCAGCGCCGAGCAGGGCGTGGTCGGCCTCGTCGGGGCCGCCGTGGTCGCCGCCGCCCTGGTCGACGAGCACGGTGACGGGATCGTCGGGCGGATCCGCCGGATGCCGATCCTCCCCGACCTGGTCGCCGCCGGGGCCGCTCTGGCCCTCGCCCGCCTCGCCGTCCTGGCCGTGCAGCGGACCTACGGCATCGTCGTCCCCACCCGGGCCGACGTCTTCGGCCGCTACCTCGGCGACTCGCTGGGCAACGCCGCCACCGCCGGGCTCTCGGGCGTGTACGCCTACCTCGGGCTGGGCTGGGGGCTGGTGCTGCTGGCCGCGCTGGCCCTGCGGTGGGACCGGCGCCGGACGGCGGCGGTGCTGGCCGGGCTGGTCGCCCTGCCGGCGCTGGTCACCGTGACCACCCTCGACGGCACCCGGGTGTTCGCCATGGTCAGCATGCCCGCCTACCTGGTGCTCGTGGCCCGGGTGGCCGACGGCTTCGGGGCCGGCACCGTCGAGCGCTCGCTGGTCCGACGGGCCACGACGGCGGCGCTGCTGGCCGCGCCGCTGTTCCCGGCCCTGATGACCGCACCGACCGGCGATGCGCACTTCGTCTTCCCCTTCGGCGGCATCTGACGCGCTGTCGCACCCATCCGGTAGAGATGGGGTGTGGTCCAACGTCCCCCGGCCGGAACGATCCCCGACGCTCCCGGCTCCTACCAGTTCAAGGACGCCCACGGCCGGGTGATCTACGTGGGCAAGGCCAAGAGCCTGCGCTCCCGCCTGTCGAACTACTTCCAGAACCCCCGGAACCTGCACGTCCGGACGGCGCAGATGGTGGCGTCGGCCGAGACGGTCGAGTGGATCCAGGTCGCCAACGACGTCGAGGCGATGATGCTGGAGTACTCGCTGATCAAGCAGCACCGGCCCCGCTTCAACGTCCGGCTGGTCGACGACAAGAGCTACCCCTTCCTCGCGGTCACCGTGTCCGACGAGTGGCCCCGCCCGATGGTGATGCGGGGCAAGCGCCGCAAGGGGGTCCGCTACTTCGGGCCCTACGCCCACGCCTACGCCATCCGCGACACGCTCGACCTGCTGCTGCGGACGTTCCCGCTCCGCACGTGCTCGGACAACAAGTTCAACAGCCACGCCCGGCTGGGCCGGCCCTGCCTCCAGTTCCACATCGAGAAGTGCTCGGGGCCCTGCGTCGGCGAGGTCGAGAAGTTCGACTACGACCTCTACGTCGAGGATCTGCTCCGGTTCCTGAGCGGCGACACCGACGAGGTCGTCCAGCGGCTGGAGAAGGACATGCAGGCCGCCGCCGCCGACCTGGAGTTCGAGCGGGCGGCCCGGCTGCGCGACCGGCTGACGGCGGTGCGCAAGGCGATCGAGCGCCAGCAGATGGTGGTCGAGAAGGGCGAGGACCTCGACGTGATCGGCATCGCCGAGGACGACCTGGAGGCCGCTGTCCAGGTCTTCTTCGTCCGCAAGGGCCGGGTGCTCGGGCGCAAGGGCTTCGTCATGGACAAGGTCGAGGACCTGGCCGAGGGCGAGCTGATCGGCCGCATCCTGGGCGAGCTCTACCAGGACGAGCCGGCGATGGGCTTCCCCAAGACGGTGCTGGTCCCCGAGGAGCCCGACGACCTCGCCCTCTACGAGGACTTCCTGGAGTCGCAGCGGGGCACCCGGGTCACGATCCGCACCCCCCAACGAGGGGCGAAGCGCGCCTTGGCGGAGACGGTCTCGCGCAACGCCAACGAGGAGCTGGTCCGCCACCGCCTCAAGCGGGCCAGCGACCACAACAGCCGGGCCAAGGCGCTCAACGAGCTCCAGGACGCCCTCGGCCTGCCGGTGCCGCCGCTGCGCATCGAGTGCTACGACATGAGCCACCTCCAGGGCACCGACTACGTGGGCTCGATGGTCGTGCTGGAGGACGGGCTGCCCAAGAAGTCCGAGTACCGGCGGTTCAAGATCAAGACGGTCGCCGGCAACGACGACTTCGCGGCGATGGAGGAGGTGCTCACCCGGCGCCTCACCGCCTACCTGGCCGAGCGGGAGAAGCCGGTCAGCGAGCGCGAGGGTCGCTTCTCGTACCCGCCGCAGCTGCTGCTGGTCGACGGGGGCAAGGGCCAGCTCGGGGTGGCCGTGCGCGTCCTCCAGGAGCTCGGGCTCGACGAGGAGATCCCCACCGCCTCGCTGGCCAAGCGGTTCGAGGAGGTCTACCTGCCCGGGATGGCCGACCCGGTCCGGCTGCCCCGCCAGTCCGAGGCGCTGTACATGCTCCAGCGGATCCGGGACGAGTCCCACCGGTTCGCCATCACCTTCCACCGCGAGCGCCGGGGCAAGTCGATGACCCGTTCGGTCCTCGACGACATCCCCGGCCTGGGGGAGACGAGGAAGAAGCGGCTCACCAAGGAGCTGGGCGGCGTCCGGGCCGTCCAGGCCGCGTCGCTCGAGGAGCTCAAGGCCCTCTCCTGGCTGCCCGACACCGTGGCCGAGGCCGTCCACGCCAAGGTCCACAAGGCGTGACCCGGGTCCGCCGGGTGCGCTGGCTGGTGGGGGCGTGGCTGCGGCGGCGGGGGCTGCTGCCGCCCCAGGTGCTCCCGGCCGGGGCCCGGCTGACCACCTACAACATCGGCCGCGGCGCCCGGCCCAAGGGGGCGCGGGCCACCACCCTCGACCGGGTGGCGGCCACCATCGCCGCCGAGCGGCCCGACGTCGTCGCCCTCCAGGAGGTCCACGAGCCCGACGTGCCCGTGATCGTCGCCGCCCTGGCGGCCGAGCACGGCCTGGCCTACGAGGCCACCTTCGGCGAGGCGGTCACGGCCCCGCAGATCGCCCGGCGGATGGAGCTGTTCCGGAGCCGGGCCGGCATGGACCGGGAGTGGGTGGCGGGCCGGGTCGGCGCCTACGGCGTGGCCCTGCTGTCCCGGGCGCCCCTCGCCGGCGTGCGGGTCGAGCGGCTGCCGGGGACGGGCGAGCCCCGGGTGGCGATCGTCGCCCGCACCGCCCTGGCCGGCACCGAGGTCACCGTGGTCGTCACCCACGTCGACACCAAGACCCACGCCGCCCGCCGCGACGCCCAGACCCGGGCCGTCCTGGCCCTCGCCGCCGCCGAGCCCGCCCCGGTGGTGGTGGCCGGCGACCTCAACCAGGAGCCGGCCACCGTCGCCGCCGCCCTGGCCGCCACCGGCTCGGACCTGGTCCCGGCGGGCGACCCCGACGCCCCGACGCTCGGGCCCTGGGTGATCGACCACGTCCTCGTCGGCCCCGGGCTCGAGGCCGTCGGCGCCAAGGTCGGCGATCCCGGCGTCTCCGACCACCGCCCGCTGACCGTGGCGCTGCGGGGTCACGACGGCCGATAGGTTCCCGGCGTGCGCTGCGAAGTCGTCGCCGTCGGGACCGAGCTCCTCCTGGGGCAGATCACCGACACCAACTCCTCCTGGATCGGCGAGCAGCTGGCGCTGGTCGGCATCGACTCGCTCCGCCAGACCAAGGTCGGCGACAACCTGGGGCGGATCGTCGAGGTCATCGGGGAGGCGATCGACCGGGCCGACGCCGTGATCGTGTGCGGCGGGCTGGGCCCGACCCAGGACGACATCACCCGCGACGCCATCGCCCGGGTGATGGGCGTCGGCCTCGAGCTCGACGACGAGGTGGTGGGCCGGATCGAGGCCATGTTCGGCGGGCGGGGCCGGCGGATGCCCATGAACAACCTGCGCCAGGCCGAGGTGCCCGTCGGCGCCACCGCCATCGCCGACCCCCAGCCCGGCACCGCCCCCGGCCTGATCTGCCCGCTCACCCGCCCCGGCCCCGACGGCGAGCCGGTCGAGAAGGTCATCTACGCCGTGCCCGGCGTGCCCTACGAGATGATGGAGATCGTCACCAAGGCGATCCTGCCCGACCTCCAGCGCCGGGCCGGGCTGACCGCCGTGATCAAGAGCCGGACCCTGCGCACGTGGGGGGCGAGCGAGTCGGGCCTGGCCGAGCAGCTGGCCGACCGCATCACCGCGCTCGACCGGGCGGCCGCCGCCGGCGACCCGTCCGGGGCCGTCACCATCGCCTTCCTGGCCTCGGGCATCGAGGGGCTCAAGGTGCGCCTCACCGCCAAGGCCGACTCCGACGAGGCGGTCACCGCCCTGCTCGCCGCCGAGGAGGCCGAGGTGCGGTCGATCCTCGGCCCCGACCTGGTCTTCGGGATCGACGACGACACCATGGAGAGCGTCGTCCTCCGCCTGCTGGAGGAGCAGGGCCTGAGCCTGGGCCTGGCCGAGTCGCTCACCGGCGGGCTGGTGGCGGCCCGCATCACCGACGTGCCCGGGGCGTCGCGGGTCTTCCGGGGCTCGGTCGTCTCCTACGCCACCGAGGTGAAGGACGACGTCCTCGGCGTGACCGTGCGACCGGTCGTCTCGACCGAGGCCGCCGAGGCCATGGCCACCGGCGCCCGCCGGGTGCTCGGGGCCGACGTCGGCCTCGCCCTCACCGGGGTCGCCGGCCCCGACGAGCAGGACGGGGAGCGCCCCGGCACCGTCTTCGTGGGCCTCGACCTCGACGGCGACGTCGCCTCGGTCCGGCTCCAGCTCCCGGGCGACCGTCCCCGGGTCCGCCAGTTCGCCACCATCTCGGCCCTCGGCCTTCTCCGCTCGCGCCTCGTGGCCAGGTCCGGCGCTCGCTGACGCCTCGCACGAGATGCCAGGACAGGACGTGACAGACGTGGCACTGTGGAGCCATGAGGCTCTTCGTTGCGGTGTGGCCGCCGGCGGAGGTGGGTGACGCCCTCCGGAAGCTCCCCAGACCCGAGCGGCCCGGCGTCCGGTGGACCCCCGAGGCGGACTGGCACGTGACGCTGCGGTTCCTGGGCGAGGTGCCCGACCCGGCGCCCGTCGTCTCCGCCCTCGAGGCCGAGCTCCCCGGGCGGGGCTCCCGGCCGGCGACCCTCGACGACGTCACCAGCGAGCTGGGCACGGCGCTGGTGGTCAGGGTCGACGGCCTCCGCTCGCTCGCGTCTGTCGTCCGCCTGGCCACGTCCCAGCTCGGGGACCCGCCCCGGCCCGACCCCTTCGAGGGCCACATCACCGTGGCCCGGGGCGGGCGCCGGGGGGTCGATCCCGAGCTGGTGGGCCAGGCGGTCAAGACGAGCGACGCCACGACCTGGGACGTCACCGAGGTCGCCCTCGTCCGCAGCGTGGTGGGCGGGTCGGGCATCGGACCCGACGCGGCCACCACCTACGAGACGCTGGCGACCATCCCGCTCGCCTGAGCGGCCGGTGACCCCGCCCGGGCCCTAGGGCCCGTAGCGGGCCGTGACCGAGGCGATCTGCTGGCTCCCGTCGAGCCTCACGATCAGCGCCGACCAGTCGGTGCAGGGCTCCTCGCCGACGTCCACCGAGACGTCCTGGAGGAGGACGACGACGGCGGGGTCGGCGGCCAGCGCGCCGAGCGGGGGGCAGGCGTCCTCGGTGGCGACGACGACCATGTCGGGCGGGCCGATGGCCCACAGGACGTTCCACGCATCCAGGGCCGCCGGGTCGGCCCCGCCGGTGACCGCCGCCTGGGCGTCCTCGACGACCGCTTCGATCGCCACCGTCGTCTCGCCCCCTGGCTCGTCGTCGTCGCCGAAGGCGGTCTCGGGGGCGAACAGGTCGGCGTCGATCGGCCCGGGCCCGTCGGAGAGGTCGGCGAAGGTGTCGGCCACCAGCTGGTCGACCTCCTCGGGGGAGCGGCCGGCCGCCGGGTTGACCCCGTCCCGGGGGTCGAGCGTGAGGCCCCGCTCGAAGTCGCTGGCGTCGCCCATGGCACCGAAGTCGAGGCGGGCGTCGGCCAGCCGGGCCGGCCACTCGACGTCGAGCCCGACGTCCTGGGCCTGGCCCTCGACGGCGGCGAGCCACCGCCGGTGGTCGACCGGGCGGAGGGCGGCGTGGAGGGCTCGGGCCTGCTCGGTCGTGAGCCGCTCCTCGGTGTAGCCGAGCGTCGTCACCGAGATCTCGGCCCCCGGAGCGTCGGCCCACACGCCGAGCTCGCCGGCCCAGGCCGGGCCGGCAGGGCCCTCGTCCTCGGGGAGCTCGACCATCGGCTCGGCCAGGCCCCGGGCCCGGCCGCCGTCGGCGTCGTCGATCCCGGTGGGGGGAGCGGAGCGCCCCGGTCCGGCGAGGGTGTAGACGCCCTCCCACCCCTCGGGGGAGCGGACGGTGACGACGGCCTGGGCGGCGCTCGTCGTCTCGTCGTCGTACGAGCCGTCGAGGTCGTCGAAGAAGGTGTCGGCGTCGGTCGGCACCGGGTCGCGGCTGCTGAGGTCGCTGATCCGGTCGAGGCCCGACGCCGGGTCGGTGGTCAGCTCCCGGCCGTCGGAGGCGACCCAGCGGTCGGCCATCGCCACCGCCTCGGCCTCGGTGTAGGTGCCGAACCAGCTGAGGAGCAGGAGGTGCCCGTCGACCTGGGCGGCCAGGACGGCCGAGTCGTCGGAGTCGGTCCCGGTGGCGTAGGTGCCGGCGGCGCCCTCGACCATGCGGAGGCCCTCGGTCCGGGGGATGGCGTCGAGGTCGATCGGGCCCGTGACGGCGAAGACCAGGGCCAGGACGTGGCTGCCCTCGACCAGGACGGCCTTGTCGTCGTCGCCGGGCTCGGGGGCGTCGGGGTCGGGCAGGTCGGACGAGACGATGTCGGCGCCGAAGCTGACCTGGCGGGCCAGCCCGGCCTCGCCCAGCGCCGGGCCGATGCCGAGGAGGGGCATCCCGCTCACGTCGACGATCTCCCAGCCGGGGCCGGGGAGGTAGTAGCCGGTGGCCGGCGGCTCGGTGGTCACCGGGGCCTCGTCGTCACCGCCGTCGCGCCCGGCGAGGGCCACCACGCCCCCGGCCAGCAGGGCCAGCACGGCGGCGGCGGCCACGACGCGGGACCGGTTCCGGCGGGGCGAGAGGTCGAGGTCGACCACGGTGCGGTCGGCCCGGGCCCGCAGGCCGGCGAAGTCGGGGGTGACCGGCTGGCGGTCGGCCTCGGCGGTCAGGGTCGCCCGCAGCCGGGCCTCGACGGGGTCGGGGGTCGGGTCGGTCACGGCTCCAGCTCCTTCTTCAGCGAGGCGAGACCTCGGCGGATCAGCGATCGGGCGGTCGACGGGCGGGTCCCGAGCAACCGGGCCACCTCCTCGGTGGGGAGGTCGGCGTAGTAGCGGAGGACGAGGGCGTCACGGCGCCTGTCGGGGAGCGCCCCGAGCGCCACCCAGACCTCGTCGAGCTCGGGGGGCAACGGCGGGGCCTCGGTCCGGTCGGGGCCGGCGAGCACCGGGGCGTGGCGGCGGGCGGTCACCAGCCGACGGCCGTGGCCGTGGCACAGGTTCACCACCGTCGTGCGCAGGTACGCCCCCGGGTCGTCGACCCGGTCGAGGCGGGCGTGGAGCCGCAGGAAGGCGTCCTGCACCAGCTCCTCGGCCACCTCCCGGTCCCGCACCAGCAGGTGTGCGAGCCGCACCATCGGCGCGTGCTCCCTCCGGTAGACGTCCTCCAGCCGATCCCAGCCGCCATCGGCGGTCGGGGCGGTCCCCAGCTCGGTCACGGTCGTGCCCCCCTGTCTCACACCCGCACCGACGCGGAGGGCGGCCGGGATGTTGCACCCCGTCGCCGATGCGGTCCGGGAGCGGATCCGGTCGGTAGCGTTCCGGCCGTGGAGATCATCCGGGCCGACGGCCCGTGCCCGGCGCCGGAGATCGGGGCGGCCGTCACCATCGGAGCCTACGACGGGGTCCACCTCGGGCACCGGGCCGTCATCGCCGAGGTCCGCCGGCGGGCCGAGGCGCGGGGCCTGCGCAGCGCCGTCATCACCTTCGACCGCCACCCGGCCATGGTCGTGCGGCCCGAGTCGGCGCCCCTGCTGCTGACCGACCTCGACCAGAAGCTGGAGCTGCTCGCCTCGACCGGGGTCGACGTCGCCCTGGTCGTCCGGTTCGACGAGGCCCGGGCGGCCGAGAGCGCCGAGGACTTCGTGCGCGAGGTGATCGTCGGCTGCCTCGGCGCCGAGGAGGTCGTCGTCGGCGAGGACTTCCACTTCGGGCACAAGCGGGCCGGCACGGTCGGGCTGCTGCGCCGGATGGGGGAGGAGCTCGGCTTCGCCGTCGAGGGCCTGGGCCTCCGCTCGGCCCGCGACGTCGGCGCCGAGGCCGCCGCCATCTGGGCCGAGGCCTCGGCCGCGGCCGACCACGACGCCCCCGAGGAGAAGGTCAGCTCGACCGCCGTGCGGGCCGCCCTGGTGGCCGGCGACATCGACCGGGCCACCGCCCTGCTGGGGCGGACCCACGAGGTCCGGGGCCTGGTCATGACGGGCGACAAGCGGGGCCGCGACCTCGGCTTCCCCACCGCCAACGTCGCCGTGCCGGGCGAGATCCTGCTCCCCGCCGACGGGATCTACGCCGGCTGGTTCGTCCGGGCCGACGGCACCGTCCTCCCCACCGCCATCAACCTGGGCCGGCGGCCGACGTTCTACGAGCAGGCCCACGCCTCGCTGCTCGAGGCCCACGTCCTCGACTTCGACGGCGACCTCTACGACGAGCACGTCGCCGTCCGCTTCGTCGCCCGCCTCCACCCCGAGATCAAGTACCCCTCGGTCGAGGCCCTGGTCGCCGGGATCACGAACGACGTCGCCGAGGTCCGCCGCCTCCTGGCCGACTGACTGTGAGGATGCGGGCAGCGGGTCGGCCGTGGTGCTGGGCTGCTGGCTGGTGGCCCTGCACGTGACCCGCCGACTGACTGGCTTCGTGCCTTTCTGGGGACTTGTCCGTGCGGGGTTGCCGGCCCCGGCCCT
>DASTYI010000167.1:0-10688 GCA_035765045.1 Iamia sp. | reverse complement strand
GCACCAGTGCGAACCGACGTCGCCGAAGGCGCGGGTCGCGCCGCCCCGGTCGGGGTCGACCCGCCAGCTGTCGTCGCTGGGGCGGGCCAGCCAGTCCTGGAAGTAGCCGCCGTGGGCCAGGGTGACCCGGCCGAGGGCGCCGGCGGCGATCCGGGCCCGGGCCTCGCGGACCATCGGGTGGAACCGGTAGACGAACGGGACGGTGGCGACCACGCCGGCCTCGACCGCCGCGGCCTCGAGGGCGGCAGCGTCGGCCAGGGTGGTGGCCAGCGGCTTCTCGCACACGACGTGCTTGCCGACGGCCAGGGCGGCCCGGGCCAGCGGGGTGTGCAGGTGGTTGGGCGTGCAGACGTGCACGACGGTCACGGCCGGGTCGGCCAGGAGGGCCTCGACGTCGTCGTAGGCCTTGGTGCCGAGAGCGGTGGCCGCCTCGGCCCCCCGCTCGGGCGTCGAGCCGACCACGCCGGCCACCTCGCCGCCGCTGGCCCGCACCGCCCGGCTGTGGACGGTGCCCATGAAGCCGGTGCCGACGATGCCGGCGCGGTACGGCGAGGGGGTGACGGGCGGCACGGGCCACACGATGACCGACCTTCTGCCGTTTGTAAAGCGAAAGTTCTTCGTTGGATGGCAGAAGCCTGGTCACAGACTCGCGAAAGTGTGGTTCACTGGCCCGGTGGCGACGGTGCGATCCGGTGAAGGTGCAGGCTCCCTGCTCCAGATCCTCCGTGACGGCGTCCCCCGGACCCGGAGCGAGCTGGCCGCCATGACCGGCCTGGGCCGCTCGGCGGTGGCCCAGCGGATCGACGCCCTGCTGGCCAGCTCTCTCGTCGGCTCGGTCGGCGAGGCGGCCTCCACCGGTGGGCGGCCCCCGGCCCAGCTCGCCTTCAACCCCGACGCCCGCCTCGCCCTCGCCGTCGACGTGGGCGCCACCCACGTCCGCGTCGGGCTGGCCGACCTGGCGTCGGTCGTCCAGGCCGAGGACCGCCACGAGATCGACATCTCGCTCGGCCCCGAGGCCGTCCTGACCTGGGCCGTCGACCGGGCCACCGCCCTCCTCGCCGAGCTCGGCCGCGATGTCGGCGACCTGATCGGCGTCGGCATCGGCCTGCCCGGACCGGTCGAGTTCGCCACCGGCAAGCCCCGGAACCCGCCGATCATGCCCGGGTGGGACGGCTTCGACGTCCCCGCCTACGTCGGCTCCCGCCTCAACACCCACGTGGTCGTCGACAACGACGTCAACGTCATGGCCCTGGGCGAGCGCTTCCTCGGGTTCCCCACCGTCGACCAGCTGCTCTTCGTCAAGGTCGCCACCGGCATCGGCTCGGGGATCATCAGCCACGGCGCCCTCCACCGCGGGGCCGACGGCGCCGCCGGCGACCTCGGCCACATCCAGGTGCCCGACGGCGAGGACGTCCTGTGCCGGTGCGGCAACCGGGGCTGCCTGGAGGCGATCGCCAGCGGCGCGGCCGTGGCCGGCCGGCTGCGCGACGCCGGTCTCGACCCGGCGGGCAGCCTCGACGTGGTCGAGCTGGTGCGGGGCGGGTCGGTGCCGGCCCTCCAGGAGGTCCGCCAGGCCGGCCGGGTGATCGGCGAGGTCCTGGCGTCGGCCGTGAGCCTGCTCAACCCGAACGTGATCGTCATCGGCGGCTCGCTGGCCGCCGCCGGCGACCCGCTGCTGGCCGGCGTCCGCGAGGTCGTCTACCGGCGCTCGCTCCCCCTCGCCACCGCCAACCTGCGGATCGTCCCGGCCATGGGCGGCGAGCGGGCCGGCATCATCGGCGCCGCCTGCCTGGTGATCGACGAGGTCCTCGCCCCCGACGCCGTCGACCGCCTCCTCGCCGTCGCCTGACCCCCACCCCACCCCACCCCTCCCCTCGAACTCGGTGGGATCGGTGACACCGGGGTGTCACGGATCCCACCGAGTTCGGGGGTGGGTGGGGTGGGGCGGCCAGGATGGGCGGGTGACCGAGCCCGCCGCCGCGCCCGTGGACCGGCGCTGGGTGGTGGCCGGGGTGGTCGTGGCCGTGGCCGCGGCGCCGATGGCCCTCCTCGGGCCGGGGACCGACCTCGACGTGGGGGCGGTGCTCCGCTCGGGGCGGTCGATCGTGCGCGACGGCGACTACGTGCCCAGCCGGGCGCCCGGGGCCCCGGTCCACGAGGCCGCCGTCGGGGTGCTCGAGTGGGTCGGCCGCACCGTCGGGCCCAACCTGGGGTCGCTGGCCGCGGCGGCCGCCCTGGCCGTCGTGCTGGTGGCGCTGCTCCGGCGGGAGGGCGTGCGCCGCCCCGAGCTGGCCGTGGCCGTCGTCGTCGCCAACCCGTGGTTCCTCGTCGCCGCCACCTCGACGGTCGACTTCCTCTGGGCCCTGGCGCTGTGGGCCGGCGCCGCCCTCGTCCTGCGCAGCCGGCCCACGTGGGGCGGGGCGGTGGGCGCCGGCGTGCTGGCCGGCCTCGCCGTCGGGTGCCGGTCCTCGACCGCCTTCCTCGTCGGCGGGCTGGTCGTCGCCCACGCCCTCGAACCGGGGCGGGCCGACCGCCTGCGGGCCCTGGCCGCCGGGGCCACGGCCGCGGTCGTCGGCGTCGTCCTCTTCGTCCCCTCCTACCGGTCGGCCGGGTCGTCGCTGGCCTTCGCCCAGAACGACGTCCCCACGTCGAGCTTCTTCGTCCAGGTCGGCCGGTTCCTGGTCAAGGACCTCTACTTCGTCGGGCCCTTCGCCGCCGTCGTCCTGCTCCTGGCCCTGCCCGCGTTGGGGAAGGCACTGCTGCGGTGGCGGGCCGACTGGCTGGTCCGGGTCGGGCTGGTGACCGCGGTCGTGTCGCAGGTGCTGTTCCTGCGGTTCCCGTGGAAGATGGGCCACCTGCTGCCCACCCTGGTCGGGCTGGCCCTGCTGCTGGCCCGGGCGTTGGCCGACGCGCCCAAGCCCCGGCTGCTGGCCGCCCTGGTCGCCGCCCAGCTCCTCTACGGCGCGGTGAGCGTCACCCTGATCGTGCCCGACAACCCCAACGCCGCCACCGGGGGCGAGCTGACCTTCGAACCGTCCTGGGGCGCCGTCGTCACCGACGTCGGTTGCCGGGCCGACGACCCCGACGCCTGGGAGGGCCCGGGCGTCGACCGCCTCCAGGCCGTCTGGGACTGCGCCAAGCCCTGGGCCCGGTAGGTCGGGCGTCGGTGCGTCAGCGGCCCCGGTAGGTGGCGCGGGCGCCGACGGCGTCCTTGTTGAGGCGCTTGGAGAGGTGGAGGCCCTCGAGCACCAGCTCGGCGGCGCTGGCCCGCTCGGCCGGGGTGGCGCCCTCGCCGGCCAGCTCGTCGACGATCTCGGCCAGGCCCGGACGCTCGTCGAGCCGCGCCTCGTAGTCGGCGGTGGTGACGTCCTCGCCGGTGTGGACGACCTCGCCGTCCTCGAAGGAGTCGACCACCGGTCCGGCCACGCCGGTGCCGACCCGGTCGCGGAACACGGTGAGGACGGCCTGCTTGAGCAGCTTGCCGATGATGTCACCCTCGCGGCCCTCCTCGAAGGACTCGACCTCGACCTTGCCCATCGTCGAGGCGGCCAGGGCGTCGAGGTCGCTGACCCGGGGGGCGACCAGGTCCTCGCCCAGGCGCAGCGAGCGGCGCACGGCGTTGGCCACCATCGTCTCCCGGTTCGACACGGTCAGGCGGACCGACACGCCCGAGCGCTGGCTGATGTTGCTCGACGCCCGGGCCAGGTGGCTGAAGGTGGCGACGATCTCGTCCATCCAGTCGGGGATGCGGACCTCGACGCCCTCGACCTCGAAGGGCCGGGCCTCCTGCTTGGCGATCGTGACCTCGGTGGCCACCTCGAGCGGGTAGTGGGTCCGGATCTGGGCGCCGAAGCGGTCCTTGAGCGGGGTGATGATCCGACCCCGGTTGGTGTAGTCCTCGGGGTTGGCCGAGGCGACGAGCAGGACGTCGAGCGGGAGCCGGACCTTGTAGCCCCGGATCTGGATGTCGCGCTCCTCGAGCACGTTGAGCAGGCCGACCTGGATCCGCTCGGACAGGTCGGGCAGCTCGTTGATGGCGAAGATGCCCCGGTTGGTGCGGGGCACCAGGCCGTAGTGGAGCGTCAGCTCGTCGGCCAGGTAGCGGCCCTCGGCCACCTTGATCGGGTCGACCTCGCCGATCAGGTCGGCGATCGACGTGTCCGGGGTGGCCAGCTTCTCGCCGAAGCGGTCGTCGCGGTGGACCCACTCGATCGGGGCGTCGTCGCCCTTGTCGGCGATGAGGTCGCGGGCGGGGCGTGAGACGGGCGCGTAGGGGTCGTCGAGGATCTCGGACCCGGCGACGATCGGCAGCCACTCGTCGAGCAGGCCGGTGAGCGAGCGGATCATGCGGGTCTTGGCCTGGCCCCGCTCGCCGAGGAAGACGATGTCGTGTCCGGCCAGGACGGCGTTCTCGAGCTGGGGCAGGACGGTGTCCTCGTAGCCCATCACCCCGTCGACCAGTGGCTCGCCGGCCCGCACCTTGGCCAGGGCGTTGCGCTGGATCTCCTGCTTCACGGGCACCGAGCGCCAACCCGACGCCCGCAGCTGGCCGAGGGTGGCTGGGCGGTTCGACATGCGGGCCAACCTACCGGCGCCCCGGCGGGGAGTGGCTCGGGGGCGGGTGACGTCCCGGACGGGGGGTAGCGTCACCGGCCTCATGGAGCCGAGCCGCCAGGCGAGGCGACCCAGCAAGCACAGTGCCCTACTTCCGAGGCGAAGCCGAGGACATGCCGACCGCGAGCACGTCGATCACCGCGCCAGCCCATGACTGAACTGTCCGGGCGGTGGCACGCCCTCGTGGCCGACGACGACCTGCGTCGCACCTGGCTCGACGAGGTCGACGACGACGAGGCCTGGGAGCCGATCGACGTCCCCGGGCACTGGCGGTCGACGCCGGCCTTCGCCGACACCGACGGCCCGCTCCTCCACCGCCGCCGCTTCACCCACGAGCGCCCCGCCGAGGACGAGCGCTGGTGGCTGGTCCTCGACGGCTGCTTCTACCAGGGCGACGTCTGGCTCGACGGCGCCTACGTGGGCGACACCGAGGGCTACTTCTTCCCCCACGCCTTCGAGGTCACCGAGGGCCTGGCCGACCGCACCGAGCACGTCCTCGGTGTCGAGCTGGCGTGCTCCCGGCCCGGCAACCTGGCCGCCAAGCGCAACCTCACCGGCGCCTTCCAGCACTCCGACGCCATCGACCCGGCGACCAACCCGGGGGGCATCTGGCGTCCGGTCCGACTGGAGCGCAGCGGCCCGGTCCGCATCCGCCACCTGCGGGTGCTGTGCCGGGAGGCGACCGCCGAGCAGGCCGTGGTCGGGGTGCGGGCCGTGCTCGACGCCGCCGACGCCGGCACCGTCGAGGTCCGCACCACCGTCGCCGGGGTCGAGGTGGTCGAGCGCCACACCCTGGCCGCCGGCGAGAACCAGCTGACCTGGATCGTCGTCGTCCCCGAGCCGGACCTGTGGTGGCCGCACGCCCTGGGCGACCAGCCCCTCCACGGCCTCGACGTCGAGGTCGGCGTGCCCGCCTCCGACGAGGACGGCGCCCCGGTGCTGACCAGCGACCGCCGCACCCGCCGGGTCGGCTTCCGCCAGGTCGCCCTGCGGGGCTGGACGGCCTCGGTCAACGGGGAGCGCCTCTTCCTCAAGGGCGCCACCGCCCTCCCCACCCGGGCCCTCCTGGCCACGGCCCCGCCCGAGGAGGTGCGGGCCGACGTCGTCCGCGCCGTCGACGCCGGGCTCGACGTGCTCCGGGTCCACTCCCACATCGGGCGGCCCGAGCTCTACGCCGCCGCCGACGAGGCCGGCTTGCTCCTCTGGCAGGACCTCCCGCTCCACGGCGGCTACGCCCGCACCCTGCGCAAGCAGGCGATGCGCCAGGCCCGCGAGGCCGTCGACCTGCTCGGGCACCACCCGTCGGTGGCGGTGTGGTGCGGGCACGACGAGCCCTTCCCGGTCGAGGTCGACCCCGAGATCGGGCCGGTGCCGGCGTCGATGGGCCGCACCGCCCTGCGCCAGCAGGTGCCGTCGTGGAACGCCTCGGTGCTCGACCGCTCGATCAAGCGGACGCTCCAGCGCCAGGACGGCACCCGCCCGGTCGTCGCCCACTCGGGCGTGGCCCCGCACCCGCCGAAGCTCGACGGCACCGACACCCACCTGACCTTCGGCTGGGGTGGCGGCGACGAGCGCCAGCTGCCCGCCTTCGCCCGGCTCCTCCCCCGCTTCGTCCGCTTCGTGTCCCAGCTCGGCGCCGCCTCGGTCCCGCTCACCGACGACTTCGTCGACGCCTCCCGCTGGCCCGACCTCGACTGGGACCGGCTGGCCCGGGGCCACGGCCTCCAGCGCCGGCTGTTCGAGCGCCACGTCCCCCCGGCCGACTTCCCGACCTATGCGGCGTGGGCGGCGGCCACCCGCGAGCACCAGGCCCGGGTCGTGCGCCGCCAGGTCGAGGAGCTGCGCCGGCTCAAGTACCGCCCGACCGGCGGCGTCCTGGTCCACACCCTGGCCGACGCCCAGCCCGCCGTGAGCAGCGCCCTGCTCGACCACGAGCGGGTGGCCAAGCCGGCGTGGGACGCCCTCGTCGCCGCCTGCCGACCGGTGATCGTCGTCGCCGACCAGCTCCCCGAGCACGTCCACCCGGGCGACGCCCTGGCCCTCGACGTCCACGTGGTCAGCGATCTCCGCACCCCGCTGGAGGGTGTCGTCGCCACCATCCGGGCGACCTGGCCCGGGGGCGAGCACACCTGGCGGGCCCGGGGCGCGGTCGGGGCCGACACCTGTGTCCGGGTCACGACGATCCAGCTGGTGGTGCCCGACGCCCCCGGCCGCCTCGACCTCGACCTCGACCTGGCCACCGAGGCCGGCGAGACCCTGGCCACCAACACCGACACCACCGGGATCACCTCACACCTCTGAGGCGTTTCGAGATATCTCGTGTCATCTCGGACGGAGCGGGGTACAGTGCCTGCCATGTCCCTCGCAGCACGGGACCGGCTGACCTTCGAGGAGTTCCTCGCCATCGCTGACGAGCTGCCGCCTGGTTCGCAGCTCATCGATGGAGAGGTCGTCGTGTGCGTCCCCGTCTTCCGACACCAGCTCATCGCGGCGGCGATCTTCGAGTCCTTCGTCCTGTTCTCCCAGGGCGACCGCAGCCTCGGCCAGATGGGGTGGGCCGGGCTCGTCCAGGCCGGCGAGCACGACGCCTACGTCCCCGACATCTGGTGGGTGGCCACCGCCGACGCCCTGCCGTACGACACCGGCGTCTTCCCCGAGGTGCCATCGCTCGTGATCGAGGTGCGGTCGCCGTCGACGTGGCACCTCGACCGGGGCCGGAAGCTCCGCCGCTACGAGGCCAAGGGCGTGCCCGAGGTGTGGCTGGTCGACGGGATCGACGACGAGGTCACGGTCCACCGGCGGTCGGAGGGCTCGGCCGGCTTCGACCAGGTCACCGTGCTCCACCCCGGCGACACCCTCGCCACGCCGGTCGTGCCGGGGTGGGTGGTCGACCTGGGGGAGCTGCTCAGGCGGTAGCGGCCAGGCGCTCCTGGACGAGGTCGAAGACGATGCGGGTGGCGGCGTCGGAGCCGCTGGCCGCCGAGGAGACGAGGTTGCGGCCCATCGTCACGGCGTTGCCCACCGCCCACAGCCCGGGCACCGAGGTCAGGCCGTAGGCGTCGACCACCGGGAAGCCGGCCTCGTCGAGGTCGCAGCCGAGGTCGGCGGCGAACGGGGCCGCGGGTCCGGCCATGCCGGCGACGAACAGGGCCTCGCGGGCGATCACCTCGCCCCCCTCGACCTCGACGCCCCGCAGCCGCCCGTCCTCGACGAGCAGCCGCACCGGCCGGCGACGCTCGACCGGCACCCCCGGCGTCCCCTCGGCCCCGTCGGGGAGGAAGGCGAGGACGTCGTCGCTCCACTGGGTCAGCAGGCCCGAGAGGTGGGCGACGAAGGTCGGGTCGCCGACGACCGCGATCGGCCGGTCCTGCGCCTCCCACCCGTGGCAGAAGGGGCAGTTGGCGGCGTCGCCGCCCCAGACCTCCTCCAGCCCGGGGAGGTCGGGGAAGGGGATCCGCATCCCGGTGGCGAGCACCAGCCGGCGGCCGGTGAGGGGCGGCCCGCCGGCCCGCTCGACCACGAAGCCGGTGCCGGCGCGGGTCACGCCGGTCACCGTGTCGTCGACCAGCTCGACGCCGTAGCCGGCGACCTCCTCCCGGCCCTGGGCGACCAGCGAGGCGGGCGAGGCGCCGTCGCGGGTGAGGAAGCCGTGCGAGTGCGTGACCCGCTCGTTGACCGGGTGGCCGGCGTCGACCACGGCGACCCGGAACCGGGCCCGGCCGAGGACCAGGGCGGTCGACAGGCCGGCGACCGACCCCCCGATGACGATGACGTCGTGCTGTGCGCTCTCCATGGCGGCGACGGTACGGACGACCCCAGACCGACGGCAACGGTGCTTGCCGTTCCGGCAAGCGGGCGTGACGAGCGCTACCTTGCCCCGATGGGCAGCAGGGGGAACGGACCGATCCACCCGGTCGTGCGCGAGGCCGTGGTCGAGCGGCGGGCCGTGCTCCGGGCCCTGGGCCTGGGCGCCGCCGGGCTCGCCCTCGGCGGCACCGGCGTCCTCGCCGGCTGCGGCGACGGCGGGGGCGGCCGCCGCTCGGGCGGCACCACGACCACGGGCGCCCCGACGACGGTCGGGGGACGGCCGGCGGCGAGCGTGGCCGCCTACGACGCCGACATCCCCTACTGGGAGCAGGGCGCCTTCGCCCCGGTGCCGGACGAGTCGACGGTGACCGACCTCCGGGTCACCGGCGCCATCCCCTCGGACCTCTCGGGGCTCTACGTCCGCAACGGCTCGAACTCCCGGACCGGCCGCTCACCGCACTGGTTCATGGGCGACGGCATGGTCCACGGGATGCGGATCGAGGGCGGGCGGGCCACCTGGTACCGCAACCGCTACATCCGCACCACGCTCCTCGAGCAGGGGATCGACTTCGCCGAGGCCGGCGTGCCCGGCGGCGCCGTGAGCCAGAGCAACGTCGCCATCGTCCACCACGCCGGCAAGCTGCTGACGCTCGGCGAGGTCGGCTTCCCGTACCACCTCCTCACCGAGGACCTCTCCACCGTCGGCCCCCACGACTTCGACGGCCGGCTCGACACCTGGTGCACCGCCCACCCGAAGATCGACCCGGCGACCGGCCGGATGCACTTCTTCGGCTACGGCTTCATGGACCCGCTGCTCACGTACCACGTGGCCGACGCCGACGGCCGGCTGGTCCACAGCACGCCGATCGACATCCCGGTCGCCACCATGATCCACGACTTCGCCGTCACCGACCGCGACGTCGTGTTCTGGATCGGCCCGGTGCTGTTCGGCATCGAGGGCTCGGTGCCCGGCTTCCCCTACGGGTGGGACCCCGACGGCGGGCCGACCCGGGTCGGCGTCATGCCCCTCGACGGCGACGGCCGCGAGATGCGCTGGGTCGACATGGACCCGAGCTTCGTCTTCCACGGCACCAACGCCCACCGCGACGGCGACGAGGTGGTGCTCCGCGTCAACCAGGTCGACTCCGCCTTCGGCCCCGACGGCGACCTGGTGCCGTCCCGCCTCCACGAGTGGCGCATCGGCACCGGCGGCGAGCAGCTCACCCTCAGCCGTGAGCAGCTGAACGACGTCGACATGGACCTGCCCTCGATCGACCGCCGGGCCACGGGCCGCGACCACCGCGATGCCTGGTACGTCACCACCGACGACACCGGCGAGTACGGCTTCGAGTTCGCCGGCGTCCTCCACCGCGACATGCGCAGCGGCCGGGAGCGGACCTGGGACCCGGGGCCGCACGAACGGGCCGGTGAGGTCTTCTTCGTGCCCGGCGGCCGGGACGAGGGCGAGGGCTGGCTGCTGACCTTCGCCTACGACCGCACCACCGACACCTCGGCCCTGGCCATCCTCGACGCCCAGGACGTCGCCGCCGGCCCCGTCGCCCGCATCCACCTCCCGGTCCGGGTGCCGTTCGGCTTCCACGGGCTGTGGGTGCCGGAGTCGGACCTCTAGGAGCGGAGCGCCGGGGTCAGGCGGCGACGAGCAGGACCGGGCGGGAGCCGGAGACGATGCGGGCGACGAGCCGGGACACGACCAGGTCGAGCTCGGCGTCGACCGTGCGGTGGACCGAGGCGGCGCTGGCCAGGGCCCGGCCGGCCCGGTCGAGGGCGACGATGCGCTCGGCGAGCAGGGCGGCACCGTCGCCCACCCGACCGCTGGCCAGCGGGACGTTGGCATCGAGGGCGCCGGGCTGGCACATGGCCTCGTCGACCAGGGCGGCCGAGCGGTGGAAGCGCTCGCCGACGGTCGGCTCGGTCGGGCCCGGCATGCTCCAGCGGCCCAGGTACTCGGCGGCCACCAGGTTGGCGAGGGTGGCCGAGCGGACCAGCTCGACGACGCGGGGATCGTCGGCCCCGTAGGTCAGGGCCCGGTCGACGACGTCGCCGGTGGCGGAGAGGGCCCGCCGGTGCAGCAGCACCAGCTCGCCCCGGGCTCGGACGACGCCCCTGGTGAGCGGGGCGGGGACGGCGGACGGACGGGCTGCGGGGTGCGTCGTGGAGGTCATGGCGCCAGCATCCGCCCGGCCCCTTGCAGAACGCTGGCTGTCCACTTGCTCCCCGTCAGGAGAGGCGGGCCAGGGCGGTGGCGA
>DASTYI010000166.1:0-72026 GCA_035765045.1 Iamia sp. | reverse complement strand
GACCTCACCGTCGCCTTCGCCACCCGGGACCGCCCCGAGGCCCTCGGCCGGGCGATCGCCTCGGTCCTCGCCTCGGCTGCCCCACCGGCGCGCATCGTCGTGGTCGACAACGCGCCGAGCGACGAGGCCACCGCCGAGCTGGTCGCCGAGCGCCACGGCGACGACCCCCGGATCGTGTACGTCCGCGAGGACCGCGCCGGCCTGGCCACCGCCCACAACGCCGCCCTGCCCCACGTCACCACCCCCTTCGTCGCCTTCACCGACGACGACGTGGTGGTCGACCGGTGGTGGACCGCTCGCATCACATCGGCCTTCGCCGCCGCCGAGGACGTCGCCTGCGTGACCGGCCTGATCTTCCCGGCCGAGCTGCGCACGCCCGAGCAGTGGTGGATCGAGCGGGCCGCCGGGTTCGCCAAGGGCTTCGACCGGCGCATCGTCGACCCCGCCGTCGAGGCCGGGCGCGATCCGCTCTTCCCCTACGCCGCCGGGACCTACGGCTCGGGCGCCAACATGGCCTTCGCCACCGACGCCCTGCGGGCACGAGGCGGGTTCGACCCAGCGCTCGGTGCCGGCAGCGGCTCGCTCGGCGGCGACGACCTGGCCGCCATCCACGCCGTGCTCGCCGCCGGGCACCGCCTCGTCTACGAGCCGGCCGCCGTCGTCTTCCACCACCACCACCGCGACTACGACGCCCTGCGCCGCCAGGTCTACGGCTACGGCGCCGGGCTGACCGCCTACCTGACCAGCCTCGTCGTCGCCCGCCCGGCCACCGCCTGGCACATGGCCCGCCGCGCCGCCGGCGGCGCCCGCCACGCCCTGGCCCCCTCGTCGCCCCGTAACGAGCGCCGCCCGGCCACCCACCGCGAGCTGGCCCGGGTCGAGCGGATCGGCATGCTCACCGGCCCGTGGCGCTACGTCCGCACGCACCGGAGGCTGGCCGCCCGATGAGCGCCCCGACCCCGATCCCGGTGCTGCTGTACCACGGCGTCGCCCCCACGGCGGCGCCCGGGTTCCAGCCCTGGGTGATGCACCCCGACCGGTTCGCCGCCCACCTCGACCGGATCGTCGAGCGGGGCCACACCCCGCTGACCGTCAGCCAGATGGTCGACGCCCACCGGGGCCGGCGGGCCCTGCCCGAGCGGCCCGTCGTCATCACCTTCGACGACGGCCTGGCCGACTTCGCCGAGCACGCCTGGCCGGCGCTGCGGGCCCGCGACCTCACCGCCACCCTCTACGTCGTGGCCGGGGCCGTCGGGGGCCGGGCCGAGTGGCTGACCGACATCGGCGGCGCCCCGCCCCCGATGCTCACCGCCGAGCAGATCCGGGCCCTCGACGCCGAGGGCTGCGAGATCGGCGCCCACAGCCTGACCCACCCCGAGCTCGACACCCTCGGGCGCCGGGCCATCGACGACGAGGTCGGCCACAGCCGGCGCGAGCTGTCGACGATCCTCCACCACCCGGTCCGGTCCTTCGCCTACCCCCACGGCTACCACGACCGGCGGGTCCGGGCCGCCGTGGCGCGGGCCGGCTACGACTCGGCCGCCGCCGTGCGCGAGGCGTTCAGCAGCCGGGACGACGACCCCCTGGCGCTGGCCCGGATCACCCTCCTCCACGACGTCACCGTCGACCGGCTCGACGCCGTGCTCGACGGCCGTGGCCACCCGGTGGCCCCCTTCCCCGAGCCGGTGCGGACCAAGGCCTGGCGGGTCGCCCGCCGGGTCGGCGCCCGCGACGTCGTCGCCGCGGTCGGTCGCGCCCGCCGCCCGGCCGCCTGATGGCCCGGGCCCGCACCCCGCTCCGCTGGCTCGCCCTCGTGCTCGCCGGCGTCATCGCCGCCGCCGGCTGCCCCGGCGGCCGGCCGGCGCGCGGGGCGCTGGTCCTGTCCGACGACTTCGACGGCACCGCCCTCGGGCCGACCTGGGGCACCTGCCACTGGTGGGGCCCCGACGGCTGCACGATCCTGACCAACGACGAGCTGGAGTGGTACCAGCCGGGCCAGGTGACGGTGGGCGAGGGCGTGCTGCGCCTCACCGCCGAGCCCGGGAGCGTCGTGGCCCACGGCCGCCACTTCCCGTACGTCTCGGGGATGGTCTCCTCGGGCCGGGCCGGCGACCGCCGCCAGGACCGGCCCCGGTTCGCCCTCACCTACGGCCGGGTCGAGGTCCGCTTCCGCATCCCCCGGGGCACCGGCACCTGGCCCGCCCTCTGGATGCTCCCGGTCAGCAACGAGGAGCTCCCCGAGATCGACCTCCTCGAGGTGCGGGGCCAGGCCCCCGACCTCCCGTCGATGACGCTCCACCCCGAGCGGGGGCCGCGCCAGCGCCGCGAGGTCCGCACCGCCGACCTGTCGCGCGGCTGGCACACCATCGCCCTCGACTGGGCGCCGGGCCTCCTGGTATGGACCCTCGACGGCGTCGAGCGCTTCCGGGTCACCGGTGCGGCGGTGCCGTCGGAGCCGATGCACCTCGTCGCCAACCTGGCCGTCGGCGGCGACGCCGGGACCCCGACCGCCGCCACCCGCTTCCCCGCCACCTTCCTGGTCGACCGCGTCCGGGTCTGGGAGCGAGCGTGATCGCCACCCGTCCCGCCGCCGACGTGCCCGACCCCGATCCGGAGCCCACCGCCGTCCCGCCCCGCCGGCGGCGCGGGCCGCGCTCACACCTGACCAGCGGCGGCCTGGCCCTGATCCTCACCTCGGGGATCACCTCGGTGCTCGGCCTGCCGTACTGGGTGATCGCCGCCCGCAGCTACTCGGCCGCCGAGGTCGGGATCGGCTCGGCCCTGGTGTCGACGATGCTGCTGCTGTCGAGCGTCGCCACCGGCGGCCTCAAGCGGAGCCTGATCCGGTTCGTGGCCGAGGCCGGCGCCGGGGCCCGCCGCCTCGTCACCCGGACCTACGCCCTGGCCCTCGTCGCCGGCTGCGGGGCGGCGGGGGTCTTCGTCGCCGGGGTCGGGGTGTGGGCGCCCGACCTCGACGTCCTCCACGACGACCTCTTCCTCGGCGCCGCCTTCGTCGTCGGCGTCGGCTTCTGGGGGATCTTCCAGCTCCAGGACAGCGTGCTCGTCGCCGTCCGCCGGCCCTGGATCGTGCCCCTGGAGAACGTCGGCTTCTCGGTGGCCAAGATCGTCCTGCTGGTCGGGCTGGCCGCCGTGGTGCCGGTGGCCGGCGTGTTCCTGTCGTGGTCGGTGCCGGCGCTGCTCGCCGTGGTCGCCGTCAACGGCTGGCTGATCCGGACCGGGGCCACGCCCCCGCCGGTCGAGGGCGTCGTCGCCGCCAGCTCCCGGGAGATGGGCCGCTTCGCCGGGCTCGAGCACCTCGCCTCGCTGCTCTGGCACGCCACCATGCACGCCACCCCGCTGCTGGTGCTCGCCCTCCTCGGACCCGACCAGAACGCCTCGTACTACGTCACCACCCAGATCGCCTACGCCCTCTACCTGGTGGGCAGCAACGTGGGCGACGTCCTCGTGGCCGAGGGCGCCATCGAGCGCCGCAACCTCCACGCCAGCCTGCGCACGGCCACTCGTCAGGTCGTCGGCTTCCTGGTGCCCGGCGTGCTCGTCCTCGCCCTCGGCGCCCCGTGGATCCTCGCCACCTTCGGCGGCGGCTACAGCGCCGACGCCACCACCCTGCTGCGGTTGCTGGCCCTGTCGTCGGTGCCCAACACGGTCGTCTCGCTGCTCGTCGGCGTGGCCCACGTCCGGGGCCGGATGCGCCGGGTCGTCGGCGTCTACGCCGCCATCGCCGTCGCCAGCCTCGGCGGCGCCGCCCTGGTGCTCGGGCCGTGGGGCCTGACCGGGCTCGGCTGGCTGTGGCTCGTCACCCAGACCGTCGCCGCCGTCGCCCTCACCGTCGTCACCTGCCGCGACGAGCCCGAGCTGGCCCGCGCCGCCCGTGACGTCCTCGTCGGCGGGGCCCGCACCGCCATGGCCGCCCACCGCCGCCGGTGGGCCCGCCACCGCCTGCCGGTCGCCCTCGGCCTGGTGCCCGAGGAGGTGCGCGCCTGGCACGACTGGGAGGTCCAGGACGCCCACGACGACCGGGTCATCCTCCGCCGGGGCGACGGCCAGCAGCTGATCCGGGCCGCCACCGGGCCGCGCGGCGTCGATGCCGTCGTGGCCCACGCCATCGGGCTGCGGGCGCTCGCCGACGACGACCGCCTGGGTGCCGCCGGGGCGCTGCTCCCCCGCCTGGTCGCCGCCGCCGACGACGGGACCTGGATGGTCGAGTCGGCCCGGCCCGGCACCCCGGCCGCCCTGCTCGCCGGGCCGGCGCAGGCCACCGCCCGGGCCGGGGCGATCGCCGCCGTCGACCGGATCCACGAGGCCACCGCCGAGGTCACCGTGGTCGACGAGCACGTGCTCGACCGCTGGGTCGACGGGCCCGGCGCCGTCGTCGCCCGGGCCCTCACCGACGGCCGCTCGCGGGCTCGGCTCGACGCCGTCCTGGCCGGGTTGCGGGCCGACCTCGCCGGCCGCCGGGTGACGACGAGCCGGGTCCACGGCGCCCTCTCGCTCGACGAGGTCCTGGCCGACGAGGACGGCACCGTCACCGGCATCGTCGACTGGGAGGCCACCGGCACCGGCCTGCCCGAGCTCGACGTCGTCCACCTGCTGGCCACCGAGCGCCGCCGCACCGAGGGCGGCGAGCTGGGCCCCCACCTCGTCGCCCTGGCCACCGACGGCCTCGACCCCGAGGAGGCCCGGCTCCGCGCCGGCACCGTCCCCGCCAACGTCGACCTCCCGCTGGCCACCCTGGCCCGCCTGGCCTGGCTCCAGCACGCGGCGGCGCACCTGCTGACCTCCCGCGCCGACGTCACCCACCGCTGGTGGCTCCGCGCCAACGTCGACCGCGTCCTCACCGCCCTCGCACCCACCACCCCCCGAGCTGGCGATCAGATCCGACGGCTTCCCGTCGGATCCGATCGCCAGCTCGGAGGGGGGGCGGGCCGGGTCACCCTCGGGTTGGGGGTGGCGGCGGCGGTGGCCTGGGTGGCGGGGCTGTGGGGGGCCGACCCGGCGGACATGACCGACCTGGGGCTGCTGTCGCTGCTGACGCCGCTCAACGCCGTCGCCCTCGTCCTCGTGCTCGCCGCCTTCGGTATCGAGGTGGCCCGGCGCCAGCCCTCGACCTGGCGGCTGGCCACGCCGGTCGTCCTCCTCGTCGCCGCCCTCCACGGCACGCCGGCGGTCCTCTACGGCACCCTCCGCTACGCCTGGGCGTGGAAGCACCTGGGGATCGTCGACTACATCGACCGCCACGGCGCCGTCGACCCCGGCATCGGCACGCTCGACGTGTACCACAACTGGCCCGGGTTCTTCAGCCAGATGGCGGGGCTGCTCGACCTGGCCGGGGTGGACGAGCCGTCGCGGATCCTGCGCTGGTGGCCGCTGCTGATCGAGCTGGCGACGATCCCCGTCCTGCTCTTCGTCTTCTCCGCCTTCAGCGCCGACAAGCGGGTGCGGTGGACGGGCGTGCTGCTGTTCATGGCCACCAACTGGGTCGGCCAGGACTACTTCTCGCCGCAGTCGGAGGCCTTCGTCCTCTACCTCGCCCTGGTCGGCGTCTTCCTGCGGGGCTTCGCCCGCCGCCCGGACCGGCCCCGCTGGTGGGAGACCTCTCTCGATCCCGACGAGGACACCCCGGCCTGGCCCCTCGGGTGGACCGTCGCCCTCGTCGGCGTGCTCGTCGCCGCCATCGTCACCAGCCACCAGGTCACCCCGTTCATGGTGATGGTGGCCCTGGCCGCCCTGGCCGTGACCCGCCGGGTGCGGACGGGCTGGGCCCTGGTCGCCACCGTCGGGCTGGCCCTGGTGTGGGCCGGCACCGGCGCCCGCACCTTCGTCGAGGACAACCTCTCGGGGCTGGCGTCGACCGTCGGCCAGCCGGCCAGCAACGCCGGCGAGAACTTCGTCGACGTCACCACCCTGTCGGCCCACCAGCAGCTGGTGTCGACCATGGGCCGGCTCACCGTGGTCGGCATCGCCGCCGTCGCCGGGCTGGCCGTGCTCCGCCAGGTGCAGCTGCGCCGGCTCCGGCTGGAGCCCCTCACGCTGGCCGCCTGCCCGGTGGTGATGGTGCTGACCAACAGCTTCGACGGCGAGATCGTCTTCCGCACCTACCTCTTCGCCCTGCCCTTCCTGGCCTGGCTGGCCGCCGACGGGCTGTGGAGCGGACGTCGCCCGCCCCGGCCCGGCCGGCGGGCCGTCGCCGTGGCCGTCGTGACCGCCCTGCTGCTCGGCGGCTTCCTCTTCGGCTACTACGGCAAGGACCAGTGGTACCGGTTCAGCGAGGACGAGGTCGCCGCCTCGGCCCTCGTGCTGCGGTCGGCCGAGCCCGGGTCGCTCCTGGTCACGGGCACCGACAACTACCCGGTCCAGTTCGCGGACTACGAGCGGCTGACCTACGTGCCGATCGCCTCCGAGCCGGTCGACAGCCGTGACGAGGTGCTCGCCGACCCGGCCGACGTCCTCGCCAGCTGGATGGGCGAGTCCGACTACACCGACGCCTACGTCCTGCTCACCCGGTCGATGCGGGACGAGGCCGACGCCACCGGCCTGCTCCCGGCCGGCGCCCTGGTCGACGTCGAGGCCGCCCTGCGGGCCGACCCCCGCTTCACCGCCGTCTTCGACACCCCCGACGCCACCGTCTTCGCCCTCGCCGACCGCTGACCCCCGAACCTTGGACGGCAACCCGCCGCATGCGGCGGATGCCGTACGAGGTTGGCCGGGGTGGGAGGCTGCGGGGGCGATGACGATGACGGATGCGGTCCGGGCCGACGACGGCGTCGAGGGCCCGGCCGAGCTGCTGGTCGTGCCGATCGCCAGCGACCTCGACGTGGCCGACGTGGCCCGCCTCCTCGCCCCCGACCGGGGGCTGGTCGTGCTCGACGGGTCGTGGGTCGGGGCGGGGGCGATCGTGGCCAGCGAGCCGGTCACCACCGTCGTCGGCGAGGGCGACCCCTTCGCCCTGCTCGACCGGGGCCCTACCGTCGCCGGGCCGGTCGACCCGACCGCCGTCGGGGGCGGCTGGCTGGGCTGGCTCGGCTACGAGCTGGGCCGGCGCACCGAGGACCTCCCCCCGCCCCCGCCCCGCTCGGCGGTGCCGCTCCCGAGCCACGTGCTCGGCTTCTACGACCACCTGCTCCACCGCGACGCCGACGGCGGCTGGCGCTTCGAGGCCCTGCTCACCCCCGGGCGCCACGACGCCGTCGCCGCCCGGCTGGACGACCTGCGGACCCGGCTGGCCGGCCCGGCGCCGGCCCCCGGGACGTACGCCCTCGGCCCCTTCTCCCCCACCCCGGGCCGGGCCGCCCACGAGGCCGCCGTGGCCCGCACCGTCGAGCTGATCCACGCCGGCGACCTCTTCCAGGCCAACATCGCCATGCGGCTCGACGCCGACCTCCACGGCAGCGCCCTCGAGCTCTTCCTCGCCGGCGCCGCCGCCCTCCGCCCGGCCCACGCCGCCTTCGTCACCGGGGCGTGGGGCTCGGTCGCCAGCCTCTCGCCCGAGCTCTTCCTGCGCACCGACGGCACCCGGGTGCGCACCTCGCCGATCAAGGGCACCGCCCGCCGCCACGCCGAGCCCGGGGCCGACGCCGCCGCCCGCCACGGCCTGGCCACCTCGGCCAAGGACCGGGCCGAGAACGTGATGATCGTCGACCTGATGCGCAACGACATCGGCCGGGTGGCGGTGCCCGGCTCGGTGCGGGTCGACGACCTGTGCGCCGTCCGCCCCCTCGCCGGGGTGTGGCACCTCGTCTCCGACGTGTCGGGCGAGCTGGCCCCCGGGGTCGGGCCCGGCGCGGTCGTGCGGGCCGCCTTCCCCCCGGGGTCGATCACCGGCGCCCCCAAGGTGCGGGCCATGGAGGTGATCGCCGAGCTGGAGGCCACCGCCCGCGAGCTGTACACCGGGTCGGTCGTGCTGGCCAGCCCGGTGGCCGGGCTGGTCGCCAGCGTCGCCATCCGCACCTTCGAGGCGGTCGGCGGGCGCGTCGGGCTGGGGGTCGGCGGCGGGATCGTGGCCGACTCGGACCCGGCCGGCGAGCACGAGGAGTGCCTGACCAAGGCGGCCCCGCTGCTCGCCGCCGTGGGCGGGACGGTGGCGCTCGACCGCCCGGTGCCCCGCCGGTGGCGGACCCACCGCCGGGCCGTCCGTCGGACCGAGGGGCGGCGGTCCCGCCCGGAGGAGGTCGTCGAGGTCGGGGCCAGCGACGGGCCCCGGATCGTCGTCGTCGACAACTACGACTCCTTCACCTACCACCTGGTCCAGGCCCTCTGCGCCCGCCGGGCCCGGGCCGTGATCGTCCGCAACGACGCCCTGACGCTGGACGCGGTCACCGCCCTGGAGCCCGACGGGATCGTCATCAGCCCCGGCCCCCGGGGCCCCGACGAGACCGGGGTGGCCGGGCCCCTGGTGCGGGCCCTCGGGCCCCGGGTGCCGATCCTCGGTGTCTGCCTCGGCCACCAGGTCATCGCCGCCACCCTGGGGGCGACGGTGGCCCGCGCCCCCCGGCCCGTCCACGGCCGCACCGCCCTCGTCCACCACGACGGGGCCGGGCTCTACGCCGGGCTGCCCTCTCCGCTGGAGGCGACCCGCTACCACTCGCTGGTCGTCCGCCCCGAGACGCTGCCGGCCGAGCTCGAGGTGGCGGCCTGGACCGACGACGGCCTGGTCATGGGGCTGCGCCACCGCTCCTGGCCGGTCGACGGCGTCCAGTTCCACCCCGAGGCCGTGCTCACCGCCCACGGCGAGGACCTCCTCGCCGCCTTCCTCACCCGCACCCGCGTGGCACGATCGGACCCGTGGCCGGCCGACCCCCTCCCGACCAGCACCTGACGGATCTGGCCTGGCTCCGGCGCGTCCGCGACCGGATGGACCGGGAGTACGCCCAACCCCTCGACGTCGAGGCCCTGGCCCGCGGCGTCGGCATGTCGGCCGGGCACCTCAGCCGCCAGTTCAAGGCGGCCTACGGCGAGTCGCCCTACAGCTACCTGATGACCCGGCGCATCGAGCGGGCCAAGGCCCTGCTCCGACGGGGCGACATGAGCGTCACCGACGTCTGCTTCGCCGTCGGCTGCTCGTCGCTGGGCACGTTCAGCACCCGCTTCACCGAGCTGGTCGGGGTCCCGCCCAGCACCTACAAGCGGGAGGCGACGGGCGAGGTGGCCGGCATGCCCCCGTGCGAGGCCAAGCGGGTCACCCGACCGGTCAGGAATCGAGAAGCACCCGTCCCCGTCCCCCAGGGAGAGTGACCCGCATGGCAGACATCACCATCCACACGACCTTCCTCCCGCACACCGATCCCGAGGCCTCGCTGGCCTTCTACCGGGACCTGCTCGGCTTCGAGGTCCGCAACGACGTGGGCTACGAGGACATGCGCTGGATCACGATCGGGCCCCCCGGACAGACCGACACCAACGTCGTCCTCACCCCGCCGGCCGCCGATCCCGGCATCACCGACGACGAGCGCCGGACCATCGCCGAGATGATGGCCAAGGGCACCTACGCCAGCATCATGCTCGGCACCCCCGACCTCGACGGCACCTTCGAGAAGATCCAGGCCGCCGATGTCGAGATCGTCCAGGAGCCGACCGAGCAGGACTGGGGCGCCCGGGACTGCGCCGTCCGCGACCCCGCCGGCAACATGGTCCGGATCCAGGAGCTCCGATGAGGACGATGACCTGCCGCCAGCTCGGCGGGGCCTGCGACCTCGCCCTGAGCGGCGAGACCGCCGACGACGTCATCGCCCAGCAGGACCAGCACCTCAAGGACGTGGTCGCCGCGGGCGACGAGGCCCACGTCCCCGCCCGCAACGACATGAGGGCGCGCTGGCGGAGGCCGATCTCCGGCCTCAAGTGGTACAACGCCACCAAGCGGACCTTCGCCGAGCTCCCGGAGGACTGAGCCCCGATGCCCACGAAGGCCCACCCGGCGGACAGCCACGACCTCATCCGCGTCCACGGGGCGCGGGAGAACAACCTGCGCGACGTCAGCGTCGAGCTGCCCAAGCGACGGCTCACGGTGTTCACCGGCGTCTCGGGCTCGGGCAAGAGCTCGTTGGTGTTCGCCACCATCGCGGCCGAGTCGCAGCGGCTGATCAACGAGACCTACAGCGCCTTCGTCCAGGGCTTCATGCCCACCATGGCGCGGCCCGACGTCGACGTCCTCGACGGGCTGACGACGGCGATCATCGTCGACCAGGAGCGGCTCGGGGCCAACCCCCGCTCGACGGTCGGCACCGTCACCGACGTCAACGCCATGCTGCGGATCCTCTTCAGCCGGCTCGGCGACCCGCACATCGGCCCGCCCAACGCCTACTCGTTCAACGTCCCGTCGGTGTCGGCCAGCGGGTCGGTGGCGGTGAACAAGGGGGACAAGACCAAGCGGGAGAAGGTCACCTTCAACCGCCTCGGCGGGATGTGCCCCCACTGCGAGGGCCGGGGCTCGGTCAGCGACTTCGACCTGACCGCCCTGTTCGACCCGGCCAAGTCGCTGCGGGAGGGCGGGCTGACCGTCCCCGGCTACTCGATGGACGGCTGGTACGGCCGCATCTTCGAGGGCTCCGGCTACTTCGACATGGACAAGCCGATCGGCCGCTTCACCAAGAAGGAGATGGCCGACCTCCTCCACCGGGAGCCGACCAAGCTCAAGGTCGACGGGATCAACCTCACCTACGAGGGCGTGATCCCCAAGATCCAGAAGTCGATGCTGGCGAAGGACCCCGAGGCGATGCAGCCCCACATCCGGGCCTTCGTCGAGCGGGCCATCACCTTCACCACCTGTCCCGAGTGCGACGGCACCCGGCTGGCCGAGCCGGCCCGGCAGTCGCGGATCCGGGGGGTCAACATCGCCGACGTCTGCGCCATGCAGATCAGCGACCTGGCCGTGTGGGTGCGCGAGCTCGACGAGCCCTCGGTCAAGCCCCTCCTCGGGGCGCTGGGCGAGACGCTCGACTCCTTCGTCGACATCGGGCTCGGCTACCTCAGCCTCGACCGCCCGTCGGGCACGCTCTCGGGCGGCGAGGCCCAGCGGACCAAGATGATCCGCCACCTCGGGTCGTCGCTCACCGACGTCACCTACGTCTTCGACGAGCCCACGATCGGCCTCCACCCCCACGACATCCAGCGCATGAACGAGCTGCTGCTCCAGCTGCGCGACAAGGGCAACACCGTGCTGGTGGTCGAGCACAAGCCCGAGACGATCGCCATCGCCGACCACGTCGTCGACCTCGGCCCCCAGGCGGGCAGCGAGGGCGGCGAGGTCGTCTACGAGGGCACCGTCGCCGGGCTCCGGTCGAGCGGCACGCTCACCGGGCGCCACCTCGACGACCGGGCCCGGCTCAAGGAGACGGTGCGGGAGGCGTCGGGCCACCTGGAGATCCGGGGCGCCTCGACTCACAACCTCCGGGACGTCGACGTCGACATCCCCCTCGGGGTTCTGGTCGTCGTCACCGGCGTGGCCGGGTCGGGCAAGAGCTCGCTGATCCACGGCTCGGTGGCGGGCCGCGAGGGGGTCGTCGCCATCGACCAGAGCGCCATCAAGGGCTCGCGCCGGAGCAACCCGGCCACCTACACCGGCATGCTCGACCCCATCCGCAAGGCCTTCGCCAAGGCCAACGGGGTCAAGCCGGCGCTGTTCAGCGCCAACTCCGAGGGCGCCTGCCCGACCTGCAACGGCGCCGGGGTGATCTACACCGAGCTCGGGATCATGGAGACGGTGGCCACCACCTGCGAGACCTGCGAGGGCCGGCGGTTCATGGCCGAGGTGCTCACCTACACCTTCGGCGGGCGCGACATCGCCGAGGTCCTGGCCATGTCGGTGGCCGAGGCCGAGGCCTTCTTCGCCGCCGGCTCCGACGCCGCCGTGCCCGCCGCCCACAAGATCCTCGACCGGCTGGTCGACGTCGGGCTCGGCTACATCAAGGTCGGCCAGCCCCTCACCACCCTCTCGGGGGGCGAGCGCCAGCGGCTCAAGCTGGCCGTCCAGATGGCCGAGAAGGCCGGCACCTACGTCCTCGACGAGCCGACCACGGGCCTCCACCTGGCCGACGTCGAGCAGCTGCTCGGCCTGCTCGACCGGCTGGTCGACGCCGGCCGGTCGGTGATCGTCATCGAGCACCACCAGGCCGTGATGGCCCACGCCGACTGGATCATCGACCTCGGCCCCGGCGCCGGCCACGACGGCGGGCAGGTCGTCTTCGAGGGCACCCCGGCCGACCTGGTGGCGGCGAGGACGCCGACCCTCACCGGCGAGCACCTGGCGGCCTACGTCGGATCCTGACCCTGGGCCGCGGGCTGTTACCCTCGCCGGCTCATGGACGTTAGGCAGCCCTACCGGATCATCCTCCTCGCCCTCGCCCTGGTGGTCGGCCTGGCCGGCTGCTCGGGCAGCGGGAGCGACGACGACGGCGACGAGGGCGCCGGCTCGACCACCACGGCGGCCGACGGGGCCGAGGCGCCCGCCTTCGAGCCGGTCACGATCGAGCACCGCTACGGCAGCACCGAGATCACCGAACGCCCCGCACGGATCGTCTCGCTCGACACCCAGTGGACCGACGTCCTCACCGCCCTCGGCACGCCGCCGGTCGGGTACCTCCGCGACACGACCCTCCAGGACGAGCTCCCCTGGCAGGACGGCCTCGGCGGGTCGACCGCGCTCGTCGCCGGCTCGGCCTCGGACAAGGGTGCCCTGATGGAGGAGATCTTCGCCCTCGACCCCGACCTGATCGTCGTCACCTACCTGGCCGAGGACCAGGCCGACTACGACGACCTGGCCCGGGTCGCCCCCACGATCGCCGCCCTGAGCGACAGCCAGGTCGACACCTGGCAGGACATCACCGGCGCCGCCGGCCAGGTGCTGGGCGACACCGGCGCCGCCGACGACCTGATCGCCGAGGTCGAGGGCGAGATCGCCGGCATCGCCACCGACCTCCCGGACCTGGCCGGCAAGACCTTCACCTTCGCCAACTACGTCCCCGGCGACGCCATGTACGTGCTGTCGGACCCCGACGACGGCGCCAACGCCCTGTTCGGCCAGCTCGGCCTGGAGATCGCCCCCGCCATCCTCGACGCCGAGGACGACTCCCCCGGCCGGGTCAAGCTCAGCCTGGAGCTGGTCGACCTGCTCGACGCCGACCTCGTCGTCGTGCTCACCAACGAGGCCGACCCCGACGACGTGCCCGGCTACAGCGACCTCCCGGCCGTGGCCGCCGGCGCCTCGCTGGAGATGGACTACGCCACCGCCGTCGCCCTCAACACCCCGACGCCGCTGTCGCTCCCCTTCGCCCTCGACGTCCTCCGCCCCGCCCTCGAGGCCGCCGCCACCTGAGGCCGCGGCCCACCCAGCCCACCCCGCTGGCGAACCGGTGTCAGGGCGTCGTCGCCGGGCGGGTCACGGGGCCAGCCCGGCGGCGATGCCGTCGAGGACGACGGCGAGCTTGCGGTCGAACCAGGACCGGGGGTCGGCCACGGCGGAGGCGGCGGCCCCCCGCACCGCCGGGTCGAGGCCGTCGAGCCAGCCCGGCTCGGGGGTCGCCGCCAACCCCCCGGCCAGGGCCTCGCCCCGGATGAAGACGTCGTGGACCAGGTCGAGCACGAGGTCGGCGGCCAGCAGGGCGGCGTCGGGAGCGAAGCCGACCCCGATCAGGGTGCGGATGACCTCGTCGCTGTGGGCCACCTGGGCGCCCGACACCACGTCGGCGGCCTCGGCCACCAGCGCCGGGTCGGCGGCCAGCAGGCCCCAGGTCACATCGGCCTGCCCGGCCAGGTAGGCCCGCCAGTCGGTGCCCACCAGGGCCGGCCACTCGGCCCGCTGGTGGAGCCGGTCGACGGCGGCGGCCACCAGGTCGCGGCGGTCGGCGACGTGGGTGTAGAGCGAGGCGTGCCCGGTGCCGAGGGCCGCGGCCAGCGCCTTCATCGTGACCGTGGCGAAGCCCAGGTCGAGGGCGGCGTCGGCGATGACGTCGCGGCTCAGGGTCGGGGGCCGCCCCCGCCGGGTCCGGGGCGGGCCGACGGTGGCGGGGTGCGGGGGGCGGACGACCACCCCGTCATCCAACCACATTCGGCCCGGGCCGAACGACAGTGTGTCGAAAATGTGCAAGGCGCGCTTTACAAGTGCCGTCCGACCGTTCAAGGTGGGCCGGGTGGACACCGTCACCGCCCCGCCCCGGGCCGCCGTCGAGGTCACCGGCCTGGTGAAGCGCTTCGGCGCCACCACCGCCCTCGACGGGGTCGACCTCGCCGTCCCGCCCGGCACCATCCTCGGCCTCCTCGGACCCAACGGGGCCGGCAAGACGACGACGATCAACGTCCTCGCCACCCTCCTCGCCCCCGACGGCGGCAGCGCCCGGGTGGCCGGCCACGACGTGGTAGCCGACGCCGCCGCCGTCCGCCGCTCGATCGCCCTCACCGGCCAGTACGCCGCGGTCGACGAGGAGCTGACCGGCGCGGAGAACCTCGTCCTGTTCGGCCGGCTGCTCGGGCTCGGCCGGGCCGCCGCGGTCGCCCGGGCCGCCGAGCTGCTCGACCGGCTCGACCTCGGTGAGGCGGCCGGGCAGCGGGCCAAGACCTACTCGGGCGGGATGCGGCGCCGGCTCGACCTGGCCGCCAGCCTGGTCGTCCCGCCGGTCGTGCTCTTCCTCGACGAGCCCACCACCGGGCTCGACCCGGCCAGCCGGCTGGCGCTCTGGCAGGTCGTCCGCGAGCTGCGCGACGACGGCATCACCATCCTCCTCACCACCCAGTACCTGGAGGAGGCCGACGTCCTGGCCGACCGCATCGTCGTCATCGACCACGGCCGGGTGATCGCCGAGGGCACCGCCGACGAGCTCAAGGCCCGGGTCGGGGGCACGGTGTGCGAGGTCGTCCCGGTCGACCCGGCCCGGGTCGGGGCGGCGGCCGTCGCGGTGGCCGGCATCGGCCCGGTCGAGCAGGCCGAGGACCGCATCTCGCTCCCCGCCCCCGACGGGCCGCCGACCCTCACCCGGGTCGTCACCTCCCTGGAGCAGGCCGGGATCGCCCTGGCCGACGTCTCGCTCCGCCGCCCCTCGCTCGACGACGTCTTCCTCGCCCTGACCGGCCACACCGCCGAGCCGGGGGCGACGACGGCGGTGACCCCGTGAGCGCCGTCGGCCAGGCCGGGCTGCTGGCCCGGCGCAACCTGCTGCGGATGGGGCGCAACCCGGCCTCGCTGGTCGGGGCCGTGGTCACCCCGGCGGTGTTCTTCCTCAGCTTCTACCTCGTGATGCGGAAGGTCCTGGAGGCCCAGGGGATCGACTACGAGCAGTACCTGCCGCCCGCCATCGTCGTCCAGGCCATGATCTTCGTGGCCATGACGTCGGCCTACTTCACCGCCGACGACCGGGCCGCCGGGGTGTCGGACCGGCTCCGGGCCATGCCGGTGCGGGCCGGCGCCGTGCTCGCCGCCCGGTTGCTGGCCGACGCCGGGCGCGCCGCCCTCTGCCTGGTCGTCGTGGTCGGCCTCGGCGTCGCCGTCGGCTTCCGGTTCACCGCCGGGCCGCTGGCCGCCGCCGGCTTCGTCGCCGTCGCCCTCGGCTTCGCCGTGGCCCTCGCCCTGGCCTTCGGCACCGTGGCCCACACCGCCCGCAACCCCGAGGCGGCGGTGCAGGGCCTGGCGCTCCCCTACATCGTCCTGTTCATGCTCTCGACCGCCTTCGTCCCGGCCGAGCGGTTCCCGGGCTGGCTCGAACCCGTCGTGCGGGACCAGCCGGTGTCGCAGGTGATCGCCACCCTGCGGGCCCTGGCGTCCGGCGGGCCGACGACGGGACCGCTGCTCTCGTCGACGCTGTGGACCCTCGGCCTGGCCGTGCCCTTCGCCGCCCTCACCCTCCGGACGACCGGGCGGGCCCGATGACGGTGCCCGCCGTCGCCCCCGTCGACGGGTTGGCCCGGGCCACCTGGATCCAGGCCGGGCGGGCGCTGCGCCGCTCGCTGCGGATGCCGACCGTCGTCGTCCAGGGCCTCGCCTTCCCGCTGGTGCTGATGCTCCTCCTCCTGGCCGGGTTCCGCGAGGTGGTCGGCGACTTCGACCCCACCCGCGACCACGTCCAGCGGCTGGTGCCGATGGCCGCCGTCACCGGGGCCGTCTTCGGTGGGCTGGCCAACGGCGCCGGGCTGATCAGCGAGCGGCGGATGGGCCTGCTCGACCGCTTCCGGGCGCTGCCGTCGCCTCGGCTGGCGCCGCTGACCGGCCGGGTGCTGGCCGAGGCGGCGCGCATCGCCCTGGGCACCGTCGTCCTGGTGCTGGTGGCGATGGTCGTCGGGTTCCGGTTCTCCGGCGGCGTGCTCGGGGCGCTGGCCTTCGTGCCCGTCGTGGTCGTCTACGGCACGTCCTTCGCCTGGCTGGTCACCGCCCTGGCCGTGCGGGCCACCGCCTTCGAGCAGCTCTCGCTGCTGGGCCCGCTGTTCCTCGTGCTGCTGTTCTTCAACACCGGCTTCGTCCCGCTCGACGCCTTCCCCGGCGCCCTCCAACCGCTCGTGCGGAGCTCCCCGCACACCGCCGTCAGCGATGCCCTCCTCGGGCTGAGCGACGGCGGCCCGGTAGCCGGTCCGCTGCTCCGCACCCTGCTCTGGAGCGCGGCGATCACCGCGGTGAGCGCCACGACCGCGGTCCGCCGCTTCCGCGCCACATGAGCACGCTGAGCACCGTCGACCAGCTCGAGGGGGCGGTCGGGTCCCGGCCCCCGACCCACCACCTGAAGTCGATCTCCGAGCTCGACGAGCACTGCGCCACGATCCTCGGCGCCTCGCCCCTCGTCGTCGTCGGCGCCCTGGCCGGCGACGGCTCGCTGCGGATCGTCACCGGCGGCGGCGACCCCGGGGCGACCCGGATCGTCACCCCCACCCGGCTGGCGCTCCCCCCGCTGCCACCGCTCGACGTCCCCGCCGGGACCGCCGTCGGCGCCCTGGCCCTCGTCCCCGGCTACGGCGAGACCCTCCGGGTCAACGGCCGGCTGGCCCCCGACGCCGCGCCCGCCGTCGACGTCGAGGAGGCCTTCCTCCACTGCGCCAAGGCCGTGATCCGGTCGCACCTGTGGGACGAGCCCGCCCCCGCCGTCGGCGCCGGGGCCACCCCGGGACCGACCACCCTGGACGACCCCGACGTCGCCGCCTTCCTGGCCCGCTCCCCCTTCGTCGTGCTGGCCTCGGCCGACGCCGACGGCCACGCCGACGTCAGCCCCAAGGGCGACCCGCCCGGCTTCGTCCAGGTCCTCGACGACGGCACCCTCGCCCTCCCCGACCGGCCTGGCAACCGCCGCACCGACACCCTCCACAACCTCCTCACCCGGCCCGACCTCGCCCTCCTGGCCCTCGTCCCCGGCGAGGGGCGGGCACTGGAGGTCCGGGGCCGGGCCCGCATCACCGACGACGAGGCCCTCCGGGCCGGGATGGCCGTCAACGCCAAGGTGCCCCGGGCGGCCGTCGTGCTCGACGCGGCCCACGTCGAGCTGAGGGCCGAGCCCGGCCTCGCCGCCGCCCGGCTCTGGGACACCGGCCGGCACGTCGAGCCCGGCACCCTGCCCCGCGGGGCGACGGTCTGGGTCGACCACATCAAGCGCAACGACGACCCCGGGCTCAAGGCCGCCGCCACCCGCCGGATCGTCAACGAGCGGATGATGCGCACCGGCATCGACCGCGACTACCGCGACAACCTCTACTGAGGGCGCCCCGGCCACGGGAGCCGCCGCCACCTGAGGCCGCGGCCCGCCCCGGGCTCTAGGTTGGGCGGGTGGATCGAGGTGGCGAGGTGACCGAGTGCGGGCCGCCCCTCAACCTCAAGCAGGCGGCGCTGCGGCTCGGCGTCCACTACATGACCGTCTACCGCTACGTGCGCCAGGGGCGGCTCCCCGCCCGCCAGGAGGGCACGGTCTGGATCGTCGACGCCGCCGACGTCGAGCGCTTCCTCGCCGAGCGGGACGCGGCGCCGGCCCACCCGGCCGCCGTCGACTGGCAGGAGCGGGTGCGGATCCACCTCGTCATGGGCGACGAGGTCGAGGCGTGGGCCGCCGTCGACCAGGCGCTGGCCTCGGGCGTGACCCCGCAGCGGGCCTTCCTCGACCTGCTCCGCGGGGCCGTCGTCGACGTCGGTCGGCAGGTCGACGCCGGCGAGGCCTCCCCCGCCGACGTGCACATCGCCACCGTGACCGCCCAGCGGGTGGCGGTCCGCCTCGGCGCCCGCTTCCGCCGCCGGCGCCGCTCCCGGGGTCACGTCGTGCTCGGGGCGCCCCCCGGCGAGCTCCACGACCTGCCGATCGCCATCATCGCCGACATCCTCCGGCTCGACGGCTTCACCGTGCTCGAGCTGGGCGCCGACGTCCCGCCCGAGGCTTTCGCCGTGGCCGCCGAGCGGGCCGAGCGGCCGACCGTGGTCGGCCTCGGCGTCACCCGCGTCGACCACATCGAGTCAGCCCGGGAGGTCGTCGCCGCCGTCCGGGCCGCCGCCCCCGACGTCCCGGTGCTCGTCGGCGGCCAGGCCGTCCGCAGCGCCGAGGTCGCCGCCCTCCTCGGCGTCGACGCCTGGGCCGACGGCGAGACGATCGTCGCCACGGTCAGCGAGCTGCTGCTGCCCCCCTCCCCGTAGTGGCGATCAGATCCGACGGCTTCCCGTCGGATCTGATCGCCAGCTCGTCAGAAGTCGTCGTCGAAGGTGACGGCGCCGGTGACGCCGACCTGGTAGGCGCTGACCCGGCGCTCGAAGAAGTTGCTCAGCTCCTGGACGTCCTGGAGCGCCATGAAGTCGAACGGGTTGCGGTCGCCGAAGCGGGGCGGGAGGCCGAGGTTCGCCAGCCGCTGGTCGGCCACCGAGCGGAGGTACTGCCGGGTGTCGGCCACGCTCAGCCCGCTGACCCCTCCGGCGAGGAGGTCGTCGGCGAACTGGGCCTCGCACTCGACCGCCTCCTCCAGCATCCGGGTCACCTGCGCCGTCATCTCGGCGTCGAACAGGTCGGGCTCCTCGTCCCGCACGGTGTCGACCACCGAGAGGGCGAAGCGCATGTGCATCGACTCGTCGCGGAACACCCAGTTGGTGCCCGAGGCCAGCCCGTTGAGCAGCCCCTTGGACCGGAAGAAGTACACGTAGGCGAAGGCGGCGAAGAAGAACAGCCCCTCGACGCAGGTGGCGAAGCAGATCAGGTTGAGGAGGAACTGGCGCCGGTCGTCCTTGGTCCGCAGCCGGTCGAGCGCGCTGATCGAGTCCATCCAGCGCATGCAGAACTCGCCCTTGGCCCGGATCGAGGGGATGGTCTCGATCGCCGCGAAGGCCTGCTCCCGCTCCGCCATGTCGGGCAGGTAGGTGTCGAGGAGGGTCAGGTAGAACTGGACGTGGAGGGCCTCCTCGTAGAGCTGGCGGCTGAGGTAGAGGCGGGCCTCGGGGGCGTTGATGTGCTGGTAGAGGTTGAGCACCAGGTTGTTGGCCACGATCGAGTCGCCGGTGGCGAAGAAGGCGACCAGCCGGTTGATCAGGTGGCGCTCGGCCGGGTCGAGCCGCTGGCGGAGGTCGCGCAGGTCGTCGGAGAGGTCGACCTCCTCGACGGTCCAGGTGTTGCGGATGGCGTCCCGGTACATGTCGTAGAACGCCGGGTACCGCATCGGCCGCAACGTCAGGTCGAGCCCCGCGTCCAGGATGTTCTTCCTCGCGAACCGGTGTTGCGACGTGCCGTCGACGGTCGTCGTGGTAGCACCGGTTCGCAGGTCGAGGGGCAGGGCGGTCATGGGGGCAGCCATCAGTCGCAGGCCTCGCAGGTCTCGGGGTTCTCGAGGGAGCAGGCCACGGCGGCCTCGTCCTCGACGGGGGCGGGCGCCGGGCCGCGCGACGAGGCGATGCGGGTCGCCGGGCGGGAGCGCAGGTAGTAGGTGGTCTTGAGCCCGGACTTCCAGGCGTGGAGGTACATCGACGACAGCCGGCCGATCGTCGGGCTCTCCTGGAACAGGTTGAGCGACTGGCTCTGGTCGATGAACGGGCCCCGGGCGGCGGCCATGTCGATCACCGCCCGCATGGGGAGCTCCCACGCCGTGCGGTAGAGGGCCTTCATCTCGTCGGTGGCGCCGGGGAGGTCCTGGACCGAGCCCTGGGCCGCCCGCAGCCGGTCGGCCGTCTCGGCGTCCCACAGCCCGGCGGCCTGGAGGTCGCGGACGAGGTAGCCGTTGACCTGGAGGAACTCGCCCGAGAGGGTCTCGCGCTTGAACAGGTTGGAGACGGCCGGCTCGATGCACTCGTAGCAGCCGGCGATCGAGGCGATGGTGGCCGTGGGGGCGATGGCGACGAGCAGCGAGTTGCGCAGGCCGTGCTCGGCCACCCCGGCGCGGATCGCCTCCCAGCGGGCGCCCGACACCGCCACGCCCCACAGGTCGGGCTGGAGGGCACCGCCGGCGGCCCGGGTCTCGGACCAGCGCGGGTGGGGGCCGGCCTCCCGGGCCAGCTCGACCGAGGCCTCCAGGGCCGACAGGTAGACCTCCTCCTGGATCGCCCGGCTGACCTCGGCCGCCTCGGGCGAGTCGAACGGCAGCCGCAGGGTGAACAGCACGTCCTGGAGGCCCATCACGCCGAGGCCGATCGGGCGCCAGCCGTCGTTGGACCGGCCCGCCGCCTCGGTCGGGTAGAAGTTGATGTCGATCACCCGGTCGAGGAACCGCACCGCCGTGCGCACCGTGGCCCGCAGCCGCTCGTGGTCGATCCCGGTCTCGGCCGAGACGAAGCGGGCCAGGTTGATCGACCCGAGGTTGCAGACGGCGGTGTGGTCGTCGTCGGTGACCTCGATGATCTCGGTGCACAGGTTCGACAGGTGGACGACGTTGCCGGGCGCACCGACCTGGTTGGCCGTCCGGTTCGCGGCGTCCTTGAAGCACATCCAGCCGTTGCCCGTCTCGGCGAGGGTCCGCATCATCCGGCCGTAGAGCTCGCGCGCCTTGACCTGCTTGACCGCCTTCCCGGCGCTCTCGGCCTGCTGGTAGGCGGCGGTGAAGGCGTCGCCGTGGAGGTCGACCAGCTCGGGGACCTCCTTGGGGTCGAACAGCGACCACATCCAGTCGCGCTCGACCCGCTCCATGAACAGGTCCGGCACCCAGTGGGCCAGGTTGAGGTTGTGGGTGCGGCGCGACTCGTCGCCGGTGTTGTCACGCAGCTCGAGGAACTCCTCGACATCCGCGTGCCAGGTCTCCAGGTAGACGCAGGCCGCCCCCTTGCGCCGGCCGCCCTGGTTGACCGCGGCGACCGAGGCGTCGAGCGTCTTGAGGAAGGGCACGATCCCGTTCGACAGCCCGTTGGTGCCCCGGATCAGCGAGCCCCGGGCCCGGACCCGGCTGAACGACAGGCCGATGCCGCCGGCGTGCTTCGAGAGCCGGGCCACGTCGTGGTAGCGGCCGTAGATGGCGTCGAGGGTGTCCTGCGGCGAGTCGAGCAGGTAGCACGACGACATCTGGGGGTGGCTGGTGCCCGAGTTGAACAGCGTCGGGCTCGACGGCAGGTACTCCAGCCGGGACATCAGCCGGTAGAGGTCGAGGGCCTCGGCCGGTGTCGTCGCCAGCCCGCACGCCACCCGGAGGAAGAAGTGCTGCGGCGTCTCGATCACCTTGCGGGTCTCGGGGTGGCGCAGCAGGTAGCGGTCGTAGACGGTGCGGAGGCCGAAGAACTCGAAGCGCTGGTCCCCGGCCGGGTCGACGGCGGCGTCGAGGACGTCGGCGCCCCCGGCGACCAGGTCGGCGGTGGCCTCGTTGACCAGCCCGAGCTGGCGGCCCACGGCGATCGAGGCGGTGAAGCTCCCGATGCCCTGGTCGCGCACCTCCTTGGTGATCACCCGGGCCAGCAGCCGGGCGGCCAGGCGGGAGTAGCTCGGCTCCTCGGTGATCAGCGAGGCGGCGATGCGGATCGACAGCTCGTCGAGCTCCAGCGTCGTCGCCCCGTCCCGCAGCCCGCTGATCGTCTTGGTCGCCACCCGCAGCGGGTCGACCAGCGGCAGCCCCTCGGCGCAGCTCTCGACGGCGGCGACGATGGCGTTGACGTCGACCGGTTCGAGGCTCCCGTCGCGGGTCCGGACCCGCATCGAGGACCGGGGCGGCGCAGCGGTGGGGGGCTCGTCGATCAGCGTCATGGACGACCAACTACACCGGTGTAGTTCCACCGGTGCAACCCTCGGGTTTGAGTGCTAAACGCTCCTCTGGGGGATCGTACGGGTGGTGCCTGGCACCATCCGTACGGGCGCTGGTCCCCTCAGCCGTCCGGGTGATCGGGGTGCGGGGAGCGGGGCGGAGGGGAGATCGGGCGGCGTGGCTGGAGACGGGCTCGACGAGGCGGCGGAGGCACTGCGGCGGGTGCTCGGGCACGAGGAGGCGCGGCCCGGGCAGCTGGAGGCGATCGCCGCCGTGGCCGCCGGCCGGGACACGCTGGCGGTGCTGCCGACCGGGGCCGGGAAGACGGCGATCTACCAGGTGGCCGCCGACCTCCTCGACGGGCCGACGGTCGTCGTGTCACCCCTGATCGCCCTCCAGCACGACCAGCGCCGGGCCCTGGAGGAGGTCGCGCCCGGGGCGGCGGCGCCGGCCAGCTCGGCGGTGCCGGCGACCGAGCGGCGCCAGGCCCTCGACGACGTGGCCGCCGGCCGGCTCGACTTCGTCCTCCTCGCCCCCGAGCAGCTCGCCCGCGAGGACACCCGGGAGGCCCTGCGGTCGGCCGCCCCCACGCTGGTGGTGGTGGACGAGGCCCACTGCGTCAGCGCCTGGGGCCACGACTTCCGGCCCGACTACCTCCGGCTCGGCGCCCTGATCGAGGAGCTGGGCCACCCCTGCGTCCTCGCCCTCACGGCCACCGCCGCACCCCCGGTCCGGGCCGAGATCGTCGAGGCCCTGCGCCTCCACGACCCCGCCGTGGTGGTGGCCGGCTTCGACCGGCCGGAGATCGACCTCGCCGTCGAGACCCACCACGACGCCACGGCCAAGACCGACGCCGTGGTGGCCCGGGCCGCCGAGGGTGGCCCCGGCATCGTCTACGTGGCGACCCGGCGGACGGCCGACGAGGTGGCCGCCCGGCTGGCCGCCGGCGGCACCCGGGCCGCCGCCTACCACGCCGGCCTCCCCGACCGTCGCCGACGTGAGGTCCAGGACGGCTTCCTCGCCGACGAGCTCGACGTGGTCGTGGCCACCACCGCCTTCGGGATGGGCATCGACAAGCCCGACATCCGCTTCGTCCTCCACCACGACCCGCCCGAGTCGCTCGACGCCTACTACCAGGAGGTGGGCCGGGCCGGTCGCGACGGCGAACCGGCGGCCGCCGTGATGTTCTGGCGACCCGAGGACCTCGGCGTCCGCCGCTTCTTCGCCGCCGGGGGCGGGATCGGCACCGACGAGGTGTCCGCAGTCCTCGACGCCGTCGCCGAGGCCGACGAGCCGGTGCCCGGCGACGACCTCCAGGAGCAGACCGGCCTCAGCCGCTCCCGCCTGACCCTCGCCGTCGACCGCCTGGCCGGCGAGGGCGCCGTCGTCGTCACCACCGACGGCACCGTCGCCCCGGTCGACGACGCCCCCGACGACGACGGCGTGGTCGAGCGGATCGCCGCCGAGGAGGAGGCCCACCACGAGCGCGAGCGCACCCGGGTCGAGCTGGTGCGGTCCTACGCCGAGAGCCGGTCGTGCCGGCGGGCCGCCCTGCTCGGCTACTTCGGCGAGGAGCACACGCCCCCGTGCGGCGCCTGCGACCGCTGCCGCGCCGGGCAGGGCGACGTCGACGCCGTGGCCGAGGCGGACCGCTTCCCCGCCGGGACCGCCGTCGTCCACCGCGAGTGGGGCGAGGGCGAGGTGGTCCGGCTCGAACCGCCCGACGCCCTCGTCGTCCTGTTCGATCGCGCCGGCTACCGGACCCTGAGCCTGCCGGTCGTCCTCGACAACGACCTCCTCGCCCCAGGGACCTGAGGTGGCGACCTCCATCTCCCTGTGAGGTGGACCAGGGCCGCAAGGACGGCCCCCGTCACCGACCCGTCCGAGGCGTACACTCCTCACGGGTGGCGCCGCGGGGGCGGCGGCACTCCGCCGGGGGTGGCTGTGGAACCACGAGGGCCCTCGGGGCCGGACGCGACGGGTGGGCCCGACGGGCCCGACGAGGGGACGCGGCTCGAGGTGCCCCTCGGGTCCTCTCCGGATGCCGCCGCCCGGGCCCGGTCCGCCCTCGCTCCCCTGCTGGAGGACGTCACCGACGAGCAGGCGGGCATCGTCCGCCTCCTCACCGTCGAGCTCGTCGCCAACGGCGTGCTCCACGCCGGCGGCCGGCTCCACCTGACCGTCCACCGCACCCCGACCGCCATCACGGTCGGGGTCGTCGACGGCGCCCCCCTCGTCCCGATCCGCCGGCGTCGGGGCGTGCTCGGCCTGAGCGGCCGAGGCCTCCGGCTGCTCGACGACCTGGCCACCGCCTGGGGCACGGCCAGCCACCGGTCGGGCAAGGTCGTCTGGTTCCGCCTGGACCTCGACCCGCCGTCGTAGGCGTCGGCTACAGGCCGGCCACCAGCACCTCGCGGATCTCGCCGTCGGAGAACATCCCCGACGTGCCCTGGGCGTAGGCGCAGTGCATCTCCAGCACCCCGTCGGCGAAGCCGATGTGCTTGTCGGCCACGTCGGCGACGTTGCGCAGCCGGACCCGCGTGAGCCCCTCGCGCACCGCCTCGGTGCCGAGGTCGTCGACGCAGATCGTCCGCAGCGCCATGTTGAGGCGGTGGCACGACAGGTTGTCGAGGAAGCGCAGCCCGGCGGCGTCGTCGGCCAGGCTGTCCCAGTCGACCTCGTAGGGGATCGCCGCCCCGCAGATCTCCTCGATCTCGCGCACCCGCTCGGGCAGCGTCACCTCCTGCAGCTCCTTGATCCGCCGCTTCTCCTCCAGGCCCATCTCGGTCTCCGTGCTCTCGTCGTCGGCGACCGGTCGGCCGCCCGGGGCCATCGTGCGCCCGCCCCCCACCCCGGTCCTGAGCACCCGCTACGCAATTCCCCCACCGTCGTCGGCGGGCCCGCCGCCGGGGCTCCACCGGACCGACACGGGCGACTCAGGTGGGGGCGGTGAGGAGGGTGAGGTCGCCGGCGGGGGTGGCGGACCAGGTGGTGGGGAGACAGCGAGCGCGGGCCTCGGTGGCGAGGTCGGGCGGGACGGCGGCCCAGGCGAGGTCGTGACGGTCGAGCAGGGCGCAGAGCCGATCGGGGTCGGACAGGGCGGCGTCGGCCTCGTCGAGCCGGTCCCGCCAGGCCAGGACGGCGGCGGGCTCGTTGGGATTGTTCTTGAGGTCGACGAACACGGGCAGCCCGGCGTTGATGCGGACGTCGTCGACCACCTGCGTGGCCGACCCGACGACCCGCCCGGTGGGGATCAGGCCCTCACCGGTGACCTCGCGGTCCCGCAGGGCGACGACGAGGGCACCGTCGGCCGGGCTGTGCTCGACGCTCGCCTGCGTGCGGTCGAGGCCCGAGGACGCGCTGAGGGCGACGAGCACCACGGCGACGGCCACCACGATCCGGGGCCCGACGGCCGAGGCCGAGGAGAGCGCCCGGGTGAGGGCGCCCGCCGCCCGGGCGGCGAGGAGGCTGGTCGCCAGCGGGACCAGGCAGACCGACGCCCGCCACGGGAACGACAGCAGCAGCGTGGGCGAGCCGATGGCCCCCACCACGCCGGTGGCCACGACGACGAGGGCGGCGCCGGCGAGGAGGAAGGTCCCCACCCATCGCTCCTGCGCCGAGGCCGACCGCCGGGCCAGCGCCGCCGCCCCCAGGACCACCACGAGCACCACGACGGCCCGGGCGTCGATCCACACCGACGGCAGGGCGTGGTGCGGGATCCGCTGCTCGGCCAGGACCCGGTTGGCCTCGTCGGCGGCGGGGTCGAGCGAGCCCGCGTAGGACGTGATGTTGGCGAGCACGACGCCGACGGAGGCCACCACCCCGGCGACCACGGGGCGCACGACCGGGGCGACCGCGCCCCCACCCCGGGCGACCTCGGCGATGGCGGCGGCGGCGAGGACGACCCACGCCGCGGCCAGGTACGAGGGGTGGATCAGGGCGGCGGCGAAGAGGGCCACCACGGCGGTGCGGTCGAGCCCCCGGCGGGCGGCCCGGGCCACGGCGACGACGAGGAGGACGCCGGCGGTGCTCGGCTGGAGCACCGGCCCGAGGGCGTACTGGCCGGCCACCCCCTGGAGCGGCGAGGCCAGCACCGTGTCGTCGAGGAGGTCGAGCCCGCTCCCCCCGACGACGGCGACGACGGCCGTCCAGGCCAGCAGCGCGGCGGGCGGCCCGCCGTCGCCCTCGACCACGGCGAGCCGGAGGGCGGCGAAGAAGGCGACGCCGGCCAGCAGCCAGACGCCGTAGAGGAGGAAGGGCCCGTCGGCCAGGGCGATCAGACCCCGGGAGACCAGGGTGAACACCGGTGTCGGGTCGGTCGAGCGGACCAGCCGGTCGGCCCGGAGCTCCGGGGCCGTCGTGGCCGCCACCGCCCGCACGAGGTAGGTGCTCTGGTTCTGGCTGTAGGCGGTGATCGGGGCCTGGGTGGCGGCGAGGACGAGCCCGGCGAGCGCCAGCGGGAGGGCCCGACGGCGCCGGGGTCGGGCGGCGGGTGGGTCGTCGGATCGACGCTGGTCGGGGACGACGACGGTCACGCCCCCACGATCGGTCGCCGGGGCCGGTCGATGAGCCTCAAGTTCCCGGTCGGCCGGCCGATCCGGGGGCGGTGACCGCGCCCGTCGAGCTCTCCCTCGCGCCCGCCCGCCGCCGTGAGGGTGTCGGCTTCGACTGGCAGGTCGTCGGGGTGACCGTCCTCCCCTGGGTCCTGTTCCTGACGACCTGGGTCCTCGACGTCAAGCCGCTGCCCCTCGCCTTCGCCGGGGCGATGCTGGGCACGCCCCACATCCTCGCCACCGTCGGCCTCTACCTCGAGCCCGGGCTGAGGGGCGTCGTCCGGGCCAACCGGGTCGCCTTCTGGGTCGTGCCGCTCGCCGTCATCGCCGGCTCGGCGCTGGCCTTCGCCGTCTCGCCCCGCGGGCTCGTCTACGCCCTCCTCATCGGTTTCGTGCTGTGGCAGACCCACCACTTCACCAAGCAGAACTTCGGCCTGTTCACGTTCTGGGCCCGCTCCCGGGGCCTCCCCGGCGCCTCGCCCGCCGAGCGGAAGCTGATCCAGGCGACGTCGGTCATCGGCATGGCCGGCATCCTGCGGGTGGTCGACGAGGGGTCGTGGCTCGACGCCGCCATGCGGGGTGTGGGCCTCGCCGCCATCGTCGCCTGCGGGGTCGGCGTGCTCGCCTGCACCGACGACCCCCGGCGCCGGGCCGCCCTGCTCGTGGCCGTCGCCTTCTACGCCCCGCTCCACATCTTCGACGTCGGCTTCCTCAGCGCCGCCTTCGCCTACCAGGCGGCCCACGGCGCGCAGTACTACCTGATGGTCGGCAAGGCGACCCGCCCGACCCGGCGCAGCCTGCTCGCCTTCCTGGTCTTCCTCGTGGTGGCCGGCCTCGTGCTGTTCACCCTCGTCCGCACGGTCGACCCCTACGGCTCGTCGGCCTGGGCCCTCGGCCTGGTCAAGGGGCTGGTGGCCGCCCACTTCATTGCCGACAGCCGGTTCTGGCGGCTGCGCGACAAGGACATCCGGACCTTCATGAAGAGCCGGTTCGACTTCCTCTGACCGAGCCCGCCACCACCTCGGTGGCCGGCGCTCACCCGGCGGCACGCTCGCCAGACGGGTGAGGGCGACCCACCCAGACGCAGGACGGCGATCGCCCCCGACGGTGACAGGCTGCGCGGGTCACGCCGAGCGGGGGAAGGAGCGACCTTGGCCACAGGCCGACCCAGGGCCAGCGGGGCGAGGGCTCTGGCCGGCGACGCCCTCTCCGACGTCCTCGACGAGGCCGAGCACCCCTGGCGGGTCCGCCGGGGCACCGCCCTCGCCGCCCTGGTGGCGCCACCGGTGGGCGCCGTGGCGATGGGCCTGATCGCCCTCCACCGCCCGCTGTTCCGCTGGCTGACCCGCGAGGACGGCGCCCTGGAGTGGGCCCAGTTCGGCGCCGACGTGGTCGGCCTCGGCGCCGCCACCTGGGTGGCGGTGACGCTCTGGCGGCGGGGCGACCGGCTGGGGGCGGCGCTGTGGGCCGGGTTCGCCGCCCTCCTCCTGTTCATCGCCGGCGAGGAGATCTCGTGGGGCCAGCGGCTCCTCGACCTCGACACCCCCGAGGTCCTGGTCGACCGCAACCACCAGGAGGAGTCCAACGTCCACAACATCCGGATCGTCCAGGACTCGATCAACGTCGGCTTCATGCTCGTCGGCCTCTACGGCAGCGTCGTCGCCGTGGCCCTCCGCCGGCGCCTGCCCCCGCTCCGCCGCCCCCGCCGGTTCGACCTGGTGGTGCCGCCCATGCTCCTGGCCTCGGCCTTCCTCGTGGTGTTCGGCTACAAGCTGGTCCGCCTGGTCGCCCTCCACTCCCCCCGCTTCACCATCGTGAAGTACGGCGAGTACGTCGAGCTGCTGACCGCCCTCTCGCTGGCCGCCTTCGCCGTGCTCACCGCCCGGCGCATCGCCACCCCCCGGGCCGGCGCCGACGAGGTCGTCGACCTCCGCGACCCCGTCGACGCCGACCGGCCTCAGACGTGGAGGGTGGGCCGGTAGGTCAGCTCCAGGGTGCGGCCGTCGAGCGTGTGGCTGTCGACCAGCTCGAGGTCGAGGTCGGGAGCGCCCCGGAGGATGGGGTCGGTGCCGGTCTGCCCGGTGACCACCGGGAAGATCGTCACCTGGACCAGGTCGACCAGCCCGGCGGCCAGCAGCGCCCGGTTGAGCGTGAGGCTGCCGTGCGAGCGCAGCGGCACGTCGGAGGTGGCCTTGAGCCGGCCGACGACGTCGACGGCGTCGCCGGCCACGACGGTGGCGTCGGGCCAGTCGACCGGCCCCGCCAGCGTGTGGGAGACGACCGTCGCCGGCAGGTCCCGCATCCGCTCGACCCAGGGGTCGATCCCGAGGGGCGTCCCGCTGCCCGGCCCGAGCATGGCCACGGTCTGGCGGAAGGTGGTGGCCCCGAAGACCATCCGCTGCGGCGCCTCGTGCTGGGCGAGGCGGTGGGCGAGCAGCTCGGGGCCCTGCTTGCCCCAGTAGCCGCCCCAGTCGCCGGGCTCGGCGTAGGAGCCGAAGCCGTCGAGGCTGGTGAAGATGTCCCAGGTGTAGGTGGTGTCCATGCCCTCACGACGAACGGGTCCGGCCGGATCGACACGCCGATCCGAGAGATCCTCGCCGCCCGCGGGCGAGACTGCGGCGATGGCCCGGTACCTGCTCTCCGTCTGGTTCGACGACACCTACGACGACGACGTGTCCGACCCCGAGACCCAGGCCCAGATGGCCCGCACCGGTGCGCTGACCGCCGAGATGGAGCGGGCCGGCGTCTGGGTCTTCACCGCCGGGCTCCCCCCGGCGTCGGCGGCCACCGTGGTCCGGGCCCGGGGCGACGAGGTCTCGATGACCGACGGCCCCTACGCCGAGACCAAGGAGCAGATGGGCGGGTTCTGGGTGATCGACGTCGCCGACCACGCCGCCGCCCTCGACTGGGCGGCCCGGGCCACCGTCGCCTGCGGGCGACCCGTCGAGGTGCGCCCCACCCACACCTGACGGCGGCCGGGACCGCCTCAAGGTGCCTGGCACCTTGAGGCGATCACAGGACACGGGCGAGGCCGTCAGCGGACCTCGACGGGGGGGCGGGTGGTGGCGTCGTCGTCGTCCGGGGCGGTGCGCTCGTCGACCAGCTCGACCACCACCACGGTGACGTCGTCGTCGACGTCGGTGCCCTCGGTCAGCCGGTCGAGCAGGGCGTCCGCCTGCTCCTCGATCCCGAGGTGGACGGTGGCGTCGGCGGCGGCCAGGAGCACGTCGAGGCTGGCGTCGATCGGCCGGGTCCGGCGCTCGATCAGCCCGTCGCTGTAGAGGACGAGGCGCTCGCCGGCCTCGATCGGCACCGGCACCGGGGCGTGGGGCAGGTCGCTGGTCCACCCGAGGCTCGGGCCCCGGGCCTCGACCAGCCGCGACCCCCGGGCCGACGCCACCACGGCGGGCAGGTGGCCGGCGTTGGCGATGCGGACCGTGCCCTCGGCCGGGGTGATCTCGGCCAGGACGACGGTGGCCATCTCGTTGGGCAGCAGGGTGACGAGCAGCTCGTTGAGGCGGGCGAGGGCGTCGCCCAGCGACGGCGTCCGCACCAGGTAGGCGCGGAGGGCGTGGCGGAGCTGGGCCATGGTCGAGGCCACTTCGATGCCATGGCCGGCCACGTCGCCCACGGCCACGATCGAGGTCCCGTCGGGCCGGAAGAAGACGTCGTACCAGTCGCCGCCGAGCGGGCTGTTGCTGACCGGGCGGTAACGGGCCGCCCCCGTCATCCCCCGGACCGACGGGAAGCCGGCGAGCATCAACGTCTGCTGGAGCCGGGCGGCGATCTCCGCCTCGCGGCGGACGCGCAGGCTGTCGGCCTCGGCGACCCGGGCGGCGAGGTCCACGGCGATGGCGACCTCCTCCTCGGTCCAGGGCACGGCCCGGCCCCGGACCTCCTCGACGTAGGAGGCGAACGACGCCCGCGGCTCGAGCTTGCCGGTCTCCTCGTCGGGCCGCTTGGTCGGGTCGCCGGCCCACCGCACCGTCTCGGCCGACTCGGGCCGGAACCACATCAGCCCCCGGTCGCCGGTGCCGGCGACGACGAGGGCCCCGGCCGGCCCCCCGGCGTCGGGGCGCTCACGGCCGAGTGCGGGATCGACGACGACCCCCACGCCGTCGCGAGCCCGGCGGGCCAAGGCGGCGATCACGTCGTCGTCGGGCACCTCGCCCACGACGTGGCGGTCACGGCCCTCGCCCAGGACCAGGCCGGTCGCCCCGACCAGCCCCAACACCTCGTCGGCGTGGTCGGCCAGCACGTCCAGCGGGCCCCGGCGATCGTCGGACCGCAACACCTCCGACAGGTGGTCGAGCCGGCTCAGGAGCCCGACCCGGTGCTCGGTCCGGGCCCCGGTGCGGAGGACGGCGAGCACCGCCGCCGTGGTCCGGGCCACCAGCCGCACCGCCTGGCGCTGGCGGTGCGAGGGGCGCAGCGCCGCCGTGCAGTGGTGGCAGGCGATGAGCCCCCACAGCCGCCCCCCGACGGTCAGCGAGACCGACATCGACGACCGCACCCCCATGTTGCGGAGGTACCGCAGGTGGACCGGGGAGACGGCGCGCAGCGTGGCCTCGGAGAGGTCGAGGTCGCCCCACCCGGCGTCGGCGGCGAGCAGCGGGCTGGGCGTCGCCGCCGCGTCGGGGATCAGCCGCAGCGGGGTCCGCTCGTACTGGGCCCGGGCCTGGGGCGGGATGTCGGAGGCCGGGAAGCGCAGCCCGTCGAAGGAGGCGATGCCGGGGGCGACCACCTCGGCGACGACCTCGCCGTTCCACTCCGGGTCGAACCGGTAGCACATCACCCGGTCGAACCCGGTCAGCCGGGCGACGGTCGCCACCGCCTCGCCGAGCAGCTCGTCGTGGGCGTGGGCGCCGTGGAAGGCGTCGAGCACCGAGAACAGCTCGCGGTCGGCAGCGGCGGTGCCCGGGTCCGGCTCGACCTCGAACAGCACCCGGTCGCCCGACCGGCCGGCGATGCACTCGTAGGCGGTGCCGGCGACCTCGACCGCGGCGATGTGGCCGTCGAGGGCCTGGGCCAGGGCCCGCTCCCACTCGGGTCCGAGCACCGCCCCGAACGGCCGGCCCAGGGCCTCGGGCCCGGCCGCCGGGCCGATCAGCTCGGCGGCGTTGGCCGACAGCGTGCCGATCCGCCCGTCGGCGTCGAGGACGACCAGGGCCCCGTGGGGCTGGACGGCACCGGGAGCGTGGATCGGCTCGGCGGCGCAGTCGGCGATCAGTGCCTCGATCGGATCATCCGATGCCACACCGCCAGTTGACCACGCGCGGCCGGCCCGGACCGCCCGAGCCACCCGCTGGGCTGGTCGGATCACCCGAACAGGTGACCGACCGCCAGCAGCAGGGAGGGCGGCGCCCCGGCCCGATCGGGCGGGGCGCCCGCCCCCTACACCACCCCTGTGATGTGTAGAGGTATTGCCCGAAGTCCACCGATCGGTTCCCCGATCCGCCCAAGTGTCTCCCGCCCGCTCACGTCCCCCGCCGCCACATCACCCCACGGGCGCCGTGGGCGGCTCCGGGATCGCCCTCGCATGGGGTCGGGACGGTTGGGTCCGGGAGGGGCGGGGAGGCGGTCGGGCCCACCCGATCCAGGAGGACCCACCCATGACCACCGCTCGCGAGATCATGACCCCGTCGGCCGAGTTCGTCACGGCCGACGACACCGTCGTCGACGTCGCCCGCCGCCTCGAGGAGGAGGGCGTGGGCGCCCTGCCGGTGTGCAACGGCGAGGGCCGGCTCGAGGGGATGGTCACCGACCGCGACCTCGTCGTGAAGGTGCTCGCCGCCGGGCTCGACCCCACGATCACGACGATCGGCTCCCTGGCCGACCAGGACGAGGTCGTCACCATCGGCGCCGACGACAGCGTCGAGGAGGCGCTCCGCACGATGGGCGACCACGCCGTGCGCCGCCTCCCCGTCATCGACGGCACGGACCTGGTGGGCATGGTCAGCCAGGCCGACCTCGCCCGGGCCTGCCCGCCCGACCAGGTCGGCCGGCTGGTCGAGGCCATCTCGTCCGCCCCCTGACCCCGCCCGCCCCGCCCCGCCCCCGCCCGCCGGGCGGGGGCGGACCTGCGGGCGGTTTGCCCGGCCCCCCGCCGGGGAGGTGCGGCGGCCGCCGACGCCCCGAGGAGCCCCCGTGGACGAGACCGCCCGATCCGACCTGCTCGACGCCGACGCCGCCGCCGCCGTGCTCGGCGTCGACCGCTCCCGCATCGACGTGCTGGTCGCCGACGGCCTGCTGACGGTGGCCTCCGAGGCCGCCGGCCAGCCCCTCTTCCAGCGGGCCGAGGTCGAGGCCGTCCGGCTCGCCGGCGCCTGACGGGCGACCCGGCGACCCGTCCCCTCAGCGGGCGAGGTCGAGCCGGTGGTCGGTGTCGTAGCCGCGCAGCACGGCGCGGTCCTGCGGGGTGAGCCCGGCGGCGACCAGGCAGCCGCCCGCGTGGCGGGTGTAGCGGGCGGCGTCGACGAGGACGTGGCACGCCGCCGGCGACAGGCCGTCGCACCCCCGGGCGTCGACGGTGACGGTGTCGACCCCGCCGCCGAAGAGCTCGATCAGGATGGCGCCGAGCACCCGCACCGCCATCGGGGTGCGGAAGGCGCCGGACAGGGTGACGACGGCCCAGCCCGTCCGGTCGGGCAGCGCGTCGATGTCGATGATCGGCAGGGTCAGCTCGTCGTCCACGACGCTCGCTCCACGAGGAAGGGGCCGATCGCCAGCAGGTCGACGGGTGACGACCCGAAGAGCTCCAGCGCGTCCCGGGGGGTGTCGACCATCGGGCGCCCGGCGGTGTTGAGGCTGGTGTTGACCACGACGGGGACGCCGGTGAGCTGGTCGAAGCGGTCGAGCACGGCGGCCATCAGCGGCTCCTCGGCGGGGTCGACGGTCTGGGCCCGGGCCGTGCCGTCCACGTGGACGACGGCCGGGATCCGGTCCCGCCAGCCGTCGCGCACGTCGTGGACGAAGAGCATGTGCGGGCTCGGGATCCGCCCGGCGAAGACCTCGGCGGCCCGGTCGAGGGTGACCATGGGGGCGACGGGGCGGAACTGCTCGCGGCCCTTGACGTCGTTGAGCCGCTCGAGGTTCTCGACCCGGCGGGCGTCGGCCAGCAGGCTGCGGTGGCCGAGGGCGCGCGGCCCCCACTCGCTGCGGCCCTGGAACCAGGCGACGACGGCGTCGTCGGCCAGGGCGCCGGCCACCGCACCGGCCACGTCGTCGGTCCGGCGGTAGGGCACCTTCGCCGTCCGCAGCTCGGCCTCGACCTCGGCGTCGGTCCACCCCCGGCCGAGGGCGGCGCTGGCCATGGGCCGGACGTCGTCGCCGAGCTGGTGGGCCCGGTAGAGCGCCCCGCCCAGGGCGGTGCCGGCGTCGCCCGCCGCGGGCTGGACCCAGACCTCCCGGAACGGCCCCTCGGCCGCCAGCCGGGCGTTGGCCACGCAGTTGAGGGCGACGCCGCCGGCCAGGGCGATGCCGTCGGCCCCGGTGGCGGCGTGGAGCCAGCCGGCCAGCTCGAGGACGGCCACCTCCAGCCGGGCCTGGAGGCTGGCGGCCAGCTGGATGTGCTCCTCCCGGACCTCCTCGCCGGGCCGGCGGCGGGGGGCGAGCGCCGACAGGTCGATCGGGTCGGTGCGGAAGCCGCCGTCCTCCCCCACCACGACGGCCCGCTCGAAGGTGCGGAGGAAGGCCGGCTCGCCGTACGACGCCAGGGCCATCACCTTGTACTCGTCGGACGAGCGCCGGAACCCGAGGTGGGCCGTCACCTCCTCGTAGAGGAGCCCGAGCGAGTGCGGCAGTGCCTGCGAGGCGAGCACCTCCAGGCTCCCGCCCCGCACGTGGCCGCCGAGGTGCGACGCCCGCTCGCCCCGCCCGTCGAGCACGAGCACGGCGCAGTCGTCGAACGGCGCCGCCAGGTAGGCCGAGGCGGCGTGGGCCACGTGGTGGGCGACGTGGCCGACGGCCAGCGGGTCGAGGCCGGGCAGGGCGGTGCCGAGGAAGCGCCCGGCCCGCTGGGCGTAGAGGGTGCGCAGCGGCTCCCACTCGTCGCGGGTCAGGTCTCCGTCGACCGGGGCGCCGAGCTGCGGGTCGTAGGAGTAGGTGACGGCGTCGAGGTCGGCCGGCGCCAGCCCGGCGTGGGCGAGGCACCAGCGGGCCGCCTCCAGGGGCAGCTCCCACGTCGAGAAGGGCACCGGCTCCTTGCCGTGCTTGCGGCGGGTGAACCGCTCCTCCTCGGCCGCGGCCACCACCTCGCCGTCGACGACGAGCGCCGCCGCCGGATCGTGGAACACGGCGTTGATCCCCAGCACGTTCGCCATCTCGGCCTCCTGCCTCGGCGGCTCCGCCGATCGACGGCTGCCGCTGCTGCCCGCGCCCCCCGGGGCCAAACCGCCGGCACCACGGAGAGAAGCGGTTCGTTTCAGGGCGGCGGAGCCGGAGAGCCGGCGCGGCGTGATCGACCACCCCCCTGCCGGCGGCCACGTCGCCGTCGTCCGCCTCGACGGGCTGGGCGACGTGCTGATGACCGGTCCCACGGTGCGGGCCGTCGCCGCCGGTGCCGATCGGGTGACGTTCCTCTGCGGGCCGGCCGGGGCCGAGGCCGCCGCCCTGCTGCCGGGGGTCGACGATGTGGTCGTGGTCGACGTGCCGTGGGTGGCGCTCGCCCCGCCGGCCTACGACGCCGGGGCCGTCGCCTCCGTGCTGGCCCGGGTGCGGGGCCTGGCGCTCGACGGGGCGCTCGTCCTCACCTCGCACCGCCAGAGCCCGCTGCCGACCGCCCTGGTGCTCAAGCAGGCGGGCGTGCCGTTCGTCGCCGCCACCAGCGCCGACCACCCGGGTGCCCTGCTCGACCTGCGGCTGCGGGGCACCGCCGGCCACGAGGTCGTGCGGGGCCTGGCCCTGGCCGCCGCCGCCGGCTACCCCGCCGTCGACGGAGACGACCTCCGGGTCACCGTCCCCCCCGGGCCGGTGCCCGCCGGCGCCCGGGGGGCGGTCGTCGTCCACCCGGGGGCGACGGTGCCGTCCCGGGCCCTGCCGCCCGCCGCCGGCTGCGACCTGGTCGCCCGGCTGGCCGCCGAGGGCGTCCCGCTGGTGCTGACCGGGTCGGCGGCCGAGACCGCCCCCCTCGCCGAGGCCGCCCCCGGCGCCCTCGACCTGGGCGGCCGCACCGACCTGGCCACCCTGGCCCGGGTCCTCGCCGCCGCCAGCGTCGTCGTCGCCGGCAACACCGGCCCGTCGCACCTCGCCGCCGCCGTGGGCACGCCGGTGGTGGCGGTGATGGCGCCCGTGGTCCCCCCGGGGCGCTGGCACCCGTGGACCGACGCCCTCTCGGTGCTGGGCGACCTGACGATCGACTGCGCCGGCTGCCGGGCCCGCACGTGCCCCTTCGCCGGCCAGCCCTGCACCGCCGGGGTCGACGGTGCCGCCCTCCACCGCGCCGTGCGCCGGTGGCGGGCGGCGTGCGCCACCGTCGACCCCGGTGCCCGCCCCGCCCCGCTCGGGGCGGTCCCGTGAACGTCCTGCTCTGGCACGTCCACGGATCGTGGACCACCGCCTTCGTCCACGGGAGCCACACCACGCTGCTGCCCGTCGTGCCCGGGCGCACGGCCGAGGGGCGGGGGCGGGCCCGCACCTGGGAGTGGCCGGCCGCCGCCGTCGAGGTCACGCCCGAGGCGCTGGCCGACCACCCCGTCGACGTCGTCGTCGTCCAGCGGCCCGAGGAGGAGGAGCTGGCCCGCCGGTGGCTCGGCGGACGCATCCCGGGGCGTGACGTCCCGCTGGTCTGGCTCGAGCACAACACCCCGCCGACGGCGACGGGGGCCACCCGGCACCCGGCGGCCGACCGCCACGACCTGGTGCTCGTCCACGTCACGCCGACCAACGCCCTCCTCTGGGACACCGGCACGACGCCGACGACGTCGATCGAGCACGGTGTGATCGACCCGGGCCACCGCTTCCAGGGCGTCGAGGCCGCCGCCGTCGCCGTGGTCAACGAACCGGCCCGACGGGGGCGCGCCGTCGGGGCCGACCTGCTCCCCGTCCTCGCCGCCTCCGCCCCGGTCGACCTGTTCGGGATGGGCGTCGACCGGCTGCCGCCCGCCCCCGGCCTCCGCCCCCTCGGCGACGTGCCCCAGGCCGATCTGTTCGACGAGGTGGCGGCCCGCCGGGCCTACCTCCACCCCTTCCGCTGGACGTCGCTGGGCCTGGCCCTGATCGAGGCCATGCTGCTCGGCCTCCCGGTCGTCGCCCTCGCCACCACCGAGGTGCCCGAGGCGGTCCCGCCCGGGGCCGGGGTCGTGTCCAACCGCGTCGACCGCCTGGCCGACGCCCTCCGGCGCTACGTCGCCGACCCCCACGAGGCGATGGCCGCCGGCTGCATCGGCCGGGCCGCCGCCCTCGACCGCTGGTCCCTCGATCGCTTCACCCGCGACTGGGACCTCCTCCTCGACGAGGTGACCGCATGAGGATCGACCTGATCTCCGAACACGCCAGCCCGCTCGCCGCCCTGGGCGACGTCGACGCCGGGGGCCAGAACGTCCACGTCGCCGCCCTGGCCGAGGGGCTGGCCGGCCGGGGCCACCGGGTCCGCGTCCACACCCGGCGCGACGACTCCGACCTCGAGCCGGTCGTCCGGCTCCCCACGGGCGTCGAGGTCGTCCACGTCGACGCCGGCCCCGCCCGCCGGCTGCCCAAGGACGAGCTGTGGCCCCACATGGACGCCTTCGCCGAGGCCCTGGCCCGTCGCTGGCGCACCGACCCGCCCGACGCCGCCCACGCCCACTTCTGGATGTCGGGCTACGCCGCCCTCTGCGCCCGGTCCCGCACCGGTGTCCCGGTGGCGATGACGTTCCACGCCCTGGGCGCCGAGAAGCGCCGCCAGCAGGGGGCCAAGGACACCAGCCCGCCCGAGCGCATCGCCGTCGAGGCCGAGATCGGCCGGGCCGCCGACCTCGTCCTGGCCACGACCGCCGCCGAGCGCGACCTCCACATCGCCGCCGGCGCCACGCCCGGGCGGGTGGCGGTCGTGCCCTGCGGCGTCGACGTCGACCGCTTCCGCCCCGACCCGACGGCCGGGCCCCCGGCCGGCGCCCCGCTCCGCGTCGGGATCGTCAGCCGGCTGGTCGAGCGCAAGGGCATCGGCAACGTGATCGAGGCCCTGGTCCACCTGCCCGGGGCCGAGCTGGTCGTCGCCGGTGGGCCCCCGGCCGACCGCCTCGACGACGACCCCGCCGTGCGCCGCTTCCGGGCCCTGGCCGAGGCCCTCGGGGTGGGCGACCGGGTGACGCTGGTCGGGGCCGTGGAGCGGACCGACGTGCCCGCCCTGCTCCGCTCGGTCGACGTGGTGGCCTGCTGCCCCTGGTACGAGCCGTTCGGGCTGGTCGCCCTGGAGGCGATGGCCTGCGGCCGGCCCGTGGTGGCCACCGCCGTCGGCGGGCTGGCCGAGACCGTCGTCGACGGCGTGACCGGCCGTCTCGTCCCGCCTCGCGACCCCCGGGCCATCGCCGGCGCCCTCGGCTCGCTCCGGGCCGCCCAGGTCCGCCGGCCGCTGGGCCGGGCCGCCCGGTCCCGGGCCTGCCGCTACGGCTGGGACCGGGTGGCCCGGGCCACCGAGGTGGCCCTCGCCCGCATCGCCGCCCAGGCGGTGGCGCCGGCGGGGTCGCCGGCATGAGCCCGGCACCGGCCCCGGTCGTGGCCGACGTCGGCCGGGCGCACCTCGACCGGCTGCGCCACGCCCTCGACCTGGTCGAGGCCCACCTCCCCCGGGTCGGGCGCTGGGGCGCCGTCCTCCACGACCGCCTGGCCGGCGGCGGGCGGCTCCTCGTCGCCGGCAACGGGGGCAGCGCCGCCCAGGCCCAGCACCTCGCGGCCGAGCTGGTCGGGCGCTACCACGACGAGCGCCCCCCGTTCAGCGCCGTGGCCCTGACCGCCGACACCTCGACCGTCACCGCCCTGGCCAACGACTACGGCGTCGAGGAGCTGTTCGCCCGCCAGGTCGAGGCCCACGGCCGGCCCGGCGACGTGCTGCTGTGCCTGAGCACCTCGGGGCGGAGCCCCAACGTGGTGCGGGCCGCCGACCGGGCCCGGGCCCGGGGCCTGGAGACGTGGGCCCTGACCGGCGCCCCGCCCTCGCCGCTGGCCCGGGCCTCGGTCGATGCGGTGGCCGTCGGCAGCGACCACACGGCGACCGTCCAGGAGGTCCACCAGGTGCTGATCCACCTGCTGTGCGAGGCCTTCGACGCCCGGATGCGGGAGCGCTCCGGTGGCTGACCCGATCGTCGTCGTCGGCGACGCCCTCCTCGACGTGGACGTCACCGGCTCGGCCGACCGGCTGTGCCCCGACGCCCCCGCCCCGGTCGTCGTGGTCGAGGACACCCACCCGCGCCCGGGCGGGGCCGCCCTCGCCGCCGCCCTGTTGGCCACCGGCGACCGGCCCGTCCGGCTGGTGACCGCCCTGGGGGGCGCCAGCGGGGATCGGCTGGCCGGGCTGCTCGCCGGGTGCGGCGTCGAGGTCGTCGACCTCGGCCGGCCCGCGCCCAACCCGGTCAAGCGACGGGTGATGGCCGGCGGACGATGCGTCCTTCGCTGCGACGAGGACGACGCCGCCGCCGGGGTCGACGACCCGGCCGCCGTCGTCCCGGCCCTGGCCGGCGCCGGGGCCGTGGTGGCCTCCGACTACGGCCGCGGCGTCCTGGCCGACGCCGCCGTGCGCGCCGCCCTGGCCGCCGCCGAGGCCCCCCTGGTGTGGGACCCGCACCCGCGCGGCGGCCCGCCCGTGGCCGGCACCACCGTCGCCACCCCCAACCAGGCCGAGACCCTCGGCCCCAGCCCCGCACCGGCGTGGGCGGAGGTCGTCGGGGCGGCCCGACGCCTGCGCGCCCGGTGGGACGTCCACGCCGTGGCCGTGACGCTCGGCCCCCGGGGGGCCCTGATGGTCGACCGGTCGGGCGCCCCGAGCCTGGCCCCGGCGCCGGCGGTCGCCGATGCCCGCGACACCTGTGGCGCCGGCGACGCCTTCGCCGCCGGCCTGGCCGCCGCCCTGGCTCGCGGGCTCGTCCCCAGCGAGGCCCAGCACGAGGCGGTCCGGGCCGCCGCCGCCTTCGTGGCCGGCGGGGGTGCGGCGGGCTGGGGCCGGCCGGCCCGTGCCCCCGCCGGTCGCCCGCCCGACGCCGCCGGGGCCACGGTCGTCGCCACCAGCGGGTGCTTCGACATCCTCCACGCCGGCCACGCCGCCTTCCTCGCCCAGGCCCGGGCGCTGGGCGACCGGTTGGTCGTGCTGCTCAACTCCGACGCCTCGGTCCGCCGGCTCAAGGGCCCGGACCGGCCGCTCCAGCCCCAGGCCGACCGGGCCGCCGTGCTGCGCTCGCTGGCCGCCGTCGACGAGGTCGTCGTCTTCGACGAGGACACCCCCGTCGCCGCCCTCGACCGGCTGCGCCCCGCCCTGTTCGTCAAGGGCGGCGACTACACGGCGGCGGCCCTGCCCGAGACCGCCGCCCTGGCCCGCTGGGGCGGCACGGCGCTGACCCTCCCCTACCTGCCCGGCCGCTCGACCACCCGTCTCATCCAGGAGGCCCGCACCCATGCCTGACCCGACCCACCCGCTCACCGACCGGTCCGTCCTCGTCACCGGCGGGGCCTCCGGGCTGGGCGCCGCCGTCGTCCGCCGGGTCGACGCCGCCGGCGGGTCGCCGGTCGTCCTCGACCTCCGGGCCGGCGACGGCACCTGGCCGAGCTACGAGGCCGACCTGGCCGACACCGCCGCCACCGAGGAGGCCGTGGCCAAGGCCCTGGCCGACCTCGACGCCCCCCTCGGCGGCGTGGTCACCTGCGCCGGGATCGACCGGCCGGCCCCCTTCACCGCCCTGCCCGCCGAGGAGTGGGAGCGGATCGTGCGGGTCAACCTGTTCGGCACGGCCACCGTGGTGCGGGCCGCCCTCGACCGGGTGGAGGCCGACGGCGGGAGGGTCGTCACCGTGGCCTCCACCCTCGGCCACGGGGTGGCCGGCGACGCCAGCGCCTACTGCGCCAGCAAGTGGGGCGTCGTCGGCCTCACCCGGGCGCTGACCGAGGAGCTCAAGGGCCGGGTGTCGTTCACCCTGCTCACGCCGGGCGGGATGCAGACCGCCTTCTTCGACGGCCGCGACGAGCAGTACCGGCCCGGCCCCGACGCCCGGCTGTGCGACCCCGACGACGTCGCCGACGCCGTCGTCTTCGCCCTCACCCGGCCGCCGGGGTGCGACGTCAAGGAGATGGTGGTGGCCGGCCCCACCGAGGTGTCCTGGCCGTGACCGGGGGCCCGCGGGCCGTCGTCCTCCGGGCCCTCGGCCTCGGCGACCTGTGCACCGCGGTGCCGGCGCTGCGGGCGCTGCGCCGGGCCGCCCCGGACCACCGCGTCGCCCTGTGCGCCCCCCGCCCCCTGGCCCCGCTGGCGGGCCGGTTCGGCGTGGCCGACGAGCTGGTGCCGACCGCCGGGCTGGGCCCGCCCCTCCCCGCCCGCCTGGCCGGGGCCGACCTCGCCGTCAACCTCCACGGCCGGGGACCCGAGAGCCACCGCCTCCTCGAGGCGGTCACGGCGTCCCGGCTCGTCGCCTTCGGGGTCGACGGCTGCCCCGCCTGGCGGGACGACGAGCACGAGGTCGACCGCTGGTGCCGGCTCGTCGGGTGGGCCCTGGAGGTCGCCGCCGACCCCACCGACCTCCGGCTGGAGCCGGTCGGCCTCGACCCCGACCCGTCGCTCGTGGTCGTCCACCCCGGCGCCGCCGCCCCCGCCCGCCGCTGGCCGGTCGCCCGCTTCGGCGCGGTGGTCGCCGGGCTGCGCCGGCGGGGCCTGGCGGTGGTGGTCACCGGGGACGCCCGCGAGCGCACCCTGGCCGCCGCCGTGCTGGCCGAGGCCGGCTGCACCGACGACCCGGGCTGCAGGGTGGCCGCCGGCACCACCGACCTCCTCGCCCTGGCCGGCCTGGTCGAGCGGGCCGCCGTGGTGCTCTCCGGCGACACCGGCGTGGCCCACCTCGCCACCGCCCTGGGCCGGCCGTCGGTCGTCCTCTTCGGCCCGACCTCACCCGACCGCTGGGGCCCACCGGCGACGGGCGACCACACCGTCCTGTGGGCCGGCCGCACCGGCGACCCCCACGGCTCCGTCCCCGACCCCGGCCTCCTCGAGATCACCGTGCCCGAGGTCCTCGCCGCCCTCGACCAGCGCCTGGGGTGAGCCCGCCAGCCCGTGGAGGGCGAGGGTGACGGCGGTGGCCAGGTCGGGGGCGACGGCCGGGGCGGCGGCGACCTCGGCGGGGCGGGTGGCGGCGGTGGGCACGAGGATCGCCCGGGCCCCGGCGCGGCCGGCGGCCTCGACGTCGGCACCGATGTCGCCGATGACGACGACGTCGGCCTCCGCCACGCCCAGCTCGGCGGCGGCCGAGACCACCATCCCCGGTGCCGGCTTGCGGCAGCTGCACCCGTCGTCGGGGCCGTGGCGGCACCAGCGCACGACGTCGAGCGGGCCGACCAGCTCCTGGAGCCGCCGGTGGCAGGCCTCGACGTCGGCCGGGGCGATCAGGCCCCGGGCCACGCCGCTCTGGTTCGACACCAGGCCGACGCGGAGCCCCGCCGCCCGGGCCCGGTCGAGGGCGGCGCCGGCCCCGTCGACCGGGCGCACGAGGGCCGGGTCGCCGTTGTAGGGGACGTCGTGGACGAGGGTGCCGTCGCGGTCCAGCAGGAGGGCCGCCGGGCGGCGCCGGGCCGGGGGCCGGCGCACCAGCCCGACGGCCGACCACGCCACCGCCGCGGGCGGGATGGCGATCGACGTGGCCACCATGGCCGCCACCTCGGCCGGTGTCCGCGGGCCGGGGCGGATGCGGGCCCCGGCCAGGTCGACCACCCCGGCGGCGGCCACGACCGCGGCCCCGACGCCGAGGCGGCGGCGGCCGGTGACGGCGCCGCCAGCGGCCAGCACCAGCGCCCCGGTGGTGACCAGGTGGCGGCGGAGACGCCCGCGAGGGGCACCGGCCGCCGCCCGCCACCCCCGCCCGTGGGCCCGGCGCACGAGGTGGTCGTCGGCGTTGCCCCGCTGGCGGCTGACGCTCACCCACCATGGCGCCGGCCGGACCGGGTGGACGACGCATCGCCGCCCGACCTCCAGCGGACCGTGGGCGCCGGCCCGGAGGGCCAGGTCGGCGTCTTCCCGGTAGGCGCCGCCGAAGCGCTCGTCGAACCCGCCGACCTCGACCAGCACCGACCGGCGGTAGGCCATGTCGGCGGTGGCCCAGCGGGCCCCGGACAGGCCCTGGGTCTGGCGCTCCCAGTCGGTCGGCCGCCGCCCGGCCACGACGGGGACGACGATCCGGCCCTGGCTCCCCGCGGCGCCGGTGGCGTCGGCCCGGTCGAGGTCGGCGGCGAGGGCGGTGCCCCACCCCGGGGTGGGCAGGACGTCGTCGTCGAGGAAGGCGATCCACGGCGCGTCGACCGCCAGCCAGCCGGTGTTGCGGGCCGCCGCCGGGCCCCGCCCCCCGCTCCGCCGGAGGCGCACGTCGAGCCGACCGGTCGGTCCGAGGGCGAGCGCCGGGCCCCCGAGCGGCCGGTCGTCGACCACGACGACGACGGCTCCGGCCAGGGCCCGGTCGCCGGCCAGCCGCCCCACCAGGGCGGCGAGGCTGGGCCGGCCGACGGTGGGAACGACGAGGGCGACCCGGCCGGCCACCCCGGGGGACGTGGGCATCGCCGGGCCTCCCCGACCCCCCGGCGGCGAAACGGCCCGCCGACTTCACCCGTGTGGGTGTTCCCCCGCTCGCTCCGGGGAGGCAAGGTGGTGGCTCGGCCTTCAACCACGAGTGCTGACCCGACCGTCCGGCTGCCGTCGACCCGGAGGAACCACTCGTGACCGCCCTGACCCCCGTCCGAGCCGAGGCCGACGAGGCCCTGGCCCTCCTCCGCCGTCGCTGCGACGACGCCCGCCACGCCCTGCACGACGAGCTGGAGGAGCTGGCGTCCCGGCTCGACGTCTGCCGGGCGTGGCGCACGGTCCCGATGGGCACCGACGCCGAGGACCCGCGGCGCATCCCCGGGGTCGACATCGACCTCTGGGTGCTCCACGTCCGCTACGAGCGCACCCGGTCCCGGGCCGACCTGGCCGCCCTGGTCGAGGAGTACCGGGCCTACGCCCTGGCCATCGCCGGCCGCCTGGTGCGCCACGGCGAGCCGAGCGAGGACGTCGAGCAGGTCGCCCTCGAGTCGCTGGTCACGTCGCTCCAGCGCTTCCGGACCGAGCGGGGCATCCCCTTCGCCGCCTTCGCCACCCCCACGATCAGCGGGGCGATCAAGCGCCACTACCGCGATCGGGGCTGGGCCCTGCGCACCTCGCGCCAGGTCCACGACATGGCCGGGCCGGTGCGCGCCACCCAGGACCGGCTGGCCGCCACCCTCGGCCGGAGCGCCACCACCGCCGAGGTGGCCGCCGAGCTGGGGGTCGAGGAGGAGATGGTCGCCACCGTCGAGCAGGGCATGGCCGCCCGGGTGCTGACGTCGCTCGACCGCCCCGTGATCGAGGGCGGGGCCACGCTGGTCGAGACGCTGGGCCAGATCGACGGCGACCTCGACCTGACCGACACCCGGCTGGCGCTGGCCGAGGCCCTCCACGTCCTCGGCGAGCGCGACCGCGACGTGCTGTCGCTGTACTTCGTCCACGAGCTCCCCCAGCACGAGATCGCCCGCCGCTACGGCGTCAGCCAGATGCAGGTCTCACGCTGGCTGGCCAGCATCGTCGCCCGGCTCCGGGCCCGCATGGACGTCTGAGCCGGGCTCGCGCCGGACCACCACCGACCGGGCCGGCCGGGCCGGGACGGGGTGCAGGGCGAACCGCCCCGACCCGTCCTCGACGACCAGGGCGCCGGCCAGGTCCTCGCGGGGGGCCGGGCGCCCGAGGCGGGCCACCTCGTCGGCCAGGCGCCGGCCCGGGAGCCCGGCGGCCCGCACCGCGACCAGGGCCCGACCGACGACATCCTCGACCGGGAGCCCGAACCGGCGCACCGCCCCCGCGCTCCACGCCCGCACCCGCCGGGTGCCGACGTCGACGACGAGGACGACGTCGTCGGTGAGGCCGAGCACGGCGCCGAGCACGTCCTCCAGGTCGCCGACCTCCGTCGCCCGGCGCCGCAGCTCGGCCCCCGCCTCGGCCGCCTCCTGCACCGCCGCCGCCAGGTCGGCCCGGGCCCGCACGAGGTCGTCGACCACCAGGCCCAGCTGCTGCCAGGGTTCGGAGTCGACGGTCGATGTCACCGCGTGGGCCTCCCCTGGCCCCGGCGGGTCAACCGGGTGAGCGGTTCACCGGGGGGCACCCGGGGAGCAGCGCCGGCCATGCACCGATCGGTCGCCCCGGACGGGGCCGTCCCCGCCGTCGGCATCGCCATCATGACGAGGGACCGGGCCGGCGACCTCGTCCACGCCCTCGACCGGCTGGTCGGCCTGCCCGAGGCGCCCCCCATCGTCGTCGTCGACAACGGCTCCGGCGACGACACCGTCGAGCGGGTGCGCGCCCGGTTCCCCACCGTCGACCTCGTGCCCGCCGGGCGCAACCTGGGCATCGAGGCCCGCAACCGGGCGGCGCGCCGGTTGCCCACGCCCGTCGTCGCCTTCAACGACGACGACTCGTGGTGGGAGCCGGGCGCCCTCGCCGCCGTGGCCGCCGCCTTCGCCGCCCACCCCCGTCTCGGCGCCGTCGCCGCCCGGGTGGTGGTCGAGCCGACGGGCGAGGACGACCCGGTCACGACGGCCATGGCCGCCAGCCCCCTGGGCGGCGACCCGACGCTGCCGGGGGCCCCGGTGCTCGGCTTCCTCGCCTGCGCCGTGGCCGTCCGGCGCGAGGCCTTCCTGGCCGTCGGCGGCTTCGAGCGCCGCCTCCACTTCGCCGGCGAGGAGCAGCTGCTCGCCATCGACCTGCGGGCCGCCGGCTGGGAGGTGCGCCACCTGCCCGAGGTCGTCGTCCACCACCGGCCCGCCGGGGTGCGGCGGACCCGCTGGCGAGCCCGCCGCGACACGCGGAACCGGCTGTGGTGCCTGTGGCTGCGCCGGCCCGCCGGGCGGGCGGCCCGGTTGAGCGTCGCCGCCCTGCGGGCCGTCCCCGCCGGCGTCGCCCTGGGCGCCCTGGCCGACGCCGTGGGGCGGGGCGGTTGGGTGCTGCGGACCCGCCGCCCCGCCCCGGCCTGGCTCGAGCGCCAGCTGGAGCTGATCGACCCCTGACGTACGGGTGGTGCCAGGCACCACCCGTACGTCAGGGAGCGTCCTGGGCCGAGGGGGCGCGCTCGCCCTCGGCGGGCTCCTCGGGGTGGGGGGCGGCGGTGGCGTCCCCCGCGTGGTCGGTGCCCTCGCTGGGCTCGTCGGTGCTCTCGCCGCCGGGGCGGCCGGGGTCGTGGTCCATGGCCGGGGGCTCCCCGCCGCGAGGGGGCTCAACCCGCCCCCGCCGCGGCGCGGCGCGCCTCGCGGTCCTCGTCAGGCCGGGCGCCGATCGGACGGAGCGGTGGGGAGCGGCTGGGCCCCCACCTGCCGGACCAGCAGGCCCAGGCCGATCATCCCGACGCCGAGGCCGAGGTGCAGCCAGTCGTCGGCGGTGTTGAGGGGGACGAAGTTGGCGTCGTGGTCGTGGTCGACGATGCCCCCGTAGAGGGCGAGCACGAGGTAGACGGCGCCGCCGGCCAGCAGGTAGAGGACGGCGGTGCGGCCCTTGCGGGCGGCGAGCAGGCCGGCCACGCCGAAGGCCAGGTGGACGATGTTGTGCAGGACCGACACCTGGAACAGGCCGAGCAGCTCGGCGCCCGACTCGTGGCCGGCGAAGGTGATGTCGCCCAGGTCCCGGGTGATCCCGGGGACGAAGCCGAGCACGCCGACCAGGAGGAACGTGGCGGCGACCACGGTCGCCACCCGGCGGGCGAGACGGGGGTCGGGGGGTGCGAGGGCGTCGTCGACCTCACGGGACGGGGCGGTGGTCGTGCGGGCCATGCGGCGGCCTCCTGGAGGTGGGGCCCGCCCTGCTCGCCCGATCCCCCGCGCTGAAACCGACCGACGCCGGCGGCTCAGGTCACCCTCACGGCGCGCCTCCTCGGTGAAGGCGTCGAGCTCCTCGGAGCAGAGGATGGACGCGCCGACGCGCCGATGGTCTCCCGGTCAGCCGAGCCCATGCAAAGGCTGGGCGACGACCTCGCGCCAGCCGGACGGGCGAACGGGTGACGACCCGACGTGGTTGGCTCCGGCGGCGGTGGAGAGGTGGGCGCGCCCACTCCCCGGAGACCGCGCATGACAGTCCGATCCCCGCTCGACCTCGTGAGCACCTCCGGCCCGGGCGGGCAGGCGTCGCTGCTCCTCGCCGGCAGCCTCGACGTCACCACCGCCCCCGACGTCACCCGGGCCATCGACACCTTGGTGGCCCAGGGCGCCACCTCGCTGGTGGTCGATCTGGCCGACCTCCACACCATCGACCTGATCGGCGTGACCGCCCTGTTGGCCGCCGGCTCGGCCCTCGGGGGGCGGGTCACCATCCGCGGCGCCGACGCCCTCCTCCAGGACCTCCTGGCCGCCACCGCCGCCCCGCTCTGACGCGATCCGCCGGGACGGCGCCGGGCCTCCCTCGCGCCTCACCCGATGAGGCGACGTACGAGTGCGGGGCAGGCGGCCGGGCAGATCCCCGGGCATGTGGCCCCCGGATCCGCTCGAGGTGTTCGTGCCCGATCCCGCCCACCTGGCCCTGCTCCGCCGGGTGGTCGCCGAGGCGGCCTCGGAGTGGTCCGTCGCCGACGTCGACACCCTCGTCCTCGTCGTCCAGGAGCTGGCCAGCAACGGCCTCGACCACGGCCGAGGCCCGGTGGGCGTCGAGGCCCACCCGATCGCCGACGGCCGTGTGGCCGTCGAGGTGCGCGACACCGGCGCCGGCCGGCCCCGCACCGGCCCCGTCGCCGACGACGCCGAACGGGGCCGTGGCCTCCGCCTGGTCGACGCCCTGGCCGAGCGGTGGGGCGTCCGCCCCCTCCCCCAGGGCAAGGCCGTCTGGGCCGTCCTCGACGCCACCCGTCCGCCCGACCGGCTCCCCCTCGCCCTCGTCGCCTGACCCGTCTCGCCGCCGGGGTGTCCCTCAGCCGAGGGCGTCGAGGGCGAGGTTGAGCTCCAGGACGTTCACCCCGGGCTCGCCGAGGACGGCCAGGGGGCGACCCTCGGTGTGGTCGTCGACGAGGCCCTGGACCTGGTCGACCGGGAGGCCGCGCGCCGCGGCCACCCGGGTGGCCTGGATGCGGGCGTTGGCCACCGAGATGGCGGGGTCGAGGCTGCTGCCCGATCCGGTGACGGCGTCGACCGGCACGGCGGCGTCGTCGGCCAGCCCGTTCTCCTCGCGGTAGGCCCGCACCCGGTCGTCGACGCCGGTGGTCGCGGACTCGTCGACGTCGGGGGTCTCGGGGTCGTCCTCGCCGTAGAGGAACCGCTCGCTGGTCGGGCCCTCGTTGGAGCCGTAGGCGTAGCCCGGCCCGGGCGTGTAGCCCGTCGCCGAGGGACGCGGGTGGAAGTACCGCGGCTCGGTGAAGGCCTGGCCGATCAGCCGGGAGCCGACGAGCTCGCCGTCGACCTCGATGAGCTGGCCGTCGGCCTTGTCCTCGAACAGGACCTGCCCGACACCGGTCATGGCCAGCGGGTAGCCGAGGCCGAGGAGGGCGGTGAAGAGCACCACCATCGAGACGGAGGGGATCAGCTGGCGACGCATCACGACACTCCCAGGGCGCTGATGATCAGGTCGATGACCTTGATCCCGAGGAAGGGGGCGACGATCCCGCCCAGCCCGTAGATCAAGAGGTTGCGGCGCAGCATCGTGGCCGCCGACTGCGCCCGGAACCGGACGCCGCGCAGGGCCAGCGGGATGAGCCCGACGATGACGAGGGCGTTGAAGATGACCGCGGCGAGGATCGCCGAGCGGGGTGTCTCCAGGCCCATGGCGTTGAGGCGGTCGAGCGCCGGCAGGACGCCGACGAACATGGCCGGGATGATGGCGAAGTACTTCGCCACGTCGTTGGCGATCGAGAAGGTCGTCAACGCCCCTCGGGTGATGAGGAGCTGCTTGCCGATGCCGACGATCTCGATGAGCTTCGTCGGGTTCGAGTCCAGGTCCACCATGTTCCCGGCCTCCTTGGCCGCCTGGGTCCCGGTGTTCATGGCCACGCCGACGTCGGCGGCGGCCAGGGCGGGGGCGTCGTTGGTGCCGTCACCGGTCATGGCGACCAGCCGCCCACCGGCCTGCTCCTTGCGGATCAGGGCCATCTTGTCCTCGGGCTTGGCCTCGGCGAGGAAGTCGTCGACGCCGGCCTCCTCGGCGATGGCCCGGGCCGTGAGCGGGTTGTCGCCGGTGATCATCACCGTGCGGATGCCCATGGCCCGCAGCTGGTCGAAGCGCTGGCGCATGCCGTCCTTGACCACGTCCTTGAGGTGGACGATCCCGAGGACCTCGACGCCGTCGCCGACGCGCTCGGCCACCACCAGCGGCGTCCCGCCGGCGGACGCCACGCCCTCGACGAGCGGGTCGAGGCCGTGCGGCACCGTGCCGCCCAGCTCGGTGACCCACTCCTCGATCGACGAGGCGGCGCCCTTGCGGACCGAGGTGCCGGCCAGGTCGAGCCCGCTCATGCGGGTCTGGGCGGTGAAGGGGACCAGGGTGGCGCTGCTCACGTCGCGCTCGCGCAGCCCGAAGCGCTCCTTGGCCAGGACCACGATCGACCGCCCCTCGGGGGTCTCGTCGGCCAGGGACGCCAGCTGGGCCGCGGCGGCCAGCCGCTCGTCGCCGACGCCGGGCAGCGAGAGGAGCTCGGCCGCCTGGCGGTTGCCGAGCGTGATCGTGCCGGTCTTGTCGAGCAGCAACGTCGAGCAGTCGCCCGCCGCCTCGACGGCCCGGCCCGACATGGCCAGCACGTTGTGCTGCACCAGCCGGTCCATCCCGGCGATGCCGATGGCCGACAGCAGGGCGCCGATCGTGGTCGGGATCAGGCAGACCAGCAGGGCGACCAGCACGATGATCGGCTGCTCGGCGTCGGCGTGGATGGCGAAGGGCTGGAGCGAGACGGTGGCCAGCAGGAAGATGACCGTCAGCACCGCCAGCAGCGTGTTGAGGGCGATCTCGTTCGGGGTCTTCTGGCGGCTGGCCCCCTCCACCAGCGCGATCATCCGGTCGAGGAAGGTCTCGCCCGGCCGGGCGGTGATGCGCACGACGATGTGGTCCGACAGCACCCGGGTGCCGCCGGTGACGCCGGAGCGGTCGCCGCCGGCCTCGCGGATCACGGGGGCGGACTCGCCGGTGATCGCCGACTCGTCGACCGAGGCGATGCCCTCGACGATGTCGCCGTCGGAGGGGATCATCTCCCCGGCCGCGACGACCACGACGTCGTCCACGGTCAGCTGCGACGACGGCACCTCGGTCAGCGACCCGTCGGCGTCGCGACGCTGGGCCATCGTCTCGGCCCGCGTCTGGCGCAGCGTCGCCGCCTGGGCCTTGCCCCGGCCCTCGGCCATGGCCTCGGCGAAGTTGGCGAACAGCACCGTGAACCACAGCCAGGCCGCCACCAGTCCCCCGAAGACGTTCTCGGCCGAGGTCGAGCGGCCCAGGTCCCGGACGAACAGGTACGTCGTGAACACGCTGCCGACCAGCACGATGAACATGACGGGGTTGCGGGCCTGGACCCGTGGGTCCAGCTTCGTGACGCTGTCGACGACGGCCCGCCGGACGATCGCCGACTCGAACAGCGGCCGGGCCGCGGCCCGCTCGGAGCGGGTGGGCTCGGGGGCCGCCGGAGGGGTGAGGGTGTGCACGTCGGCTCCTACAGGGACAGGTGCTCGACGATGGGGCCGAGCGCCAGGGCGGGGAAGAACGTCAGGCCGCCGACGATCCCGATCACGCCGATGACGAGACCGACGAACAGCGGGGTGTGGGTGGGGAAGGTGCCGGCGGTGGCGGGCAGGCGGCGCTTCTGGCCGAGGGCACCGGCGAGGGCCAGCACCGGGATGATGAGCAGGAAGCGACCCATCAACATGGCCAGCCCGAGCGTGGTGTCCATCCAGTGGGTGCTGGCGGTGATGCCGGCGAAGGCCGAGCCGTTGTTGTTGCCGGCCGACGTGAAGGCGTAGAGGATCTCGGTGAAGCCGTGGGGCCCGTCGTTCCACATCGTCGTGTCCCGGACCGAGCCGACGAACATCGACGCCGCCGTGAAGCCGAGGACGGCTGCGGGCATGGCCAGCACGTAGAGGGCGACCATCTTCATCTCGTCCTGCTGGATCTTCTTGCCGAGGTACTCGGGCGTCCGGCCGACCATCAGGCCGGCGATGAAGACGGCCAGGATCGCCATCACCAGCACGCCGCTGAGGCCGACGCCGACGCCGCCGGGGCTGACCTCCCCGAGCATCATCTGCGCCGTGGCGACACCGCCGCCGAGCGGCGTGAGGCTGTCGTGCATGGCGTTGACCGAGCCGGTGGAGGTGCCGGTCGTCGAGGCCGCGTAGAGACCCGAGGCGGCCGGCCCGAACCGGATCTCCTTGCCCTCCATGTTGCCGCCGGACTGCTCGGCGGTGACGGCCTGGTCGGCGCCGAGGTCAGCGAGACGGGGGTTGCCGTCGCCCTCGAGGCCCATCAGGGCGAGGGAGGCGCCGGCCCAGATGACGAACATGACCGCGAACACCGCTCGTCCCTGGCGGGCGTCCCTCACCAGCTTGCCGAAGGCGAAGGCGAAGGCGAACGGGATGACCACCTCGGCCCACAGCTCGAGGAAGCTCGTCAGGGCGGTCGGGTTCTCGAACGGGTGGGCGGCGTTGGTGTTGTAGAAGCCGCCGCCGTTCGTGCCGACCTGGCGGATCGCCACCTGGCTGGCCACCGGGCCGCCGGGGATCAGCTGCTCGGCCCCTTCGACGGTCGTCACCGGGGTGAACCCGTCGAGGTTCTGCACGACGCCGAGGCCCATCAGGGCCACCGCGACCAGGACGGCCAACGGGAGCAGGATCCGGATCACGCCCCGGACGAGGTCGACCCAGAAGTTGCCGATGGTCCCCGAGCGGCGGCGCACGAGGCCCCGGATGAGGGCGGCGACGGTGGCCATGCCCACCGAGGCGGACACGAAGTTCTGCACCGTCAGGCCCATCATCTGGGTGAGGTGGCTCATCGTGTCCTCGCCGCCGTAGGACTGCCAGTTCGTGTTGGCGACGAAGCTGACGGCGGTGTTGAACGACAGGTGCGGCACCACCGCGCCCACGTCGGTGGGGTTGAGCGGCAGGCCGCCCTGCACCCGCTGGATCAGGTAGAGGAGCAGCAGCGAGACGGCGCTGAACCCGATCAGCGAGTAGGCGTAGACCGTCCAGCGCTGCTCCCGCTCCGGGTCGATCCGGCCGACCCGGTAGAAGACGCCCTCGATCGGGGCGAACAGGCGGTCGCCCGGCGCGGGCCCGTCGTCGCCGTAGACCCGGGCGATGTAGTGCCCGAGCGGCACCGCGGTCGCCACCGTGAAGGCGGCGAAGAGGAGGAGCTGGGACCAGCTGGCCGCGGACATCAGAACCTCTCGGGGAACAGCAGGGCGGTGACCAGGAACCCGATGAGCACGACGGCCAGGACCAGGCCGACGATGTTGTCGGCGGTCACGACCGGGCCTCGACGGTCCCGGGGCCGGCCTCGACCGGCTCGGCGACGAGGTCGGCCGCCCGTTCGCTCTCCTCGCCGCGGCGCACGAGGCGGTCGAAGCCGCGCACGTAGGCGACGCACAGGGCGAAGAAGGCGATCGGGATGGCGACGTAGATGATGTCCTGCATGGCGCTCGATCCTCCGGATCAACGGTCGCCCGACCTGCCGTGGCCGGTGCGCCGCCGGGCATCATGCGGACCCGCGACCCGGAGGAGAAGGGCCCTCATCGCCTCTTAACGGAGGACGCCGTGGGCTTCACGCCTCCTTGACGCTCGGCTCGACCGAGACCGACGCAGGAGCCTCGTCGGTGACCTCGAGGACGGCGAGCCCTGTGCTCTCGTGGAGCGCCTCGCCCCTGGCCATGTGCCGGTCGACGAAGGGCGCATCCACCCGCGTCGGGGGATTGCGGCTCCCCCCGTCGGGAACGAACCTGGGCGACGACGGCCCGCACCGAGGAGAGACCATGAGCGAACCGATCATCGTCGTCGGCGTCGACGGCAGCCCGGGGGCCGACCACGCCTTGGCGTGGGCCCAGGCGCACGCCCAGGCCACGGGGGCGGCGATCCGGGTGGTGATGACCTGGGACCTCCCCGTGTCGATGGCGACGGCTCCCGGCGTCGGGGTCTCGCCGTCCACGACCCTCGAGCGGGCGGCCGAAGCCGCGCTCGGCGCCGTCCTCGACAGGGCCGGCGACGCGGGCGTGACGATGACCCCCGTGCTCCGCCAGGGATCGCCCTACCACCTGCTCCTGGCCGAGGCCGAGCAGAGCGACGCCCGGCTCCTCGTCGTCGGCACCCGAGGTCTCGGGCCCATCCGCCGCGTGCTGCTCGGGTCGGTCAGCGCCCGGATCGCGCGCGACGCCACGATGCCGGTCGCCGTCGTCGCCGCCGGTGCGCCGCTGCGCACGACCGGCCCGGTGGTCGTCGGCGTCGACGGCTCGGCCGGGTCCCACGCCGCCTTGCGGTGGGCGGCGGAGGCCCCGGGTGGTCCGGTCCACGCCCTCCACGTCGTCCCCCCGCCGATCGGGCCGGAGTACGGCCTGGAGGGCTGGCTCGGCGGGGAGCAGGAGACCTACGGCCGCCTCGTCGTGGGCCGCGCCGTCGAGGAGGCCCTCGGCGCCGACGCGGATGTCGAGCTCGACGTCCGCATCGGGGACGCCCGCGACGTCATCAACGAGTTCGCCACGACGCGGCGCGCCTCGCTGGTCGTGATCGGGAGCCGCGGCGGGTGGGGCCTCGGCGGGCTCGGCTCCGTCACCACCAGCGTCGCCACCCACTCCGACGTCACCGTGGTCGTGGTCCCGCCGACCTGACCGGGCGCCTCGCCGGGCGGTGCCGGGCCTGCCCATCCCACCTGGGTTCCCGGGGCGGCGCCCGGCGCGCCTCACCCGATGGTGGTGCCCAGGACCTCGCCGATGGCGTACGTCACGGCCAGGGCCGCGGCACCCCCGCAGACCAACCGGAGCACGGCCCGCCGGGGCGGCGCCCCGCCGAGGCGAGCGCTCAGGAACCCCGTACCGGCGAGCGCCAGGAGCACGGCGAGGACCGCGACCGGGATGCGGAGCGGGGACGGCGGGGCGAGGATGGCGACCAGCGGGAGCAGCGCACCGATCGTGAAGGCCAGGGCCGACGAGGCGGCCGCAGCCCACGGGTCGGCGAGCGCCTCCCGATCGATGCCGAGCTCGAGCTCGAGATGGGTGGCCAGGGCATCGTGCGCCGTGAGCTCGTCGGCGGCCACCTCCGAGGTCTCGGGGCTCAGGCCCCGGTCGGTCAGCATCCCGATCAGCTCACGGCGCTCGAGGTCGGGCAGCCGGCGCAGCTCGTCGGCCTCTTGGCGGACCAGCGCCTGCTCGGCGTCGCGCTGGCTGCTCACCGAGACGAACTCGCCCAACGCCATCGACACGGCCCCCGCCACGAGACCGGCCCCACCCGCGGTGGCGATCGTCGAGGTCCGATCGGTCGCCGCCGCCACGCCGACGACGAGCCCGGCCGTCGACACGATCCCGTCGTTCGCACCGAGCACGGCGGCCCGCAACCACCCCAGCCGTGCTGTCACCGCGCCCGGGCCCGGCTCCCTCGGACGCTGGGGGGCGGCGGTCATCACCCGATCCTGCCCGATCCGGTCACCGCACCGACGCGTCGCCCTCGCGTCCTCGATCGCGGCGAGGCTCCCCGAGGTGTCGTCACCGTGACGCTGCCGACCTGACCCGGCGGGCCAGCACCTCGGCGACCAGCCCGGCGACGGCCCCCACGACGGCCCCGACGGCGATGCTGCTGAGCGAGGAGGCGACGCGCAGCACCACCTCCTCGGTGCCGGCGGACAGCTCTCCGGCGAGCTCGCCGCCGAGGCGCGGCGGGCCGTCCTCGAAGGCCTCGTCCCACAGCACCATGTGGGCCGCGGCGAGGACCACGCCGTAGACGACCCCCACGATGGTCACCGCCAGCAGGGGCCGGTCGACCCGGCGGCGGACCACGTACCAGACCCATGCGACCGGCGGGCCGAGGACGAGCAGCAGGTTCAGCGGACCGACGTCGACCCCCAGGTCGTGGAGCACCACTCGGGGGACGGCGAGCAGCCCGAGGGCCAGCGTGGCGCCGACGCCGAGCTGCCAGCGCTCGCCGGGCCGGTCGGGCCGGTCCGGCGCCGTCACGGCCGCTCCCCCTCGACGTGGACCGCCGGGAGGATGCGGTCCAACCAGCCCGGCAGCCACCAGTTGCGATCGCCGAGCAGCTCCATCGTCGCCGGCACCAGGACCAGCCGGACGAGGGTGGCGTCGACGAGCACGGCGGTGGCCAGCCCCAGCCCGAACAGCTGGAGGGGGCGCTGCCCGGACAGGACGAACCCGGCGAAGACGACGACCATGATCGTCGCCGCCGCGGTGATCACCCGGGCCGTGCGGGCCAGCCCGTTGGCCACGGCCGTGGCGTTGTCGCCCGTCCGGTCGTACTCCTCCCGGATGCGGGACAGGAGGAACACCTCGTAGTCCATCGAGAGGCCGAAGACGATGGCGAAGAGCATCATCGGCGCCCACACCTCGACCGGCCCCTCCCGGCCGACGCCGATCAGGCTCGCACCCCACCCCCACTGGAAGACGGCGACGACCACGCCGTAGGCGGCCCCGATCGACAGCAGGTTCATGATCACCGCCTTGAGCGGGACGAGCACGCTGCGGAAGACGACCATGAGCAGCACGAACGAGACGGCGAGGACGACGACGATGAAGGCGGGCAGACGGGACCCCGCGAAGTCGGAGAAGTCCACGACGCCCGCCTGGGCCCCACCGACCAGCACGTCGACCCCGGTGCCGGCGGTGGCCCGGGGCAGGACCTCGTCGCGCAGCCGGTGCACCAGCTCGGTCGTCTCCTCGTCCTGCGGCGCGCTGTCCGGGACGACCTGCACCAGGACGACGTCGCCGGTCTCGTTGGGGATGGGCGGCGTCGTCCGCGCCACCCCGTCGGCCGCGGCCACCGCCTCGACGATGCCCGGGAGCGCGTCGCCCGCGCCGTCCGGCACGGTGGCGGCCAGGAGCAGCGGCCCGTTGGCGCCGGGCCCGAAGCCCTCGGCCAGCAGGTCGTAGGCCCGCCGGGTGGTGTCGGTCGTGGGGCGGTTGCCGGCGTCACCGAAGCCCAGGCGCATCGACAGGGCGGGGGCCGCGAGCAGGCCGAGGAGGACGAAGCCGACGAGGGCGGCGGCGACCGGCCTCCGCTGCACGACCCGGCTCCAGCGGAGGCCGAGGCCGGCGGAGGCGCTGTCCCCCGAGCGGTGGCGGTGCGGCAGCCCGAGCCGGTCGATGCCCCGCCCGACGAAGCCGAGCAGGGCGGGCAGGAGGGTCACGGACGCCACCATCGTCATCGCCACCCCGGAGGCGGCCGCGATGCCCAGCGCCCGGTTGATCTCCAAGCCGACCACCAGCAGGCCGAGGACGGAGACCACGACGGTGGTGCCGGCGAAGAGCACCGCACGCCCCGCCGTGTCGATCGCCAGCTCGACCGCCGCACCCGGCTCGAGCCCCTCGTCCAGCGCCTGCCGGTAGCGGGTGACGACGAACAGGGCGTAGTCGATGCCCACCCCGATGCCGAGCATCGTCACCAGCTGGAGGGTGAAGCTGGGCATGGTGATGACGTTGGCCATCACGGTGACCACCGCGGCGCCGGTCCCGATGCCGAACAGGGCGGTGAGCAGCGGCAGACCCATGGCGAGGACGGAGCCGAAGGCGAGCAGGAGGATCACCACGGCGGCCAGGAAGCCGATCGCCTCGCTGCCGCCCTCGGCCGGCTCGACGAAGCGATCGCCGCCGAGCTCCAGTGCGGTGCCCGGGACCTCGACGGCCTCGACGAGGGCGGTGATGGCGTCGACGGCCTCGTCGTAGTCGTCGTCGTCCCGGTCGGCGAGGGCGATCTCGGCGAAGGCGATCGTGCCGTCGGGGCTGATCTGGTGCCGGCCCTCGGCCTCGTAGGGGCTGGTCACGGCCGCCTCGGGGACCTCGTCGGCGATCCGGTCGAGCAGGGAGGTCACGGCGTTCGCGACCTCGGGTCGGTCGACCCCTCCGTCGGCGGCCACGACGAGCCGGCCCTGGAAGCCGGCGCGGGTGGGGAAGCCGCCGTCCTCGAGGACGGTGATGGCGTCCTGGCTCTCGGAGGCCGGCAGGGCGAAGTCGTCCTCGAGCTCGCCGCCGACGGCACCCGATGCGACGGAGAGGGCGACGAGGGCGACGATCCACCCGAGCAGCACGAGCCGCCGGCGGCGGTAGCAGAGGCGGGCGAGGCGCCGCAGCGCCGAGCGTGGTGGTCCCATGCCGGCGACGGTACGAACGGCCCCCGTCGGCGTCGTCGGCCCCGGGGAGGCTCCTGCGCTGCGACCCCGGGAGGACCGGGGTCGGCGTCACCGACCCAGGCCGCCCCGGAACGCAGCCACCACCAGCTGGGCACGGTCGCGGGCGCCGAGCTTCTGGAGGCACCGGCTCACGTGCGTCTTCACCGTGAGCGGGCTCAGGTGCAGCCGCTCGGCGATCTCCTGGTTGCTCAGCCCCTCGGCGACGAGGACGAGCACGTCGCGCTCGCGGGCCGACAGCACGTCGAGGCGCGAGGGGTCCACCGTCGACGGCTCGGCGGCGGCGAAGGCGTCGACGACCCGACGGGTGACCGAGGGGGTGAGGAGGGCGTGCCCGGCGTGGACGGTGCGGACGGCGTCCCGCAGGACGTCGGGCTCGACGTCCTTGGTCAGGAACCCGCTCGCCCCGGCCCGCAAGGCGTCGAAGACGTAGGCGTCGAGCTCGAAGGTGGTCAGGAGGACCACCCGCACGCCACCGAGGTCGGGGTCGGCGACGATCCTCCGCGTCGCCTCGAGGCCGTCGAGACCGGGCATGCGGATGTCCATCAGCAGCACGTCGGGCCGGGTGCGACGGGCGAGGTCCCATGCCTCGTGCCCGTCGGACGCCTCGCCGACGACGGCGATGTCGTCGGCCGCGGCGAGCAGCGACACGAAGCCCGCCCGCACCAGCGCCTGGTCGTCGGCGATGGCCACGCCGATCACCGGGGGCACCCGTCGTCGTGGGGCAGCGACGCCCGGACCCGCCACCCGCCCCCGGCCTCCGGTCCCGCCCGCAGGGTGCCGCCGAGCGCCTCGACCCGCTCGCGCATCCCGCGGAGCCCGAAGCCGGTGCCCTCTGCGGCGGTGCCCGCGCCGGGGCCGTCGTCGACGACCTCGACGACCAGGTGCGGGCCGCGGCGAGCGACGGTGACGGTCGCCCGCTCGGCCCCCGAGTGGCGCACGACGTTGGTCAGGCTCTCCTGGACGACCCGGTAGGCGGTGAGCTCGACCACGTCCGACGCCTGTCCGGGGTCGAGCTCGAGGTCGACCTCGACCCCGGCGGCGCGGGTCGGACCCGCCAGGTCGGGGATCCGCTCCAGGCCGGGTGCGGGCGTCGTCGTTGGTGGCGTCGATCCGTCGCGCAGGACCGAGATCAGGGCCCTGACCTCGCCCGACGCCTCCCGCCCGGCCTGGCGGATCACGTCGAGGGCGGCCGCCGCCGCCGCCTCCTCGCCCCGTTCGAGCGCCTCACGGCCGGCGGCGGCCTGCACCGTGACCACGGCGATGGTGTGGGCCAGCACGTCGTGGAGGTCGTGGGCCATGGCGACCTGGTGCCGGGCGATCCGCTGCTCGGCGTCCCGCTCGGCGTCGGCGACCGCCCGGCGGGCCCGCTCCTCGTGCTCGGCCAGCAGCATGCGGCGGTGGTGGGACAGCTCGCCGAGCAGGAGGGCGGCGAGCGGCCACCCCACGGCGGCGGCGAGTTCACCCGCCGACTCGCCGGCGGCCGTGAGGATCGCCACCGAGGTGGCGCCCACGGCGATGCCCCCCACGAGGAGCTCCTTGAGCCGGTCGCCGTGGTTCCCGAGCAGGTAGAACGACACCAGGTACGGGACGGTGATGGCGGCGCTGGCGTAGCCCAGCTGGTGCCACCAGACCGTGAGGCCGAGGTTGGCGAGGGCGGCCGTCGCCGGGATGCGGCGCCCCACCACCGCCAGGCCGGCGGCGAGGGCGAGCAGCCAGATGGCCCCGAAGTCGACGTCCCGGGCGCCCGATCCCGTCGCGCCCGTCAGCGTCACGGCCCCCAGGAGGACGAGCACGACACCGAACGCGACCCGGTCGACGACCCGGGCCCGTCCGTCGAGGGCGCTCTCGGCGGCCATGGTCCCGACGGTACGCACCTGCGGCCTCGTCGTCATGGTCCCGCGGTCGTAGAGCCGGGTCCTACCGGGGACGTACGTCGACGCCGACCAACAGGCGCGTGACGGCCTCGACCATCGTCCGGCGGGCCGCGGCGGGGGCGAGGCCGTGGCCGTCGCGCCAGAGCTCCCACGACCCGTCGCCGGCGACGGCGTCGACGGCTGCTGCGGTGCGCCGTCGGGCCGCCGGCGTGAGCGCCCGCAGCTCGGGGGCGAAGACCCGGTCGACCTGCTCCCGGGCCGCGGCGAGGGCGCTTGCCCGGGCCTCGGCGAGCGGGGCGGAGGTCGCCTCGCGGGCGCGTGCGACCCGACGCAGGGGCGCCAGGTACTCGTGGATGGTGGCCCGCTGGCGGCAGAGGGCCTCGATCCGGTCGGCGAGCGGGGCGTCGACGTCCACCGGCTCGATGCGCTCGAGCACCCGGGCGGTCGCCCGGTCGACCGCCGCCCGGTGGAGGGCCTCGACCGAGGTGAACTTGGCGTGGATCGAGCGGGCGGTCACGCCGGTGCGGGCGGCCACGTCGGCGACGGTCGGGTGCACGACCCCCTCCCGCAGGAGGTCCAGCAGGGCATCGACGGCCATGTCCCGGGTGCGCTGCGAACGGGCGGTGCGTCCGTCCTCGCCGCGCGCCACGCCCCGAGCCATGGGCGGAGGATAGGGGTTGACCCGGCGGACGCCTGCGGCAACAGTCTTCATCATGCATGAAGATAGTTCGCCGTGGAGGCGGGCGCTGCTGGTCGCCGTCACCGCAGCGGCGATGGCCGGCTGCACCGACGACCCCGGCGACCGGCGATCCGCCCCGCCGACGAGCACGGTCGCCCCGGGTCCGACGACGACGACCAGCGCCTACGCCCCGACCTGGTCCGCCATCCACGCCGACGGCCGCAACTCCGACTTCGCGTCGATCGCCGGGCCGGCGGCGGTCGAACCGGCGTGGACCTACCCGACCGGCGGGCTGATCACCGTCGGCCCCACGAGCGACCCCGAGGGGCGGGTCTACCTGACCGACAACGCCGGGCCCTGCCACCTGCAAGCCCTCGACGGGGCGACCGGTGAGCGGGTGTGGTGCACCGAGGAGCTCGACCTCGGCGCCGCCATCTCGTCCGCCCTCCTCGATCGCGAGGGTCGGGTCTTCGTGGCCGACAGCCAGGCGCTGCACGCCTTCGACCGCGACGGCACGCTCCTCTGGGAGTCACCGATCGTCGGGGTGCCGCTGTCCGCCCAGCTCACCCCCGGGCGCGACGTCGTCCTGGTCACGAACATCGGCCAGGTCCACGTGGTCGACCGCGACACCGGCGAGAAGGTCGTCCCCGTGCGCGAGCTCATCCCGGGGCGGGGCTTCACCCTGGCCGAGAGCCTCTGGCCGTGCGCCCGCGGCCTCCCCGGCTGCCCGAGCGCCAACACGATCGCCGTCCACCCCGAGACCGGCCGGATCTTCCTCACGTGGTGGGAGCCGGGCGCGGCCCAGGCGTCGGTGCGGGCCCTCGACCTCGACGTGGACGGCGACCCGGCGATCACCGATGCCTGGTCCAACGACGCCCTCCCGAACGGCAGCGGCTCGAGCCCCACCCTCTCGGCCGACGGCCGGCGGCTCTACGTGACCGACGGGGTCGACAGCCTCCACGCCCTCGACGTCGAGGACGGGTCGATCGTCTGGTCGTTCCGCATCGGCTGGAACGCGGGTGGCAGCCCATCGGTGTCACCCGACGGCCTCGTGATGCCCGCCGGGGCGGGCGCCACCCTCGCCATCGCCGACGAGGGCGACCGAGGCGTGCTGGCGTGGCGGCGCGACGACCTCCTCAACCTGGGCATCGCCACCCAGGCCGAGGGCCATCGCGCCTACGTCACGGTCCCCCGGGGCGGCGGGGAGGTCGACATCGTCGTGATCGACACCCGGGACGGGGAGGTGCTCGACCAGGACCCCCTCGAGGGGCAGGCGCGCTTCACCGTCGGGACGACCCTCACCCCCGACGGCACCGTGCTCGTCCCGACCTTCACCGGCACCCTCCACGCCTTCCGCCCCGAGACGTGAGCCGGCGACGATGAGCCCACCGACGGGCGCCGATCTCGATGCCCTCGTCGACGGGGTGGTCTGGGGCTACCCCCTGCTGGCGATCCGGCGGACGCTCCGCCGCAGCCGCCCCGTCGGCCCCGACGGGCTCGTGCTGCGGACCCGGCTGTCGACCCCGGCCGACCGGTCCGTCGTGGCGCCGAACAACGACACGCTGTACGGCTCGGGCTTCTACGACCTGCGGGCCGGGGACGTGCGGATCGAGGTGCCTCCGCTCGACCCGGATCGCTACTGGTCGGTGATGCTCCTCGACGCCTACACCACGGTGGCCTACGTCTGCCGCCGCCTCCACGGGAGCGACGGGGTCCACGCCCGGGTGACGCTCGACCCCGGGACCCCGCCGAGCGACGACGGCCGGACGCTGATCCCGATCGGCACCCCGACGGTGTGGGTCCTGGCCCGCGTGGTGGTCGACGGGCCCGACGACGTGGCGGCCGCGACCGACGTCCTCCGCTCGATCCGCATCTCCGGGACCGGGCACCCCGGTGCCGGCGCCGCCGACGAGCCCGCCGACCCGCTCGCCCTCCTGGCCGCCGGCCTCGCCGAGGAACCCCCGCCCCCGTGGTCCCCGCCCGCCCCACCGCACCTCGCCCGCCTGCTGGCCGAGGGCATCGACGCCGGCTGCGGGGCCGCGGTCATGGAGCGCGTGCACGAACGGGTCGGTCGGCTCGGGCACGACCGGTGGGCGAACGGCTGGGGCACCCGCCGAGCCGGCGCCGACCACGGCGACGACGTGCACGCCCGGGCGGCGACCGCCCGGTTCGCGCTCGCCGCCCACCGGCCCGCCGAGAACCGCTCCTACATCGCCCGCATCGCCGACGGCCGCGACCCCCGGCAGCTCCGCTTCCCACCCGACGGCCTCCCGCCGGTGCGGGGCTTCTGGTCCCTGACGATGTACGGGCCCGACCAGCAGCTGGTCGACAACCCGATCGACCGGTACAGCATCGGCGACCGCACGCCCGGCCTGGTGTGGGAGCCCGACGGGTCGCTCGTGATCGACATCGGCGCCGAGCCCCCGGCCCGGACGGCGAACTGGCTCCCGGCCCCGATCGGCCCCGCCGCCGTCGCCCTGCGCGCCTACGAGGGCGCCCCCGCCGTGGTCGACGCAGAGTGGTCTCCCCCGCCGCTCGTGCCGCCCGACGGTCCCTAGGGTCGGAGCCGTGGAGGTCGACGGCGAGCAGGCGCGGGTGGCCGCCACGGTCGAGCGGCTCCTGGGCCCGGGGCGGGACCTGACCCCGCTCGGGCGGGGGACGGACCACGCCGCCTACGCCGTCGACACGGACCTGGTGGCCCGGGTCGCCCTCGGGGGAGGTCCCGACCCCGCGATCGCGCGCGAAGCCGCGCTGCTCGGGCTTCTGTCCGAGGTGTCCCCGCTGCCGGTCCCCGAGGTCATCGCCGCCGCGCCGGAGGCCGGTGTCATCGTCGTCCGCCGGCTCCCGGGGACCTCGCTCCTCGACGAGCCGGGCCGGGACGCCGAGGCCGTCGTCGACCAGCTGGCGCCGTTCCTCGACGCCCTCCACACCGTCCCAGCGTCGGCCGCGACCGAGGTGGTCGACGTCGGCGACGACCCCTTGGAGGAGCATCTGGCCGGGGCGCAGGAGCTGCTCCCCTCGCTCGCCGACGTCCTCGGGTCGCGCCACCGCCCGGTCGCCGCCGGTCTGGCCGACGACCCGCCACCCGGCCCGCCGGCCGTGCTGCTCGGCCACGGCGACCTGGGCGCAGAGCACCTGCTGACGGCCGCCGACCGCATCACCCTCACCGGTGTCATCGACTGGTCCGATGCCGGGCTCATCGACCCCGCGCACGATGTCGGCCGCATCCTCCGGGACCTCGGGCCGGCGGCCGCCCAGCGCCTCGTCGCCGCGCTGCCGACCGCCGACCCGGACCTCCTGGCCCGGGCGGTGCTCCACGCCCGCTGCGCCCTCGTCGAGGACCTGGCGTTCGGCCTGGAGACAGGCGACCGGCGGTACACCGACGCCGCCCTGGCCGCCATCGACCGCACCTTCTCCGCGCCCCCCTGAGCCCCGAGGCACCCCGCCCCACCCTCGCTCCGACGGCGCCCCACGATGCTGGTGTCGGAGGGCCCGACCGCCCCACTACCACCACGTGTGATCCCCAGGTCAGAGACGTTGACGCTCTGACCGACCATCGAGCTCCGGGCGCTCCGCGGCGCCCGCCCTCAGCTCGAGCCGGTGGCGATGAGCGTGGCGTCGGCTGTGGTCGTGCTGCCAGGAGTCAAGGTGATGGGCGTTGCCGTCGCCAGGCTGACGGCATCGCTGAAGAACTCCGTCACGACACCCGCCCGGGCGAACCGCAACCGGTAGGTCCCCGGAGCCAGGCCGTCGAGGACGAACACACCCGCAGCGGTCGTGGTCGTCGCCTTCGCCGTCGTCCCCGACGCCGTGTACGCCCGCACCTCCACCCCAGCCAACGGCGTCCCCCCGCCATCGATCACCGCCCCCGTCACCGTCGCCGTGAGGCTCACCGTCGCATCAGCCGTGACCGTGACCCCCGGGGTGAGGGTGATCGCTGTCGCCGTCGCCAGGCTGACCGCATCGCTGAAGAACTGCGTCACGACACCCGCCCGGGCGAACCGCAGCCTGTACGTCCCCGGCGCCAGGCCGTCGAGGACATACCCACCCCCGACGCTCGTGGTCGTCGCCTTCGCCGTCACCCCCGACGCCGAGTACGCCCGCACCTCCACCCCAGCCAACGGCGTCCCCCCGCCATCGATCACCGCCCCCGTCACCGTCGCCGTGAGGCTCACCGTCGCATCAGCGACGAGCTCGCTTCCCGGGGAGAGGGTGATGGGGGTGGCCGACGACGCGGCGCTGGCGTTGCTGTGGTACTCGGTGACCACACCGGCCCGGGCGAAGCGCAAGGTGTAGGTCCCCGCCGCCAGACCGTCGAGGACGTACGCGCCCGCGGCGTTCGTGGTCGTCGCCTTGGCCGTCGCCCCCGACGCCCCGTAGGCCCGCACCTCCACACCAGCCAACGGAGCCCCGGAATCGTCTGTGACCACCCCGGCCACCGACGCCGTCGCACTCACCGTCGCATCAGCGACGAACGTGCCCCCAGCGGTCAGGACGATCGGGGTGGCCGTCGCCAGGCTGACCGCATCGCTGAAGAACTCCGTCACGACACCCGCCCGGGCGAACCGCAACCGGTAGGTCCCCGGCGCCAGGCCGTCGAGGACATACCCACCCCCGGCGCTCGTGGTCGTCGCCTTCGCCGTCGTCCCCGACGCGTCGTACGCCCGTACCTCGACACCGACGAGCGGAGCCCCGGAGTCTTCCGTGACCGCCCCGGTGACCGTCGCCGTCGCGCTCACGGTCGCATCAGCGGTGACCGTGACCCCCGGGGTGAGGGTGATCGGGGTGGCCGTCGCCAGGCTGACCGCATCGCTGAAGAACTCCGTCACGACACCCGCCCGGGCGAACCGCAGCCTGTACGTCCCCGGCGCCAGGCCGTCGAGGACATACCCACCCCCGACGCTCGTGGTCGTCGCCTTCGCCGTCGCCCCCGACGTGTTGTACGCCCGCACCTCGACACCGACCAACGGGGCCCCGCCCTCGTCGGTCACCGTCCCGGCCATCCCCGCCGTCGCCTCGAGCTGCACACTGGCCTGGACCGTGCCCGGGTGGGAGAGCTCGATCGGTGTGGCCGTCACCGCGGTCGCCGCATCGTCGTAGTACTCCGTCACGAACCCGGTCTTGGCGTAACGGAGGGTGTAGACGCCCGTCGGCAAGTCGCGGAGGGCGAACTGGCCGGCGACACCCGTGGTGGTCGTCCTGACCGTGACCCCGGCGCTGTTGTACGCCCGGACCTCGACCCCGACGAGACCGTTGCCGGCGGTGTCGGCAACCGACCCGGCGATGGTCGGCGTGACCGGCAGGACGTCGAACGGGGCGGTGGCGGCGACGTTGGGGTAGGTGTTCGGGGTGGCCTCCGCCACCCCGCTGGCCACCGTCGCCGTCGCCCTCACCCCGGTGCCGGGAACCCTCGGGGTGAACATCACGAAGACCGAGTTGGCTGTGTTGACGGGTACGTCGCCGAGGTGACAGGTGACGGTGCCGCCATCGCGTGTGCACCCCTCGGCCCCGGGCGAGCCGACGAGCATGGAGACGTGGGTGGCATCGGCAGGGAGCTCGATGGTGACGGTCGTGTCCACCGCGATGGACGGTCCCCGGTTGACGATCCGCACGAATGCGTACCGCTGCTCCCCCACGACCAAGGGGGCCGGGAAGCCTCCCTCCCAGCTCACGGCGAGGTCGGCCTGCTCGGCGACGACGTCGAAGGTGGAGGTGACGGTGTTGGCCGTGGGGTCGGGGACGACCTCAGCGACCGAGCTCGTCACGGATGCGGTGACCGGGACTCCGGCGGCCGCGACCCTCGGGGTGAACATGGCGTAGACGTCGGCGGTGCCGCCGACGGGCACGTCGCCGATGTTGCAGCTCACCGTGTGGTCGACGATCTCGCAGTCCTCGGCGCCGGCCCAGGTGGCGTTGGAGAACGCCTCGTCGACGTCGGCCCCGACGGGCAGGTCGAAGGTGACGGTGGTGGCGGTGGCGATCGAGGGCCCGTCGTTGGTGACCCGAACGGCGGCGAAGGCGCGATTGCCGACGACGGCGCGGGGCGTGGGCTCGTAGACCCACTCCAGGCCGAGGTCGACCTGCCGGTCCACGATGCCGAACGGCGCGGTGGTCGCGGTGTTGATGCTGGGGTCCCCGGCGACCTCGGCGATCGCGCTGGTGACGCTAGCCGTCGCGGTCAAGCCGGTGGCGGGGGTGGTCGGTGTGACCTTGACCGTCATGTCGATCCAGGTGTGGGCGGGCATGGCCCCGACGATGCAGGTCACGGTCCGGCCGTCGATCTCGCAGTCCTCGGCGCCGTCATAGGTCCACGAGGGGTGGACCTCGTCGATCGCCACCTCGGCGGGGAGGTCGAAGGTGACCGTGGTGGCGTCGGCGGTGGAGGGACCGTTGTTGCTCACCCGCAGGACCGGGCGCTCCTGGTTGCCGACGACACTGCGGGCCGACGGCTGGGTGGTCCACCCCACGGTGAGATCGACCTCCCGCTCGACGACGTCGAAGGGTGCGGTGGAGGAGGTGTTGGCGAAGCGGTCGGGGGTCGCCTCGGGGGTCGAGCTGGACAGGGTGAGCGTCACGACCTCGCCGGTGGCGACCCGGGTCGGCACGAACTGGACCCAGACGAAGTCCGCGCCGTAGACCGGTGCGTCACCGACCTTGCAGGTCACCGTCTCGCCGTCGATCACGCAGCCGTCGGCTCCCGGGTAGAGGCCGAAGGTCACCCCCGCCCCCGTCGCCTGGGCGCCGTCGGGCAGCGTGAAGGTGGCGGTGAGGTCGTCGGAGGGCGACGGTCCGTAGTTGCCGACCCAGGCGGCGACCGTCTCGATGTTGCCCACGATCGAGCGCGGCGACGGCTCGTCCATCCACTGCAACAGTCGGAGGTCGGTCTCGTGGTCGGCGATCTCGTAGGTGGCGCTGTCGGTGTTCGGGTGGGGGTCGGGGGTGACCTCGGCGGTCGCGCTGGTCGCCGTCGCCGTGGTGGTGACCGCCGGCGCCGGGATGGTCTCCCGGAGGGTGAGGAAGACGGCGTCGTGGTCCCCGTCAGCGGGGAGGTCACCGACCGTGCACGTCACTGTCGGGCCGGCGACCTCGCAGGGCTCGGCCCCGGGCAGATCGCGGTCGTACGAGCTGGCGACGAGCTCGGCCCCGGCGGGGAGGTCGAAGGTGACCGTGGCCGCGTCGGCGGTCGCCGATCCGTGGTTGGTGACCAGGACGGACGCGCCGTAATGGGTCCCGACGATGACGCGGGACGGCTTGTCACCGTTCCACCGCACGCCGAGGTCGACGACGCCGTCCGTCGCCGCCACGGGTGCCGCCGGCCCGGTGGCCAGCCCTGCGATCGAGATGGCCGTCATCAAGACGGCCGCCATCGCGCACGAACGGCGAACAGCCCTCGTCGGCACGGAACCCTCCTCCCGGCACCGGCCTTGTGCCCGTGCCACCTCTCCTACCGGTGGACCGTATCACTGCTGATGACATCGAATGCCGTGCTCGGTGCGCCACCAGCCGGACGAGAAGCTCGTCGGTCTACCCGCTGATCCAGCACTTCGGCGTCGAGCTGGGGCTGCCCGAGATCGGCGGGCGGGTCGACTTCACCTCGGCCACCACCGAGATGCTGCTCGGCACGCTCGGCGGGACTGAACCGCCCTGGGTCTGCGGAGGCTCGGGCTATTGGATTCCAACCCCGCTGGGGTCGGCTTGTTGGGCAGCGTAGAAGGCTGCTTCGTGCTCGGCGGGCGGGACGTGGCCGCAGTGGCTGTGGGAGGCGTTCCTCGTTGAACCAGTGCACCCACGACAACGTGGCCAGCTCGAGCTCGTCGACGTCCTCCCACGGTCTCGGAGCGTCGGGCCCGAAGACGCACTCGGTCATGTAGAGGCCGTTGGTCGTCTCGGCCAGGGCATTGTCATATGAGTCGGCGACGGTCCCGATGCTCGGTCTCGCCCCGATCTCGTCGAGCCGTTCGGTGAAACGCACCGAGGTGAACTGCGACCCGGCATCGGCGTGTGCGATCAGCCCGACGAGGCGCCGGCTGCCGCGTGAGCGGCGGGCCATCTCGAGGGCGTCGAGGACCATCTCGGTGCGCATGTTCGACGCGACCCGCCAGCCCACGATGCGGCGGCTGAAGGCGTCGACGATGAAGCACACATACGCCACCCCTGTCCGGGTCGGGACGTAGGTCAGGTCCGTCACCCACAAGGCGTCGGGCCGGTCCGCGGTGAAGTTCCGGCGCACCAGATCCGGGGCCCGCACGGCGTCGGGATCAGCCACGGTGGTGAAGACCCGCTTGCGGCGCCGGCTGATGCCCGCGATGCCCAGCTCGCGCATCAACCGGGCGGTCTGATCACGGCCGAGCTCGTGGCCGGCGCGCCTGGCGGCGAGCCAGAGCTTGTGGGCGCCGTAGACCTTGCGGTTCGCCACCCACAACGCGAACAGGATCGGCGTCAAGACCGCGTCACGAGCAGCCCTCGCCGAGGGCTCGCGCTCGCGCCGCTTGGCCGCGTAGCAGCTCGACGGGGACACCTGCAGAACCCTGCAGATGCGCTCGACCCCATGGACGCTGCGGTGCTCGTCGATGAACCCGACGAGCTCGGTCATCGGCGGTCGAGCTCCGCCTGGGCGAAATACGCCGACGCCTTCCGCAAGATCTCGTTCGCCCGCTTCAGCTCCCGGTTCTCGGCCTCGAGCGCCTTGATCTTCGCAGTGTCCCCCGACGAGCGGCCCGGCTTCACGCCTTCATCGATGTCAGCCTGCTTGACCCACTTGCGCACCGTCTCGACCCCGTAGCCGAGCTGATCCGCGACCCGCCGGATCGTCCCGTGCTCGGTCCCCAGCTCCCGACGCAGCTGACGCACCAGCCGCACCGCCTGAGCCTTCTCCTCCGCCGAGTACCGACGCGTCGTCGGCTTCCCCGGCTTGATGCCCCTCGGCATGACTCCATCCTCATTTCCAAGGTCAGGAGCCTCCAACGAACCCAGGGCGGTTCACCCCCGCCGGCTCACGCCGCCGGGGACCTACTTGAAGTGGATGCCTCCGAACAGGAGGTGGTGGTCCGAGGCGCCGTTGTAGCGGAAGTAGCTGTCCCGCCCGGCGAGGTTGCCCGTGTGGAAGTAGGCGTAGTCGATGTGGTCGCCGCTCTCGATGGTCGGGAGGCCGACGTAGGCATCGGCGTAGCCGTTGTCCGTGAAGGACTGCACCGAGTCCTGGACGTTCAGGTCCCCGAGAGCAACGCGGGGGTCGGTCCAGTAGTCGATCACGGCGCGATAGTCAGTCGCTTGGCCACTCCCGGTCGTGTGTGAGGTGCAGGCCCAGAAGCCCTCGAAGTAGACCTGGGATCTGGTGCACACCATGTTGCGGTACTCCGCGCCGGTGTCGGTGCTCGGGGCGCAGCCGTTGCTGGCAGTGCCTCCGTTGCCGTCGACGTGGCAGTACTGCCAGGGCCCGTAGTCGGTGAGGGTGCGGGCCGAGATGGAGTTCCCGAAGGTGGTGCAACCCCCGTCGTTCGGGAAGTTCCGCGACGCCAAGAAGTAGTGCTTGTAGTTGTAGCTCGGGTCCAGCCCGGCAGCGAGCGTCCAGAACGCCTCGCCGCACACCTCGTTGAGGCTGATCGCACGGGGGAACCGGTTCCGGGCGGCCATCCACCAGAACATCTCGTTCACCGGCGTGACGCCGAGGTGCGTCTTCGAAGCCCCCGGTACGTGCTCGAGGGAGCACTTGCGGCTACAGAGGTTGTAGTGAGCGACCTCGAAGGTGTCCCCGGCGGCGCCGACCGGGACGACGTCGGGGCCGGCAAGGACCCGGACCAGGCCCAAGAGCAGCGCCATGGCCGCGCCGATGAGCAGACGCTTGACTCGTGTCATTGGATTCTCCCCCTACGAGAGCTGGATGAGGTCGTATCCCGGGCTCCCGGCCTGGGAGACGATCAGGTAGCCGTGTCGGGCCGCCCCGGCGCCGTTGGCGGTCATCAGCGTCAGCCCGTCGGGCAGGTCCGCAGTCTCGGTGTTCTCTTTGGGTGTCGATCCTGAGATCGGGCCGAACGAGATTCGCTGTTGCGACGAGGGCTCTGCCGGCTCGGCCTCGGGATCGGGTTCGTTGGACGGTGCGGGGGCGCTCCAGAGCACCGATGATCCGTCGGGCCGGTAGGCGATCGCCGCTCCCGGCCCCGTGGCCAGGCTCCCCTCGACCCCCACCCAGGCCCCGGTCCGGGGTGTGAACCACGCGAGCTGCATGGTGTGGACGAGGGTGTGGTCGGGACCGCAGACCGTGAACGGCTCGAAGCCGATATCATCGACGATCGATCGGTGCTCGACCGGCTCGGACCACGTCTCCCCGGCATCGTCGGAGACCGCCGCCTTCCAGAACGGCTCGCCGGCGGGGGTCCTCTCGCCGCTCATCACCGAGTCCGGGTCGGCGGGCACGGGCGCCGCTCCCTCCGGAACGTTCCCCCCACTGGGCTTCTGTCCTCCGGCGGGTGCCGTGGAGCCCGTCGGTGCAACGGCGACGAGCTGGTCGTCGGCGGCACACACCGATGCCGACGCGAACGGCAAGGCGGTCGACGTCCAATCCGAGCCCGTCCAGGTCGCCGTGACCTCTCCGCCGTTGGTGGTGGCGACCTGGAAGGCGAACCCGCGCGAGGTCACGCCGAGCCCGCGGGCCCCCACGTGGTCCTCGGGCGGCGCCGGCAGCTCCGTGCTGGTGGCGGCGGCGACATCGACCTCGAAGGCCCGAGGCACGAGTGCGCCGGGGTCGCACCCGCCCTCGGGATCCGGCACGCTGCGGCACTCGTTGCCGACGATGACGGCGGTGCCGTCGTCATCGACCACCGCCGACACTGCGACCAGCGTCGTGCCCAACTCGATGGGTCGGAACGGCTGGCGATCGGCCGAGACGGCCACGATCGAGGAGTCGAGCCCGATGCTCGGATCCGCAGCGGAGAGTGCGACGACCGCATCTGCTGTCGCCGCGATCACCGGGAGCCGGCCGTCGAACACGGCCCCGAGATCGGCTCCCCAGGACACCGGCACGCCCACGTCGGGGACGTCGAACCTCTCATTGGCGGGTGCCGGACGGTCTTGCCCGCTGGTCAGGGGTTCATCACCGGACCCGCAGGCCGCGAAGGTGATCGCCATCACGGTCAGGAGCACGACCGTACGGAGCGGCCTCATGTCTAGGGACCGATCGTCATGCCAGGACATCTTCGCCCTCCCCTTCCTCCAGTGTGACAACGGTAACAGCGACTGTCGTGACGCCGGACGCGAGCCCTTCGTCGGGCGAGCTCGACATCTCTGCGACCCATGCGGCTCGGTCGGCCGGCGAGGGCGCCGCACCAACGGGAGCGCTCGACACGACGCCTTCGACTGCGGACAGCGCGGCGAGCGAGCCGTCGACTCGGTGCCCGTGGTGCATGAGGTGTCCGAGCAGGGTCGGTGGGTCGTGCAACCACCCGAGCAGGGCCGCGTAGGGCGCGGCCACCGTCATGTCGGGAGCGTCCGCGGTGGCGTAGCGCACCCGCGCTCCTCCGGGATCGACCGTAAGGACGGCGGCGAGGACGGACCCGTCGATACTCAGGTCGGTCGCGGTGACGGCGACGTGGAGCGGCCGCAGCGTTGCGGCCCCGACCGGGGTCCGGGCCAGGAGCCCTTCGGTCTCGCCGAGCAGGCCGAAATCCCCGATCGGGGTTCGCCACCGATGGGAACGAGCACCACCGGGTTCTGGGGCTGGCGGGTTCATGGCTGGCCCTTGCCGACAGAGGCGAGGAGGACGCTGGCCTGGCCGGTGATGACCCGCCGCAGCGCGGCGACCTCGTTCCGATCGCCGGACTGCACGCCGTTGACGACCCAGGCGACGACACCTCTCGCGTCGACGGCGGCGACGACGCCCATCTCGATCACGCCGGCGAAGGCGGCGATGGTCGAGGGCGTCGCCCACCCGCCGACCTCCTCGGCGTCCAGGTCGGCCCAGAACCCGCCGGCGAAGCCACACGGTCGCAGCAATGTGGCATCTGCTGTGGTGGCTCGGCGGGCGCCGAGGATCCGGTCCAGCGCCGTGGCGCTCGGGAGACCTTCCACGGCGACTCCCTGGTGCAGCGTCGTCGCCAGTGCGGTGAGGAGTCGTCCGAGGGCTCGTGCGCTCACGAGGCCACTGAAGGCGGGGCGGATCTCGTCGAGCTGGCTGTCGAGGCCCTCGGAGAGCAGGGGAAGGGGATCGTGGGGCAGGCCGCCCACCGGCACCCGGATGCGGTCGCGGACCTGCGGGTCGCGGGCCCGCTCGGCGGTGATCACCATCTCGGCCGAGAGACCGAGCGGATCGATCAGCC